>JANXYH010000147.1 GCA_025350145.1 Burkholderiales bacterium | reverse complement strand
TCAGCGCCTCGATCTGGGCGGTCTGGACCCGCGTGTACTTCTCGTCGCTGATGAAAAACAGCACCTCGCTGGCCGCGATCATCTGGATGCTCTGGCCGACCGAGGCCTGGAGCCACTCCAGGTAGCGCGGCACGGCGCCGGGATTGGCCTGCGCCGCCAGCCGATGCAGCAATTGCTGCAAGGGCGGCGCGGCCAGCGGGTCGGCCGTGCCGCGCCTGGCCAGGCGCTCGCGGATGCGGTCGACGCTGATTTGCAGGCGCGCGCGCTCGGCCGGTTTGAGCACGTAGTCGGTCGCGCCCTGCTCGAAGGCTTCGACCGCGTACTGGTCGTAGGCGGTGATGAAGACGATTTCGGGCAGCGATTCGTCCTCGGCCACCGCCATTTGCGCGATCTGCCGGGCTGCGTCAACACCCGTCAGGCCAGGCATGCGGATGTCGAGAAAGACGATCTCGGGCCGGTGTTGATCCACCAGATCCACCGCCTCCTGGCCGTTGCGCGCCTCGGCGACGATGGCCAGCTCGGGCCAGACCTCGGCCAAGCGGGCGCGCAATTGTTCGCGCATCAGCCGCTCGTCGTCGGCGATGACGGCGCGCGGGCCACTGGGCTGGGCTTCGGTCACGGGGCATCTCCGGGTTGGCGTCGATCACGCTGGCCGGTCGTCGACGCCGGTCGGACGCCGCGATGGCAGGCCAGTCGGCCTCGCGCCGGCTGTCGACGATTTTTACAGTGACCCGATTCAGCACTCAGTCGCCCCAAGGTTTCTGCTGGCAAATCAATCACTTGCAATTTGTGGCACATATTGTGCTTGTCCCCTTGCAGATCCCCGCTGGCAGCCAATTCCGGCGCCCAGACCTGGCTTCAAATTTTCTCGGAGGAAATCCATGCGCAAACTGAACCTGATCCTTGCCGCCGCCTTGGCCGCGCTGGGCGTCTCGACCGCGTCGGCCGCCGTCGTCGGCTATGACCTGGCGGTGACCACGTTTTACCAAAGCGCGACACCGCCGGGTGCGTTCACCGACATGGGTGGCCCTGGGCCGGATACCGGCTTCTGGAGCGTCAAGAACAACGGCACGACGAGCTTCAGCGGCACGATAGGCCAGACCGCTGTCGCGGGGTTCGACTTTTCCTATTCGCATGTCGTGACCCTGAACCCGGGCGACACGGTGAACTTTGCGGTCAACGGCGAGTCGAGCAACGTCGGCCAGTTCAACGGCTTGGCCGGGGTGATCATTTCCCTGAATGGCTTGTTTGACGGTGTCGAGGCGGTTGCGCTGTCGGTCAACGACGCCGACATCCACTCCGGCGCGGCGCGTACCAACCCGTTTGGCCTGACCCTGGACAGCTATGTGCTGTCGGGTGGCGACAGCCTCGGTCGTGACACCGGCGACGGCTACGAAGAGTCTCAGGCCGCCGGCCACTTCCGCTTCTTTGAGGCTGGCCGTGTCCCCGAGCCGGGTTCGCTGGCGCTGCTCGGCCTGGGTTTGCTGGGTCTGGGCGCGCTGCGCCGCAAGCCGGCCTGAAGCCTTCAGTTTCGGACCGCCAAAAAGCGCCCTGCGGGGCGCTTTTTTGTGGGCGCCGCTCACGACGACGACGACGATGCCGCCGCCGCCGCCGCCGCCGTCACGCCGACCGATCGGTAGGGCAGCGCGATGGTGGCCACGGTGCCGCCGCCGGGGTTGGCGGCAATCACCAAACTGGCGTTGCCGGCGTGGCGCAATTGCAGGCGCTCGCGGATGTTGCCCAGGCCCACGCCGGTGCCGGCAGTGGCCGCTCGGCCGAAACCCAGGCCGGTGTCGGTGACGCTGACGTTGAGCTTGCCGTGGACGATCTCGGCCCGGATGGTGATGGCGCCGCCCTCGGGCTTGGGCTCCAGGCCATGGCGGATGGCGTTCTCGACCAGCGTCTGCAACATCATTGGCGGGAACTCGGCCGACAGCAGGCCGTCGGGCACGTCGATGGCGGTGCTCAGCCGCTCCTCCATCCGCATCTTGAGGATTTCGAGGTAGGGCCGGATCATCGCCAGTTCAGCGGCCAGGTCGCGATGCTGGGCGCTGCCGGCGTCGCGCAGATTGGGCATGGCGCTGCGCAGCAGGGCGATCAGGTGCTTCTGCATCTGGCTGGCACGCGGCGGATCGACCTCGATCAAGTGGTCGATCGAGGCCAGGGTGTTGAACAGGAAATGCGGTTCCACCTGGGCCTGCATCGCCGCCATCCGGGCCTCTATGACCTGGCGCTTGAGCGATTCGGCCTCGGCCACCTGCACCGCCTGGGCGGCCTGGGCCTCGGCCTGGATCTGGCGCTTGTAGGTGATCTTGACGATCGCCGAGGCAACGATCCAGAACAGCGCCAAGTTGGGCAGGAAGCGGCCCAAGCTGACCTCGCGGACGCTGAAGCTCTCGCCCAATTCACGCTTGCTAGCGGCGTGTTCATGGGCGGTGTCATGGGCGGCCTGATCGGCCTCGCGCTTGACGTCGCGCGCCTCGCGCAGCGCCTCTTCGATCGAGCGCCGCGCGTCGGCGATGGCCTCGCGCACCGTCGGCGAGTCGCTGTCGGCGTTGATCTGGATGTCAATAGACGGGCCAGCGGCCGGCGCAGCCCGGGCGGCAGATGCTGCGGCCGATGCGGCCGAAGCCGCGGGTGCGGTCTCAACGCCTATCCGTACCCCATGGCGATCAACCTTGAGCTCGATCTTGCCTGCAGCGCTCGCGTCGGTGGCCGGCGGGGCCGGCACGGCCGGGGTGCTGGGTGGCGTGGTGGGTGGCGTGGTGGGCGCCGTGTTGGGCGCCGTGTTGGGCGGGGTGTTGGGCGCCATGTTGGGCGGGGTGGCCGGTTTGGCCACCGCCTGCGCCTGCGCGCGGGGCAGCTTGTGGGTGTAGCTCCAACTGAACGGCGGCACCTCGCGCAAGAAGGCTGCGGCAATCAGCAACAGCACGGCCAGCACTGCGAAGCGCCGCCAACTGATGCCGACCAACCAGTTGGCGTAGGCGTGGAAGTAGCGCAGGCAGGCGGCGACAAAGCCTTGCCAGCGTTGCGGCCTGACAGCGGTGTCGGTGGTGGGCATGGGGTTGATCTTGGAGGTGGTCAGCGCAGTGCACTGTAGCCAGCGGGGCAGGCCGCCACCGCCGCGCCGCGACCTGGCGGTGCGTGGCCGGCACAGGCTGCAGCCAGCAGCGACAGGCTGCGGGAGATCAGGCCGCCAGGCCGCGCCAGAGCCCGGCGGCGGCTTCGGCCAGCAGACGATGCTGGTCGGGCGGCAGCAGCTGCCTGCGCAGGCAGAAGTCCAGCGTCACCAGCGTCGCGTCAACGGTCATCTCGGCTGCGGCGGCGCGCTCGAATGCCTCGGCCAGCGGCATCAGGGTGTGGCTCTGGACCTCGCCGTCGCGGTTGTGCGGCCGCCAGTCGGCTGGCAGCGCCAGGTCGTAGACGCTGGTCCATTCATGCTGCAAGCCCTCGGGGATGTCGCGCGCCAGGCGCAGCACCCGACCGGGCTGCAGGCCGTGCATCTGGGCCGCATCCAGGCCGGCCTCCTCGTCGCCCTCACGGACGACGGTCTCGGCCGGCGTCTGGCCGTAGGGCACGCCGCCGCCGATCAGGTTGTCGAGCATGCCCGGGTCGGTGGACTTGGTGGCGCTGCGGCGGGCGATCCACAGCGCCACCGGCCGGCCGGCGGCGTCGGCGACATAGCCGTTGCAATGGGCGCCATAGCTCAGGCTGCCCCAGAAGCGCGAGGCGGCGCGCTCGAACCTCGCCAGCACCCGGCTGCCGTCATCGGCCGGCACGGCGTAGGTCTCGTCGCGCCAGGCCAGGATCAGCCCCTGCCGGCGCAGGCTGGCGTTGGCCATGGCGAAAAAGTCGTCGCGCTCGGCCGCCGGCAGCCTCAGGGTGATGCCGCCGGCATCGGTGTGCAGGGCTTCGGGCCAGGCCTGCAAGGCCCGCAGATGCTGGCGTGCGACCGAGCCCACCGCCACCGCCTGGCCCGCGTCGGCGATGCGAAACGGCAGCCGCGCACCGGCCTGGGCGCGCTGCGCCGACGCAATCGCCGGCCAGACGCTCACGCCGCCGCAATCGCCGGCCAGACGTTCACGCCGCCGCAATCGCCGGCCAGACGTTCACGGCGCCGGAGTGGCCAGCGGCTTGCCCTTTTCGACGACGTAGACACCGATCAGCTTGACCGGGGCGTTGCTGGTGTTGTGGGCGTCGTGGATGACGCCGGCGGGGATGATGAACGACTCGCCGGCCTTGACCGTGCGCGGCGGCTGGCCGTCGATCAACAGGGTGCTTTCGCCCTCCAGCACATAGCTGATCTCGTCGCCCGGATGGGTGTGGCGGCCGGCCTTGGCGCCGGGCGCAACCTCGACCCGGGCGACCACCGCCTCGCGCCCCGGCACCGAAACATCACCCCGGCCGACCATCACCCGGGTCAGGCCGCCGGCCTGGGCCAGCAGGGCGCCGGTGACGACCGACAGGCCGGCACCGATGAGTAGAAGACGGAACTTGCGGCTCATGCAGGGACCTCGCGACAAAAGTAGATGGGTCGCCCGAGTATCGAACCCCGGTGCATGCGGCGCACTCAGGACTAACCTGTGCTTGTCGTCAGCCGTGCGTCGTCAGCCCTGAAGCCGCCGCGCCATCGTCGCCGCCAGGGCACGGAACGCAGCACCGATTTCGGCGGTTTCAGCCACCCGTTGCCAGAACGCCTGCGCCAATGGACGCGCCGCGCCGTCGAGGTCGGCGGGCTCGGGGGTAAATGGCAGCAGGCCGAGTTCGCCGCTGGCCACGTCAGGACGCCAGCGCATCGGCAGCATGTCGTAGACCGGCGCCAACGTGAAGCGGCCGCGTGCCAGCTCAGACGGTGAGGCGACCGAGACGCTCAGGTTGCCGAAGTGCATGTCGCTGTTGCCGATCAGGCGGCCGAACTGCAGCAGCGCGCGTGCCTGCGCCGCAGCCTCGCCCGGCAGGCGGCGCTGGCGGACGAGCAGCTCGCAGCTCGCCGCCCAGTCGCGGCGCGGGCCGGGCACGAAAGCCTCGTGGACCGCGTCCAGCGGCACGATATGGCGGCGCCCGGCCGCGCCGATGCGGTCGAAGCGGGCGCTGGCGAGGTATGTGCGGGAAGCAGACGAATGGATTCGCGCGCTGGCCACCGGCACGCCATGCTCGGCCAGCACCGCCAACGCGATCGCCTCGGCATGCAGCAGGTCATGCCAGCGCTCACCGAACGGCGTGCCGCGCGGCGGGCTGAACTTGACCAGCCAATGCGCGCCGTCGGCGTCGTCGAGCAGGAATTTGGCCTGCTCGCCTGCGGCAGAAGAGCCCGCTGGCAGCATTCGCGCCAGGTCGTCGGCCAGCGCGTCGAACTGCGCGAGCCGGGCTGCCGAGTCTGGTGGGGCGGTGGGCATCGCCGCCCCGGCCTGCTCGCCCAGCCCGATCGCGCCGGGCAGGTCATGCACCTGTTGCAGCAGCACCGCCAGCAACTCGTCGATGCGCCAGCGCTCGGGGTTGGTGTCGAGCCCGGACGCAGCCGGGCTGCGGGCCCACAGCCGGCCGAGAAAGCCCTGCAAACGCAGGGTTGTGAGGAACCACGGCAGCGCGCCGTCGCAAACGATGTCAACGCCAGGCGCCTCGATGTGCAGCCGGCCAGCGCCCAGGTGGGTCAGCGTGCCCCATGGCAGGCGACGGCCGCCCTCGTCGGTCCAGATCAGCGGCTGCTGGCCGGAAAAGCCGCGCAGCGGCTGTGGCAAGGCATAGCGCGCGCTGCGCTGGCGGCCGAGCGTGGCCACACGCGCACCCAGCGAGCGCAACGCGCGTGACAGCGTCGGCTGGCTGCGACCCAGCGCGCGCTGCAGCTCGTCTGAGCGCGCCACGCCGCGCCGCGCCAGCTCGGCAAGCAAGGCGTCGTGCAACGGATCGGGGTCGGTTTGCATGAATGAATGCTGGAGCGCAGATGATCGTCACGCAGAACCCATCCGCCCCAGGAGAAGTCGCCTTGTCGGAACAGGCTGGCAGCTCACCCGTGAATAATAAACGAATAATAAAACAAGCTCAAATAGTCGCCGGCGACAGCGACAGCGCGGCAAACAGTCCGCCTGTGCTGTCGGGCCGATTCACTTTGACCCTGGGTCAGGCTGGCGTCTGCACAGCGCTGCCACGCCACTGCGCCATCAAGCCGTCCCACTTGGTCCGGGCCGCCGCCAGGTGGCGCGCCTTGACATGGCCATAGCCGCGAATGTCCTCCGGGATGCGGGCAATCTCCACCGCCAGCGCCAGCCGCTCGGCGCTGAGCGCCGGCAGCAGTGCGGCGATGCCCTCGCGGTAATGGCCGATCAGCGCCCGCTCGCCGCGCCGTTCTTCGGTCCGGCCGAAGATGTCGAAGGCCGTGCCGCGCAGCCCCTTGAGCTTGGCCAGCACGGCAAATGCCGGCCTGATCCAGCCGCCGAATGGCTGCTTGACCAGCTCGCCCTTGGCATTGGTCTTGGCCAGTATTGGCGGCGCCAGGTGGTGGACAAGTTTGTAGTCCTTGCCGGCCACGCCCTCGAACATGTCGGCGATGCGCGCCGCAAAGGCCGGGTCGGTGTGCAGCCGCGCCACCTCGTACTCGTCCTTGTAGGCCATCAGCTTGAACAGGCCGCGTGCCACCGCCTGGCTCAGGCGGGTGCTTTTGAGGCCCGACTCGGCCTGCCTGACCTGGGCGACGAAGTCGGCATAGGTCTGGGCGTAGCCGGCGTTCTGGTAGTCGCTCAGAAAGGCGACCCGCTTGGCGACCATCTCGTCCAGCGACGGCTGCTTGACGAAAGCGATCACCTGGGCCGCAGCGAAGTGCGCTTGCACGCTGGCCAGGTCATGGGCGCAGCGCCTGCCCCATTCGAACGCCGCCAGGTTGTTGTCGATCTGGGTGCCGTTCAACTCGAACGCCCGGCGCATCGCCGCCAGCGTCACCGGCACCTGGCCGCGCTGCCAGGCGTAGCCCAGCAGCAGCGGGTTGGTGAAGATCGAGTTGCCCAGCAGTTGCACGGCGGCCTGCTCGGCGTCGAACATGCCCAGCCGCTCGGTGCCGACCAGCGCCGTCAGCGCCGCCTCGCAGCCGGCTGCCGGCGACTGCCAGTCGGGGTCGGAGACGAAGGCCGCAGTCGGCGTGGCGTGGTTGTTCATCGCCACATAGGTGCTGCCCTGGCGCATCAGCGACAGCGTCGCACGGCCGGCAGCGACGATGCTGTCGCAGGCGATCACCAAGTCGGCCTTGGCGCTGTCGACCTTGGTGGTGTGGATCGCCCCGGGGCTGTCGGCGATCTGGATATGGCTCCAGGTGGCGCCGCCTTTTTGCGCCAGCCCGGCCGAGTCCTGGGTGACCACACCCTTGCCGTCGAGGTGGGCGGCCATGCCCAGCAACTGGCCGATGGTGATGACGCCGGTGCCGCCAACGCCGGCCACGACGATGCCCCAGGCCTGGGCGGTGGCCGGCAGGCTGGGCTCGGGCAGGCTGCCCAGGCTGAACGGGTCGATCTGGGCGCGGTCCTTCTTCGGCTTTTTCAGCTCGCCGCCTTCGACGGTGACGAAGCTCGGGCAGAAGCCCTTGGTGCAGGAATAGTCCTTGTTGCAACTGTTCTGGTTGATCCGCCGCTTGCGGCCGAACTCGGTCTCGACCGGCTCGACCGACAGGCAGTTGCTCTGCACCGAGCAGTCGCCGCAGCCCTCGCAGACCAGTTCGTTGATGACCACCCGCTTGCTCGGGTCGACCATCGTGCCGCGCTTGCGGCGGCGGCGCTTCTCGGTCGCGCAGGTTTGGTCGTAGATCAGCACGGTGCAGCCCGGCACCTCGCGCAACTCGCGCTGTACGGTGTCGAGCTCGTCGCGGTGGCGCACAGTGACACCAGGCGCCAGGTTGATCGCGCCGTTGTACTTGTCGGGGTCGTCGCTGACGATGACGATCTGCCGGGCGCCCTCGGCCTCGACCGCGCGGCTGATCTGCGGCACGGTCAGGATGCCGTCGATCGGCTGGCCACCGGTCATCGCCACGGCGTCGTTGTAAAGGATCTTGTAGGTGATATTGGCGCCCGAGGCGATGCTCTGGCGCAGCGCCAACGAGCCCGAATGGAAGTAGGTGCCGTCGCCCAGGTTGGCGAACATGTGCGGCCGCTTGCTGAACGGCGCCTGGCCGATCCAGGGCACGCCCTCACCACCCATCTGGGTGAAGCCGATGGTGGCGCGGTCCATCCAGGTGGCCATGAAATGGCAGCCGATCCCGGCCAACGCGCGCGAGCCCTCGGGCACCCGGGTGCTGGTGTTGTGCGGGCAACCCGAGCAGAACCAGGGCTGGCGATCAGCGCCGCCGGTGATGCCGACGGCCAGCGAGCGCTCCTTGGCGTCGGCCTGGCCGATGTAGGCGTCGATGGCGGCGGCGGTGTCGGCCGGCAGATCGAGCTTCTTCAGCCGCTTGGCCAGGGCGCGGGCGATCAGCACCGGGGTCAGATCGGCCTGGGCGCGCAGCAGCCAGTTGTCACTCGGGTTGGGCTGGCTCCACTCGCCGCCGTGGCCACCGAAGGGCCCGTCGCGGTCGAGGTCGCTGTCGCGCTCGTCGAACTTGCCCAGCACATTCGGGCGCACATCCGGGCGCCAGTTGTACAGCTCCTCCTTGAGCTGGTACTCGATCACCTGGCGCTTCTCCTCGACCACCAGGATCTCCTGCAGGCCCTGGGCAAACGCCCGGGTGATGGTCGGCTCCAGCGGCCAGACGACATTGACCTTGTGCAGCCGGATGCCGATGCGCCGGCAGGCCGCGTCGTCCAGCCCCAGGTCGGCCAGCGCCTGGCGGGTGTCGTTGTAGGCCTTGCCGCTGGCGATGATGCCGAAACGGTCGTTCGGGCCTTCGATGACGTTGTAGTTCAGCCGGTTGGCGCGCACATAGGCCAGCGCGGCGTACCACTTGAAGTCCATCAGCCGGGCTTCCTGGACCAATGCCACGTCGGGCCAGCGGATGTGCAGGCCACCGGGCGGCATGACGAAGTCCTCGGGCAGCACGATCTTCACCCGGTCGGCCGAGACATCGATGCTGGCGGCCGACTCGACCACCTCCTGGATCGTCTTCATCGCCGTCCACAGACCGGCGTAGCGGCTCATCGCCAGGGCGTGCAGGCCCAGGTCGAGGATCTCCTGCGCCGAAGCCGGGAAGAACACCGGCGTTCCGCAGGCCTTGAAAATGTGGTCGCTCTGGTGCGCGGCGGTAGAGCTTTTGGAGATGTGGTCGTCACCCGCAACGGCGATCACGCCGCCCCACGGCGTGGTGCCCGCCATGTTGGCGTGTTTGAACACGTCAGAACAAC
>JANXYH010000001.1 GCA_025350145.1 Burkholderiales bacterium | reverse complement strand
CCGTAGTGAACGCTGTGGGGCGTCATGTAGCCGATGCCGCTGTGGCAGTGCTGATCGTTGTACCAGGCGAAGAAGGCTTGACAGTGGGCTCGGGCGTCCTCGATGCAGCCGAAGCGCTTGGGGAACTCGGGGCGGTACTTCATGGTCTTGAACTGCGACTCCGAATACGGGTTGTCGTCCGAGACCTGAGGTCGGCTGTGGCTCTTGGCGACGTCCAGATCAACCAGCAGGCTGGCCACTGGCTTGGAGCGCATGGCTGCACCCCGATCGGTGTGCAGGGCCAGCATGCCGGGCTCGACGTCATGGCGCGCCACGGTTTCGGCGATGATCAGTGGAATGCGCGAGCTGCGCATCGAGCTGCCTCGGGTGCGCGGCCTCGAGGCCAAGCGGGACCAGCGCTTCTTCGACCACTGCGAAGAAATCAACGAGATCTTCTTCAGCCAGGGCGTGCTCCGGCGCGCAGGCGAGGTAGCGCTGCCAAAGGCCGCTTGAGCTTTCGATGCACGACTCAAGGCCTCGCCGCAGGCCATGAACCTGCCGCTCTGCCGTCGCAATGCGTTGCTGCCGGTTCAGGTCACCGGCGCGAACAGGCTTGCGCGAACCCGGTGCAGGGCCAGCGACCTCAGCAGCGGATTCTCGGCGCCATGGAACAGCGCCACACCGGTGGCTGCCGGGTCTGCGTAGACCAGGTCGCTGATCACGACCGTGCCGCCGTCGGCAAACAGCTCCAGCGTGCTGCCGTCAGCCCAAATCTCGAGCGTGAATTCCGGGCCATCGAGCAGGCGCTTGGCGACGTGGCGCTCGGATTGGCCGGCGAATCTGGGGGCGCTGGTCGTGCGATCAACGAAGAAGTTGGCGCCGGCCGGGTCGTAGCCCACGCGCACGGCCTGGGCCGTGCCCTTGAAAAGCTCCAGTCCGACGGCGGCCAGCAAGCCTGCCGTCGGGACCACGAGCCGCGCCATCCATTGGCGGCCGGTTGGCGCGATCGCCGCAAGACTTGCCGCTGCCGTCGCTGCCGCCACGCTCCCGATGTTGACCAGCGCCACGGGTTCGATGAGTGCGCTGACCTCGTCGGCAACCCGCTGCCGCAAGCGCAATCCCTGCGGCGTCGTGACAAGGTCAAGCTGCCGCGGGATCGATTGCTGGCCCCGCCAGGGCTGCGTCGGCAGCGCCCGGGCGTAGTCCCAATTGCTCATCCAGCCCAGCCACAGCACGCGGCCGTCGGGCAGGTTTGAGAAGGTGATCGGGGCGTAGAAATCGCGCCCGTGGTCGGCCCACAGCGCAATGTCGGCGACATTGGGTTGGGCCACCGGGGCGTCGGTCATCACGATGTGATCGATGCAGATGTGGCCCCAACTGCCGGTGGCTTCGTCAACCGCGCGCAGCACGGCCTGCAGGCCGATCAGCGCGGAGACATCCCAGGACTGCCACTTCAGCACCTCGGTGTCGTCGCCAGAGGCGCGGCGCATGACCACATGGTCACCCACCAACAGTTCCAAGCGCGTGAGGTTGGTGCTGCCGCCGGCGATCAGGAAACTGAGGTGGCGCCGCGTGATGGTGAATGGCGGTGAGGTGAGCGTGCCAGTGCCAGCGTCGCCGCCGTGAAACGAATTGACCAAGCCGCGCCCGAGGTGGCCGCTGACATGCATCTGTCCGTCCAGCGCGCCGGCCGCGGGCCCACTGCCGAATGCCGTGCCGCTGATGCTCCAGCCGGGGGGAAATGCCGAGCCCTCGAAGTCGGCAACCAGGTCACCGGCCGGCGGCGTCAGCGCGTCGATCGTGCCGCTGGGGTCGGCGACAAAGCGGGCGCCATCGAAGTCGCCGATGAAGTACTGCACACCACTGCCGCCCCACAGGGCACCGTAGTTGACCGAAACCACCAGCACCCAGCGCGCGCGGGCCAGGTTGCCATCGACCGGCAACTCGACCAGGTCGGGCACTTCCCAGATGTTGTTGGCCGCCGACCCTGCGGGCCCGAAGGTCGAAGCCTTGGTCCAGTCCTTGAGGTTGGTGGAGGTGTAGATCCACACCTCCTGCAGCAGCGCGGCCACCACCAGCATGACCCAGCGCCCGGTTGGCGCATGCCAGAAGACCTTGGGATCGCGGAATTCGGTCGAACCGATGTCGATCACCGGGTTGCCGGCGAAAGCTGTGTAGCTTCGGCCCTGGTCTAGGCTGTAAGCCAGGTGCTGAGACTGGATCTTCGAGACCGGATCGAAGCCGGTGAAGAACGCCACCATGGCCGGCTCGGCCGAACCGATGGGGGCGAAACCGCCGCTGTTGTCGCGGTCGACGATGACCGAACCGGAGAACGCCATGACACGATCAGTGGCGGCGATCGCCACCGGCAGTTCCTTCCACGACACCAGGTCGCGGCTGACCGAATGGCCCCAACTCATGTTGCCCCACTGGCTGCCCAGCGGGTTGTACTGGTAGTAGAGGTGGTACTCGCCGGCGAAGAAGCACAACCCATTGGGGTCGTTCATCCAGTTGCGCAGCGGCGTGTAGTGAAAGCGTGGCCGCCAGGCGTCCGATTCAGTGACCACGGGTGGAGTCCCGGTCTGGGGTGGGTTCACGGTAGGGGCAATGGCGGTTGAGCCGTTGGAGGATGGGTCCGCGCCCTGTCCGCCGCCGCAGGCGGCCAGCGACAGCGGCAGCGGCAGAGGCAGAGGCAGAGGCAGAGGCAAGAGTGTGAAGCTGCGGCGGGTGATCACGATGCAAGACGTTGGACATGGCTGTCGAAGCGGTGGATATGCCGCGCCTGGATCTGCAACGCCCGCCTCTGCCCGAAGGCCAGGCTGCGGTCGGTACTGAGCACCCTGACCGGCTCGGGCACGCCCGGCCGCAGCGCCCCGCGCGCGTCAAGGCAGTTGTCGCCCGACTCACGCAGCCATTTGCTGGTTCGGCGCGCCGCGCTGAACCGCAGCCTGCGCCGCAGCACAGGTGCCGATGCGGCGGGGGTTCAGCCGCGGGATTTGGCGCATTGATCCGCCGCTGCCGTCAGAGCCGATAAACCCGTTGCGCGGTGCCGGCGAACATCGCGTCCTGTTCATCGGCGCTGTAGCGGGCCGCAATCTTCTTCATCGCGTTCCAGTACACGCCATAGGGCAGCGAACGTTTGTCGACCGGGAAATTGCTCTCGAACATGCAGCGCGCCGGGCCGAAGCATTCGATGGTGTGGTGGTAGTAGCGCGTCTGGGCGGCGACCAACTCGTCCGAGCTGGCGGGCCTGGCGCGGCGGTCCCAGCCGAAGCCGTTGTCGGGCATGGCCAGGCCGCCGAGTTTGGCGACGACGTTGGGGGATTGGGCTATTGCCGCGATGTCGCGCTGCCAGGCGCTGAAGATGGCCTCGCGCTGGCCGGCGTAGGCGCCCACGCCCAGCGGCGTGCCGAAGTGGTCCAGCACCAGGGTGGTGCCGGGCACGGCCCGGGCCAGGGCGGCGAAGTCGGGCAACTGGTGGTGGTAGAGCCAGTTGTCGTAGCTGTGGCCGAGTTTGCCGAGCAGGCCCAGGCCGGCGCGGAAATCGGGGTCCTGCATCAACCCTGCCGGCGCCGGGCCGGGGATGCTCAGGGCCTCGGGGTGGGGATCGCAGGCGGCGGCGTGGCGGATGCCGCGGAACAGGCCCTGGGCCAGGTCGACATGGGCGTCTAGCAGGGCACGCAGGCTGGGCGCGGGCAGGCGCAGGTCGGCCCGGCCGACGAAGCCGGCGATCTCGGCGCCGCCGCCGCCTTCGCGGCTGGCGCGGGCGATGCGGGCGACGAATTCGGTCTCGCCCAGCGGCTGCTCATGCTCCGGGCCGTCGCTGCGGTAGCCGGCGCGGCATTCGATGAACACGGTCTTCTGGATGTTGTGGCCGCCGCCGCCGGTGTCGGCCCAGAGGTCGGCCAGCAGGTAGCGGGCGCGGTTACCGGCGGCACGCCAGAGGTGGTGGTGCGGGTCGATGATGGTCCGCTCGGGGTCGATGGCGGGTTCGCGGACCTGGTCGAGCCAGGCGCGGCTGCCGGGGGCGGAGGGGGCAAGGTCTACGGGCATGCTTTGGTCTCACTCTCCCACATGGGTGTCGTCGGGCGGGGCGTTCAAATCGGCCAGCAGCAGGGCGCGGCGGCGCCAGCCACCCCAGCGGAAATAGGCGATGGCGAGCAGGGCGGCGCAGACCGAGCCGAAGGGAAAGCTCAAGAAGATCGAGGCGTCGCCCAGCCAGGGTTCCAGCCAGACCGCGAACGGCACCCGAAAGCCCCACATGGCGATGCCGAACAGCAGGGTCGGCGCCAGCATCGCGCCGTTGGCGCGGATCACCGCGAACAGCCCGACGCTCAGCGACAGCGAGACCCAGCCCCACAGCGCCAGGTGGTTGATTCGCCGGGCGGCGTCCAGCACCGGCCCGCCTTCGGGTATGACCAGGCGCAGCGGCAGGTCGCCCAGCGCATAGATCAGCAGGGTGACGGCGCTGGCCAGGCCCAGGCTCAGGGCGCAGCCGCGCCAGGCGATTTGCTCGACCCGGTCCCAGCGTTTGGCGCCGATGTTGATCGCGGCCATCGCCGACATCGACGCGGCCATGGCGTTGGCCGGCATCTGCACATAGGTCCAGAGTTGCGCCGCGCCGCTGTAGGCGGCGGTGGTGGCCGCGCCGTAGCCGTTGACCAGGCCGAGCAGGACAAAGTAGGCGCCCTGGGTGACGATGCCTTCAAGCGCCATCGGCAGGCCGCGGCGCAGCAGCAGGCCGGCCAGCACCGGGTCGGGCCGCAGGTGGCGGATGTCGTCGCCATGCAGGGCAATCGGCAGGCGCTGGACATAGACGAAGGCGACCATGCCGAGCAGGGCCAGGCCGTTGGCCAGCAGGCTGCCGATGCCCAGCCCGGCGATGCCCAGCTTGGGCAGGCCCCAGGCGCCGACCAGCAGCACCGGCCCGAACAGCAGGGTCAGGGCGATCCAGACGAGGGTGAACTTGAACGGCGTGCGGGCGTCGCCCGAGCCGCGCATCATCATCAGCATGACCAGGAAGTTGAAGATGCTGAGCATCGACACCCCCGTCCAGCGCAGGTGCGAGATGGCGTAGTCGCGGGCCACTTCGGGCGTGCCGATGGCGGCGATGATGCTCGGCGCCAGCAGCCAGCAGGCCAGCGCAAAGGCGCAGGAGAAGACCATCACGCAGGCCATCGCGCAGCCGACCACGCGCTTGACGGACTGCGCGTCACCGGCGCCCAGCGATTGGCCTATCGCCACCCCGGCCGCCGTGCCTATGCCCATCACCGCGGCCATCATCATGAACATGATGACGTTGGCGGTGGTGACGGCGGTCAGCGCATTGGCGCCCAGCACATGGCTGACCCAGACCGCGCCCCAGGTGCCGGTCAGGGCGTGGAGGAAGTTGGTGGTCAGCAGCGGCAGGGCAAAGCGCGCCAGGGTCGGCGTGATCGGGCCGGCGATGAACTTACTGGCGTGCTGGACGGCGCTCATGAGGCAACCTTCGCCCTTGATGGGCTCCGGTGTGAGCGCTTTGGAGCGGCCATGCGTGCTCACGGGCCTGGCCTGGGCGCTGCGGCGCTGCGCTGGCTTCAGGCCGGCGGCATGGCGGCCAGCGCCGCAGCCCGGATCTCGCGCTTGAGGATCTTGCCCGAGGGCGTGCGCGGCAGCGGCGTGGCGCTGGCGCTGATGTAACGCGGGATCTCGAACTTGGCCAGGTGGCCGGCAAGGAACTCGCGCAGCGCCTGGGCCGGCGGCAGATCGACGCCGTACACCGTCGCCCCTACTTCTTCGCCCAGGCGCTCGTCGGGCACGGCGTAGACCGCCGCCTCGCGCACGGCGGGGTGCAGCAGCAGGGCGGCCTCGACCTGGCCGCAGCCGATGTTCTCGCCGCCACGGATGATCAGGTCCTTGATGCGGTCGACGATGAAGACGAAGCCCTCGTCGTCCAGATAGGCCACGTCGCCGGTGCGGAACCAGTCGCCGTCGACGAAGACCTGGGCGTTGACCTCGGGTCGGCGCCAGTAGCCGCTGAAAATCGAGGTGCCGCGGATCAACAGCTCACCGCGCTGCCCGGCCGGCAGGCTCTGGCCGGATTCGTCGACCACCCGCAGTTCGAGCACCTGGGCGCAGCGGCCGGAACTGGCCGGGCGCTGCAGGTATTCATCGCCGCCGATGCCGCTGCCGATGGCGTTGGTCTCGGTCATGCCCCAGCCGGTGTTGGGCAGGGCCTGGCCAAAGCTGGCGCCGATCTGCTTGACCTGGTCGGGCGGGCGTGGTGCGCCGCCGCCGCCGACCACTTGCAGCGTCGCCAGGCTGTACTTGCCGGCCTGGGCAACGCGCACCAGGTCGCCGGTCATGGCCGAAGGCGCGACCACCGAAGTCAGGCGCTGGGCGTCGATCAACCCGGCCGCGGCCTCGGCATTCCAGCGGTACATCACGACGATGCGGCGCTGGCTTCTGAAGCTCGACAGGTAGGAGGCGTGCAGCCCGGTGACATGGAACAGCGGCACCGCCAGCAGCGTGCCCGGCTGCTCGGCCGGCGCCGCCGCTGCCAGCCCGGCGACGCGCTCGCCGATGCTGCGGTCCAGCTCCCAGGACAGCAGGGCGGTGAGGATGTTGCGCTGGGTCGAGACCACGCCCTTGGGGTGGCCGGTCGAGCCCGAGGTGTAGAGGATGGTGGCGTTGTCGTCGGGGCCGATCTCGGCCGCCGGCATGGGCACATCGCCGAGCGCATCGCCCAGCGCGTCAGTCAAGGCGCGAAGCGAGCGCGCGCCCTCGGGCAGGCGCTCGGCGCGCACCGCCAGCAGGCTCAACCCGGCAATCGCCGGGCCGGCGGCATAGCGGTCCAGCCGTTCCTGGTCGGCAATCAGCGCGACCGCGCCGCTGTCGGCCAGGGCGTAGGCCATCTCCTCGGTCTGCCAATGGGCGTTCATTGCCACCGCCACCGCGCCTATCGAGGTGATGGCGCAGAACGCCAGCATCCATTCGGGGTAGTTGCGCATGCTGATCGCCACCCGGTCGCCATGGCGCACGCCGGCATGCTGCACCAGCACCTGGGCGATCCGCGCCGACTGCGCCCAGGCCTGGGCAAAGCTCAGCCGCTCGTCCTGGTAGGCGATGAAGGGCAGGTCGCTGGCGGTGGCGGCAAAGAACGCCCGCAGGCTGGGCGGCGCGTTCTTGAACACCCGCAGGCGGCGGCCGCCGATCAGCGCGTCTTGCAGTTCATGCGATGCGCCGGGGGCGGTAAGTTCAGCGATGGCCTGGGCGCGGGGAATGGGCGGCATGGCGGTCAAGAAGTGGGTGAAGGCTGGGCGTCGACCGCGGCCGCCGGGCAGCCTCGCGGCGGCGGCGGTGCGAGCTGGAAGTGGATGCGGGCCTCAACCCGGGCGGAACAGGGCGCAGAGCTTGTGGCCATCGGGATCGCGCACATAGGCCAGGTGCAAGGCGCCCACACCGCCGACGCGCAGGCCGGGCGGGTCTTCGATGGATATGCCGCCGGCGGCGACCGCGACATCATGGAACTGCTGGACCTGCGCCACCGAGTCGCACTTGAAGCCTATGGTGCCGCCGTTGGCGACGCTCGCGGCCTGGTCATCGATAGGCTGGCTGACGCAGAAGGTGCCGCCGTTGTGCCGGTAGAACAGCCGCAGATGGCCGCTGCCGGCGGTGTTGCGCACCGGCTCGCCGGCACCCAGGGTGCCGAGCACTGCGTCGTAAAAGCGCTTGGAGCGTTCGATGTCGGCGCTGCCGACCATGATGTGGCTGAACATGAGGCCTGTCTCCTGGGTTGCGGGGGGTGGGTGGTGAAAGCTTGAATGGGATGCTGCTGGGGGGCTTCGGCGAATCGACTTCAGCGGCCGTTGAACACCGGTTCGCGCTTGGCGACGAAGGCCTTGGTCGCCTCCCGGTGGTCCTCCGTCTGGCCACAGTGGATGTGGTGGCTGGCCTCCAGATCCAGGCACTCATCGACCGCGCCGGCCATCGCCCGGTTGAGGTTCTCTTTCATGTAGCGAAAGGCCACGCTCGGGCCGCTGGCCAGGCGCAGGGCGATCTCGCGGGCCCTGGCGGCCAATTCGTCGCCGGCGCAGACCCAGTTGGTCAGGCCCAGACGCAGGGCCTCGTCGGCACCGACGCGCTCGGACAGGAAGTACAACTCGCGGGCCTTGGCCGAGCCGATCAATTGGGTCATGAAGTAGCTGCCGCCGTAGTCGCCCGAGAAGCCGACCCGGGCAAAGGCGGTGGTCATGATCGCGTTGCTGGCCATGATGCGCAGGTCACAGGCCAGCGCCAGGGCCAGGCCCGCGCCGGCGGCCGCACCGGGCAGGGCGGCCAGGGTCGGCTTGGGCATGCTGAACAGCTTGCCGGCGGTGCCGCGCTGGTTGAGGCGCTGGCGGTGGATGGCCTGGTCTATGGTCAGCGCGCCGACCGTGCCGTCGCCGGCCGCGGCCATGCCCTTGACATCGCCGCCGGCGCAAAAACCCTTGCCGGCGCCGGTCAGCACCAGGCATTTCACCGCCGGATCGAGTTCGGCCGCCACCAACTGGGCTTGCAGCGCCTGGACCATGTCGCGCGACATCGCGTTGCGCGCCTCGGGGCGGTTCAGGGTCAGGGTCAGGATGCCCTGGTCCAGACTGGCAAGCAGGTCGGGGGTGCCGGTGTCGAGTGCGCTCATCAGTCAACCTCCGCCCTTGAAGGGCTGCGGTATGAGCGCTTGGGAACGGCCCGGCGCGCTCATGGTGTTTGGTAGCTGAAGTAGGCGTTGTTGACGACCGTGGTCTGGCCCACCCTGGCCTCGAACACGACCCGGCCGGGGCCGTCGTGCCAGGCCAGCAGGCGGAGGGTGTCGCCAGGGTAGACGGGCGAGGAGAAGCGCAGCTTCAGGCTGCAAAAGCGCGCCGGATCACCGCCGCACAGGGCGCCCAACAGCATCTGCGCGCAATGGCCGTAGGTGCACAGGCCGTGCAGGATAGGCGCCTTGAAGCCGCCGAAGGCGGCCGCCGCCGGGTCGATGTGCAGCGCGTTGTAGTCGCCCGAGAGGCGGTAGATGTGCGCCTGGGTGGCACCGATCCGGGCCTGCAAGTCCAGATCCGGCGCGCGCTCGGTGGGCACGCTGATGCGGCTGGATTGGCTGATGCCGGCGCCCTCGAACGGCTCGATGTCACCCAGCGCCGCCACGCCGCGCCGGTACGAGCCGCTGACCATGCGCACGCAGACCCGGCCCTGGTCGTCCAGCACCTCGGCCTGGGTCTCGGCAAAGGCGTTGCCCTTGCCGCGCGGCTGGACCGAGATCAGCCGGGCGCGGACCGCCACCTTGCCGTGCAGCGGCAGCGGCGCAAGTTGCTCCAGCAGGCGCTCGGCGTCGAGCATCAGCGGGCCAGGCGTGGGCGGGATCGCCGCCGGGTCGATCTGCAGGCCGGCGTTGCCCCAGCGGATCGCGAAGGTCGGAAAGACAGCGAACTGCGGGTGCTGCTCGAAGATGAAGCGCAGATCGGCGCAGCCTATGCCGACCGCGTAGAGCAGGGCATCGCGCTGGTCGTAGCTGATCTCGACCGGCGCGCACCAGGGGCCGGGCTGGTCGTCGGGCAACAGGGCGCGTGGGCGGTATTTGGCCATGGCTTCTCGGCGTTTGGGGGGTGGCGGTCGGTGTCAGGCGGCCAGCGCCGCCTGGGTCAGCCCGGCCAGGCTGCGCTGGACCTGGGCAATGTCGGTCTCGCGCTTGAGCAGCACGTTCAGGCTGTCGCGCACCAGCGATTCGTCCAGCGCCGGGGCATGCAGCAGCAGCAAAGTGCGGGCCCAGTCCACCGCCTCGGCGATAGACGGCGGTTTGCGGATGTTCTCGCTGCGCAGCGCCTGGACAAAGGCCACCAGTTGGCGCAGCAGCGTCGCGCCGATGTCGGGCACGCGGGCGCGCAGCACCTGGGTCTCGAGCGCGGCGTCGGGGAAACCGATGTGCAGGTGCAGGCAGCGGCGCTTGAGCGCGTCGCCCAGCTCGCGGGTGTTGTTCGAGGTCAGCACCACCAGCGGCGGCACTTGGGCGCGGATCGTGCCGATCTCGGGGATCGTGACCTGGTAGTCGGCCAGCACCTCCAGCAGCAAGGCCTCGAACGACTCCTCGGATTTGTCGATCTCGTCGATCAACAGCACGCTGCCGCCGGGCTGCTCCATCGCCTGCAGCAGCGGCCTGGGCGCCAGAAAGTCGCGCGAGAAGAACATGTCCTGAAAGCTGGCCAGTTTGCCGAAGGCCGCCGCCAGGCTGTCGGCCGAGTCGATCAGCAGGCCGATCTTCTCCTTCAGGATTTGCGTGTACAGCAGTTGCTTGCCGTACTTCCATTCGTACAGCGCGCGGCTGTCGTCCAGGCCCTCATAGCACTGCAGGCGGATCAGCGAGAAGTCCAGCGCCCTGGCCGCAGACACCGCCAGCTCGGTCTTGCCAACCCCGGCCGGCCCCTCGATCAGCACCGGCTTGCGCAGGTGGTGGGCGAGGTAGACGGCGGTCGAGATCTGCCGCGTGGCGATGTAGCCGCAACTGGCCAGGGCGGCGGTGACCGCGTCGATGGACGCCAGGCCGGGCGGGGTGATGGCTGATTCAGCTTGGGGGTTCATGGACGGCAGGGGAACGTGGCAGGCCCAGTATCGGCCCGGGCGATTGCGGCGCGATGCGTGGAAACCTGCATCCACCACCGGTCGCTTGTGGGTCGATTGCAGGCTCAGCGCAGTCTGGCCACATCTGCAGCACAGGCCAGCGTGACGCCCCGGGCGGCAAAGGCATCGGCCAGCGCCCGCACGTCGGCACGGTTCTTCTCGACCACCGGCATGTCCTTGAGCTGGCCGCACCACCAGTCGGCTGCGGTCTCGCCGCGGAGATCCTTGATTGCCGGGTCGGCACCCAGCCGGAGCAGGCTGGCGGCGCTCTTCCATGACATGCCGGCCACAGCAAGCAGCAACGGCGACTTGCTCGCCCAGACGACATTGAGGTCGGCACCGGCCTTGGCCAACTGCTCCAGCGCCTGGTTGCCGGGAAAGGCCGTGGCGACATGGACCACTGGTTTGTCGTTATCACCCCGGGCATTCGGATCGGCCTTGGCCACCAACAGCACGGCGGTGAAATCCGGGTTGGCCATGCGGACGGCGAAGTGCAAGGGTGAATTGCCATTGGACAACCTGGCGTTGGGGTCGGCACCGGCGGCAATCAGCACCCGCAGCACCTCGGCGCTGGGCGGGACAAAGGCGAAATGGATCGGGGCAAAGCCGCTCTTGCCGATGGCATTGGGCGACGCGCCGGCAGCCAGACTCTGCTTGACCTTGGCCACGTCGCCGGCCTGAACGCGGTCCACCAGCATGATGTCGGCGGGCTCCGAAAAGTACTTGCGGGTGTCGAGTGCGTCCATCGCCAAAGCCTCCTTGCAGGCCAAAAGTTGAGCCAGTGTCAGGGCCAGCAGAAGCAGTGCCGACCTGGCGAGCCGCGAGGGCATGGCGCGCGACGCCGAGTTCAAGATGCAGTGCCAAGGCGGCAGGGTCGACGCTGCGCGCTGATGCTGCGGCTCAGTATCCGCTCAGCGTCGCCAAGCGCGACTCATGGAAGCCGGCATCGCCGAGCAGCGCCTGCAGCACCCGCACCCG
>JANXYH010000188.1 GCA_025350145.1 Burkholderiales bacterium | reverse complement strand
GGTCGGTCTCGTGCGTGCCGGTGTGGAAGAGGGGGTCGCTGATGGCCGCGATGAAGGGGATCAGGAACTCGTCCTTTTCGCGGATCGACTGTACCTCGTTATAGGCGTTGAAGATCTCGGCCTCGTCCAGCCCCAGCGATTCGACGATGTACTGGTAGGCGTGGGTGTGGATCGCCTCTTCAAAGGCCTGGCGCAGCAGGAACTGGCGGCACTCGGGCGCGGTGATGTGGCGGTAGGTGCCGAGCGTGATGTTGTTGGCCGCCAGCGAGTCGGCGGTGACGAAGAAGCCGAGGTTGCGCATCACGATGCGGCGCTCGTCGTCGGTCAGGCCGTTGGGGTCCTTCCAGGTCGCGATGTCGCGCGACATGTTGACCTCTTGCGGCATCCAGTGGTTGGCACAGGCCGAGAGGTACTTCTCCCAGGCCCACTTGTACTTGAAGGGCACCAACTGGTTGACGTCGGTCTGGCCGTTGATGATGCGCTTCTCGGCCGCGTTGACGCGGCGCGTGGCGGTCGCAACGGTGTGGGCCGTGAGGGTCTTGGGGGTCTCTGTCGCCGGCCTGGCCTGGGTGTGGACAGGCGCCGCGAACTGGGGCTGCGCACTACCGAACTGCGGCTGCGCCTTGGGCACATGGTGTGCGGCGGGAGTGGCCGGCTGAGGTGCCAGAGCGGCCTGGCCAGTGGTGCCCAGCGACAAGCCGTGTTGGGCAGGCGGCAGGCCGTGATGTGCAAGCGGCAGGCCGTGGTGCGCAGGCTGCGCGACCTTCATCGGCGGGGTTTCGACCTCGTCTTCCCAGACCAGCATGTGTGTACGTCCTATCGTCTTGAATTATCAGAGTGTTGTGCGCAATCACCAAGCACTTCTTGACCTGGCTTGACATCTTCCGTCCGCATTGCGCGTTAGGTCGGCATCGATTTGCCGCGCCCTTTGGGCGTCAGGCAGATGCCATGCCAGGCTCACTGGCAGGCCTCGCAATCGGGGTTGTCGATCGAGCAGAAAGCGATGTCGCTGGCCGGCAGGGTGGCGCCCGCGGCGTCCGCCGCCGAGCTGCCGCCGGCCGAGCTGGCCACGGCGTTCATCGCGCCGGCGTGCACGGTCGACTTCTCGGCATGGGTGGCGGCCATGGTGCGCAGGTAGTAGGTGGTCTTGAGGCCACGCAGCCAAGCCAGTTTGTAGGTCTCGTCGAGCTTTTTGCCCGAGGCGCCGGCCATGTAGATGTTGAGCGACTGGCCCTGGTCTATCCACTTCTGCCGCCGCGCCGCAGCCTCAACCAACCAGCTCGCGTCAACCTCGAAGGCGGTGGCATAGAGCTGCTTGAGTGCCTCGGGCACGCGGTCTATGCGCCGCAGCGAGCCGTCGAAATGCTTCAGGTCCATGACCATCACGTCGTCCCACAGGCCCGCCGCCTTGAGATCGCGGACCAGGTACTCGTTGACGATGGTGAACTCGCCCGAGAGGTTGCTCTTGACCGAGAGGTTGCCGAAGCAGGGCTCGATCGAGGCATCGACGCCGATGATGTTGGAGATGGTGGCGGTGGGCGCGATCGCCACGCAGTTCGAGTTGCGCATGCCATGGCTGGCGATGCGCTGGCGCAGGGCGTCCCAGTCCAGCCGCACCGTGGTGTCGACCTCGACATAGCCGCCGCGCTGCTCGGCCAGCAGCTTGAGCGAATCCAGCGGCAGCACGCCTCGGTCCCAGAGCGAGCCGCGGTAGCTGGAGTAGCGGCCGCGCTCCTCGGCCAGCACCGAGCTGGCCCAGTAGGCGTGGTAGCACAGCGCCTCGGTCGAGGCGTCGGCAAAGTCCACCGCTGCTTGTGAGGCATACGGCAAGCGCATCTGGTAGAGCGCGTCCTGGAAGCCCATCAGCCCCAGGCCGACCGGGCGATGCCGCAGGTTCGAGTCGCGTGCCTTCTTGACGGCGTAGTAGTTGATGTCGATGACGTTGTCGAGCATGCGCATCGCGGTGCTGACGGTGCGCTGCAGCTTGGCCTGGTCTATCGCCTTGCCGCCAGGGGCACTGGCGTCATCGCAGAGGTGCTGGGCCAGGTTGACCGAGCCGAGGTTGCAGACCGCGATCTCGCTGTCGCTGGTGTTGAGCGTGATCTCGGTGCAGAGGTTTGACGAGTGCACCACGCCGACATGCTGCTGCGGGCTGCGCACATTGCAGGCGTCCTTGAAGGTGATCCAGGGATGCCCGGTCTCGAACAGCATCGACAGCATCTTGCGCCACAGGTCCTTGGCGGCGATGCGCTTGAACAGCTTGATCTGGCCACTGTCGGCCTTGGCCTCGTAGTCGATGTAGGCGCGCTCGAAGGCCAGGCCGAACTTGTCGTGCAGGTCGGGGCAGGTGCTGGGCGAGAACAGGGTCCATTGCCCGCCTTCCATCACCCGGCGCATGAACAGGTCGGGGATCCAGTTGGCGGTGTTCATGTCGTGGGTGCGGCGCCGGTCGTCGCCGGTGTTCTTGCGCAGCTCCAGGAACTCCTCGATGTCCAAATGCCAGCTCTCCAGGTAGGCGCAGACCGCACCCTTGCGCTTGCCGCCCTGGTTGACCGCCACCGCCGTGTCGTTGACCACCTTGAGGAACGGCACCACGCCCTGGCTCTTGCCGTTGGTGCCCTTGATGTAGCTGCCCAGGGCGCGCACCGGCGTCCAGTCGTTGCCCAGCCCGCCGGCGTACTTCGACAGCAGGGCGTTCTCCTTCAAGGCCTCGTAGATGCCCTCGAGGTCGTCGGCAACGGTCGTCAAGTAGCAGCTCGAGAGCTGCGCGCGCAGGGTGCCGGAATTGAACAGGGCCGGCGTCGAGGACATGAAGTCGAAGCTGGAGAGCACGCCATAGAACTCGATCGCCCGCGCCTCGCGGTCGATCTCGCCCAGCGCCAGGCCCATCGCCACGCGCATGAAGAAGGCCTGTGGCATCTCGATGCGCTGCTCGTCGATGTGCAGGAAGTAGCGGTCGAACAGGGTCTGCAGACCGAGGTAGTCAAAGCGCAGGTCGCGGTCGGCGTGCAGCGCCAGGCCGAGCCGGGTCAGGTCGTACTGCGCCAGCCGCGGGTCGAGCAGCTCGGCCTTGATCCCGCGCTGGATGAACTGGCCAAAGTACTCGGGATAGCGCGCCACCATCTCTTCGTGGCTCAGCTCCTGGCCGAGGATTTCCTTGCGCACCGTGTGCAGCAACAGGCGCGAGGTCGCGCGGGTGTAGGACGGGTCCTTCTCGATCAGGGTGCGGGCGGCCAGGATCGCGGCCTTGTGCACCTCCTCGATCGGCACGCCGTCGTAGAGGTTGCGCCGGGTCTCGGCCAGGATCGGCTCGGCCTTGACATCGGCACCCAGGCCGGCGCAGGCCGACTCGATCAGGGCCTTCAGTTTGGCCATGTCCAGCGGCACGCGCCGGCCGGCGTCGACGACATGCAGCACCGACTCCTGCGGCACCAGTGCCTGCCCCTGGCGGGCGCGCTCCTGGCTGCGGCGCTCGCGGTACAGCACGTAGGCCCGGGCGACCTCGTGGTGGCTGCCGCGCATCAGGCCAAGCTCGACTTGATCCTGCACGTCCTCGATGTGGAAGGTGCCGCCGCCCGGGCGCGAGCGCAACAGGCCGCGGACCACCGACTCTGTCAACTCGTCGACCGTCTCGCGCACGCTGGCCGAGGCCGCGCCCTGGGTGCCGTGGACAGCCAGAAAGGCCTTCATCAGCGCGACCGCGATCTTGCCCGGCTCGAACGCCACCACCGAGCCGTTGCGGCGGATGATCTGGTAGCCGGCGTAGGCCGAGGTGGTGGCCGAGGTGCTGGCCGAGGTGGCGACCAGGGCAGCTGTCAATTGGCCCGTCGCCAATCGGCCAGGGGCTGGGCTGGACGTGGTGGTGGCAGGGGTCAGGGCTGAGCTTGGCATGTGGTCGCTCCGGGCGGAGGGTGGTCTGGGCGATCCGCTTGGATCGCCTGCGGAGAGGAAAGTGGGCGCTACAGCGTTCGGCGCTGTAGCACTTGAGCGGGCGGCTGCCGGCTGAGCGGCCAGTAAGCGGAAGGCGGTAGGCGGTAGGCGGTGGGCGGTTTCCCGTCACCTCAGGCGGGGCTCAGCGGCCGGCGCCTGAGGCTTTTGACCGTTCGATGACACACACTATATCTGGTGTCAAAACGGGTCACAAGCCGCTACAGGTAGCGTAATTACCCTTGGTCGCCGATGTTGCCTGGCGACTGCGGAACGAAGCCTGGCTCAGTGGATGGCGGCATACATGATGCCTTCCTGGGTCGCCTCGTGGCCGGCGAATTCGACCACCACCTTGCCCTGCTTGGCGACCAGGATGCGGTCCGACAGGGCCATCACTTCGGGCAGGTAGGACGAGATCACCACCACCGCCCTGCCGCTGTCGGCCAGGCGGTTGATCTCGGCGTGGATCTCGGCGATGGCGCCAACATCGACGCCGCGGGTGGGCTCGTCGAAGATGATGATGTCGGGCTCCTGCACCAGCGACTTGGCGATCACCACCTTCTGCTGGTTGCCGCCCGAGAGCTCGATCACCTTCATGTCGGCGCTGGCGGCGCGGACCTTGAGCAATTGGCTCCAGCGCCGCCCTTCGGCATCGGCCCTGGCGCCGGAGACCAGACCGAAGGCCTGGCCCAGCTTGCCGAGCAGGCCCATGTAGACGTTCTGCGCGATCGACATGGTCTCGAAGAAGCCCTCGACCTTGCGGTCCTCGGTGACGTAGGCGATGCCGTCGCGCACCGCCTGGCGTGGCACCCGGTAGCGCACCGGCTTGCCGCGCAGCAGCACCTCGCCGCCATGGAAGAAGTCGCGCTTGATCAGGCCGGCGACAACCTTGAAGGTCTCGGTCCGGCCGGCGCCAACGAGGCCGAAAACCCCGGTCACCTGGCCGGCAAACACCGACAGGGAGTTGTTCTTGACCATCGCCGCCATGCGCAGGTTGCGCACCGCCAGCAGGCACTCGCCGGGCGCGCGCACTGAGGTCTTTTTCTGCCCGTACAGGGTCTGCGACAGGTCGCGTCCGACCATCGCCTTGACGATGCTGGCGCGGTCGAAGTTGGCGGTCAGGTCGGTCGCCACATGCCGGCCGTCGCGCAGCCTCAAGGCACGCGGCGTGTCGGTGATCTTCATCTCGCACGCGCTCGAAGAGGCGCTGCTGCTGGCCGACCGCATCACCGTGCTGCGCGAC
>JANXYH010000137.1 GCA_025350145.1 Burkholderiales bacterium | reverse complement strand
GGCCGGCCGGACCGACCACCTCGTCGCGCACCGGGTCGACCGGACCGACGTAGTAAATGACCCGGTTCTTGAAGTCCACCGGCAGCGGCTCGCCCCGGGCCAGCATGTCTTGGATGCGCTTGTGCGCTGCGTCGCGGCCGGTCAGCAGCTTGCCCGAGAGCAGCAGGGTGTCGCCCGGCTGCCAGGCGGCGACCTCGGCCGGGCTCAGGGCGTCGAGGTTGACGGCGCGGCTGCGCTGGTGGTCAGGCGCCCAGTGCACCTCGGGCCACAGGTCCAGGCTGGGCGGATCGAGGTAGACCGGGCCCGAGCCGTCGAGCACGAAATGGGCGTGGCGGGTGGCCGCGCAATTCGGGATCATCGCCACCGGCAGGCTGGCGGCGTGGGTCGGGTAGGTCTTGATCTTGACGTCCAGCACCGTGGTCAGGCCGCCCAGGCCCTGGGCACCTATGCCGAGTGCGTTGACCTTCTCGTAGAGCTCGATCCGCAGTTCTTCCAGCGGGTTGGCGGGGCCGCGCTGCAGCAGTTCGTACATGTCCAGGTCGTCCATCAGCGCCTGCTTGGCCAGCAGCACCGCCTTCTCGGCCGTGCCACCGACGCCAATCCCGAGCATGCCCGGCGGGCACCAGCCGGCGCCCATGGTCGGCACCGTCTTGAGCACCCAGTCGACCAGGCTGTCGCTGGGGTTGAGCATCTGCAGCTTGCTCTTGTTCTCGCTGCCGCCGCCCTTGGCCGCAACCGTCACCTCCAGGGTATTGCCCGGCACCAGCACCATTTCGATCACCGCCGGGGTGTTGTCCTTGGTGTTCTTGCGGCTGAACAGCGGATCGGCCAGGACCGAGCCGCGCAGCAGGTTGTCGGGGTGCAGGTAGGCCAGGCGCACGCCGGCATTGACAGCGTCTTCTACCGAGCCGGTGTAGCCGTCCCAGCGCAGGTCCATGCCGACCTTGAGGAAGACGTTGACGATGCCGGTGTCCTGGCACATCGGCCGCCGGCCCTCGGCGCTCATCCGCGAGTTGGTCAAAATTTGCGCCATCGCATCCTTGGCGGCCGGGCTCTGCTCGCGCGCATAGGCCCGCGCCAAGTGGGCGATGTAGTCGGCCGGGTGGTAGTAGCTGATGTACTGCAGGGCGGCGGCGACGCTGTCGATCAGGTCTTGCTGGCGGATCGTGGTGGCGGGCATGGGCGGGCTCAAATCGGGCGGTTTGGGGGCGGTTTGGGGCGGCAACTGGTCAGTGTAGCCAGGGGGTGGGCGGCGCCCGCGGCCCTGCTGCGAAGGCCACGCACTTTGCCGACAATCGCTGGCAGTAGTGCACTGCGGCGCGCATGAATCTGGCCAGGGCCGGGTGCTGGCGCCACAATTGCGCCAAACCCGATGCGCACCGCAGCCAACGAACGCCGCCCATGCTTGAGTTGAGCACCCTGTCGATGACCGAGATCATCCGTCTGCAGAACCATTTGCAGCAGGAGTTGACGCGCCGCTTCGAGCAGCGGCTGGTGTTGATGTTCACCGACATCGTCGGCTCTACCGCCTACTTTGCGCAGTGGGGCGACGCCGCCGGCCGGCAATTGCAGCAGTTGCACCTGGACCTGCTCGGGCCCTGCGTGGAGGCGGCCGATGGGCGCATCGTCGACACCGCCGGCGATGGCGCGTTCTGTGCCTTTGGCGCGGCCGACGCAGCGGTCAGCGGCCTGATTGCGTTTGAAAAGTCGGTCGCCCAGGCCAATGCCGAACGCGGCCGCAAGCACCAGTTGACGACCCGCATCGGCCTGCATTACGGCTCGGTCCTGACCGACGGGAAGACGGTCAGCGGCGACGCCGTCAACCTCTGCGCCCGACTCGCCGCCAGCGCCGATCCCGGCGAGGTGCGGCTGACCCGCCAGTTGTTCCAGGAACTGCGCCTGCCCAGCCGTCTGCACTGCCGCCCCTTGGGTTCCTTGACCTTGCGCGGCCTCGATGGCCCGGTCGACGCCCTGGCGCTGGACTGGCGCGACCGGCAAAGCTTCCCGCGGCGGCTGCGGATCGTCGAGACCGGTGAGGTGCTGAACCTGCCGCACCAGGACATCGTCAGCTTCGGTCGCCTGGCCGAACACCAGGCCCAGCGCGCCAACGACGTGGTGCTGGCCCACCCCAACCCGGCCCTCACCCGGCAGATCAGCCGCTGGCATTTCGAGCTGCGCCGCCTGGCCGACGGCCTGCAGTTGCGCACCTTGTCGGACAACCCCACCACCGTTGACGGCACGGCGGTGCAGCGTGACGTCGAGGTGCGGGTGCGCGGCGGCACGCTGGTCGGCCTGTCCGGAGTGCTGACGCTGCAACTGGTGGCCGACCTGGAGAGTGACCCCAGCCTGGCCGCGCAGGAGGACACGACGATGATGGTCGGCGCCTACAACCGCAATCCGGCAAGCTGAGCCAGCCGATCCGGGCAATCGCGCCTGCCGGCGCCGCCGCAGCGGCGACGGCAAACTCGGGCAAGATGATCCGCACCGTTGCCGCTCCCGCTCCCGCGCCCGCTGCCACTCACCCTGACATCTCGCCTCGCCATGGACCCCAAAACCACCCACCCGCAGACCCTGGCCGCGCAGGCGCTGGGCTGGACCGATCCACAGACCGGCGCGATCACGCCGCCCGTTCATGTCTCGTCGACCTACCTGCGCGACGCGGACAACCAGTACCGCAGCGGCCGGGTCTATGCCCGCGACAACAACCCGGCGTTCGACCAGGCCGAGGCCCTGCTCTGCGCCCTTGAGCAGGGCCAGCAGGCACTGCTCTTCGCCTCGGGCATGGCCGCAGCCACGGCGGTGTTTCTGGCGCTGGCCCCGGGTGACCATGTGCTGGCGCCCAAGGTGATGTACTGGGCGCTGCGCAACTGGTTGATGACTTTCGCCAGCCACTGGGGCCTGCAGGTCGAGTTGGTCGACATGTCCGACCCCGACGCGGTGCGGGCGGCGGTGCGCCCGGGCAAGACCAAGCTGGTCTGGGCCGAGACCCCGGCCAACCCGCTCTGGACCATCACCGACATCGCCGCCACCGCCGCGATTGCCCACCAGGCCGGGGCGCTGTTCGCGGTCGATTCGACGGTGGCCACGCCGGTGCTGAGCCAGCCGCTGGCGCTGGGTGCTGACATCGTGATGCACGCCGCCACCAAGTACCTGGGTGGCCATTCCGACCTGATCGCCGGCGCCCTGGTCACGCGCCAGGACAACCCGCACTGGCAGCGCGTGCGCAAGGTCCGCGCCCAGATCGGTGCGACCCTGGGCTCGTTCGAGTCCTGGCTGCTGCTGCGCGGCATGCGCACGCTGCACCTGCGCGTGGCCGCGGCAACCCGGTCGGCACAGGCCATCGCTGAGCACTTTGCCGGGCACCCGCTGGTCGAACGGGTGCTGTACCCGGGCCTGCCCGGCGCGCCCGGCCGGGCGGTGGCGGCGGCGCAGATGCAAGGCGGCTTCGGCGCCATGCTCTCGCTGTGCGTGCGCGGCGGCGAAGCGGCGGCGATCGGCGTGGCCGCGCACACCGGCATCTGGAAGCGCGCCACCTCGCTGGGTGGCGTCGAGAGCCTGATCGAGCACCGGGCCAGCGTCGAAGGCCCGGGCACGCCAGCCGCGCCCAACCTGTTGCGCCTGTCGGTCGGCATCGAGCATGTCGACGACCTGATCGCCGACATGGCACAGGCGCTGGCCCGCAGCCAGCCGTGACGGGCTTGGCCGGCGCGACCGGGCTGGTGCCGGAGATCGTCCAGGCCAGCGCCGAGATGGCGCTGCTGCGGCGCGACCTGCACGCCCATCCCGAACTCGGTTTCGAGGAAACGCGGACTGCGGCGCTGGTCGCCCAGCGCCTGGCCGAATGGGGTGTCGAGGTGCACCGTGGCATTGGCCGGACCGGCGTGGTCGGCCTGGTCAGGGGCCGCGATGGCGGCGCCTGCGGCCGCAGCGTCGGCCTGCGCGCCGACATGGACGCGCTGCCGGTGCAGGAGCTGAACCAATTCGCCCATGCCAGCCGCCACCCCGGCACGATGCACGCCTGCGGGCACGACGGCCACACCGCGATGCTGCTGGCAGCGGCCCGGCAACTGGCGCGCAGCCGCGACTTCGACGGCACGGTGGTGCTGATCTTCCAGCCGGCCGAAGAAGGCCGCGGCGGCGCCCAACGGATGCTGGCCGAGGGCCTGTTCGAGCGCTTTCCGGTCGAGGCCGTGTTCGGCCTGCACAACTGGCCGGGCTACCCGCAGGGCAGCCTGGCGGCCAGCGCCGGACCGGTGATGGCGGCGGCCAGCACCTTCTGCATCACCATAGCCGGCGTGGGCGGGCATGCCGCGCAGCCGCATCTGGCGGTGGACCCGGTTGTCGTCGCCAGCCTGCTGGTGCCGGCGCTGCAGACCGTCATCAGCCGCAACCTCAAGCCTATCGACCAGGCGGTGCTGTCGGTGACGATGGTCCACGCCGGCGAGGCCGGCAAGGTGCTGCCCGAGTGCTGCACCATCCAGGGCACGGTGCGCACCTTCGACGATGCCTTGACCGACCTGATCGAGCAGCGCATGCGCGTGCTGGTGCAGCAGTTGTGCGCCGCCCATGGCGCGGTTGGCGAGATCGACTTCCAGCGCCGCGCGCCGGCGGTGGTCAACCACCTCAGAGAGTCGCAAGTCGCGGCCCAGGTCATCGCCGAATTGGTCGGCCCGGCGCTGGCCCTGCGGCAGGAGCCGGCCATGCCGTCCGAGGACTTTGCCTACATGCTGTGCGCCAAGCCGGGCTGCTACGCCTTCATCGGCAATGGGCAGGGCGAGCATCGCCAGAGCGGCCATGGCATGGGCCCTTGCATGCTGCACAACCCCAGCTACGATTTCAACGATGCGCTGATCCCGCTGGGCGCCAGCTACTGGGTACGCCTGGCGCAGCGCTGGTTGTCGCTGCCAGCGGCAAACTCTGGCGCACAGTAAGGGCTTCGTAAGAGCGCCTGCCTAACCTTCGGCCGCGCCGCGTTGGCCCGGCACCCACCACCCGCATCGGAGACATTCACCATGAGCACAGCGCAAGCCACGCCCGAGCACGCCGTCTATCAGCCGTCTGCCGAAACCGTCGCCCGCGCCACGGTCAGCGGCATGGCTGGCTACGAGGCGCTGGCCAAGGAGGCGGCCGACGACAACCCCGGCTTCTGGGCGCGCCAGGCACGCGAACTGCTGAGCTGGAAGACGCCGTTCACCCAGTCGCTGGACGCCAGTTCGGCGCCGTTCTTCCGCTGGTTTGCCGACGGCACCCTCAACGCCTCATACAACTGCCTGGACCGCAACATCGAGCGTGGCCTGGGCGACAAGACCGCGTTGATCTTTGAAGCCGACGGTGGCGAGGTCTCGCGCGTCAGCTACCGCGAGCTGCTGGCCAGGACCTGCCGCATCGCCAACGCGATGAAGGGCCTGGGCGTGGCCAAGGGCGACCGGGTCATCATCTACATCTCGATGTCGGTAGACGGCGTCGCGGCGATGCAGGCCTGCGCCCGCATCGGGGCGATCCACTCGGTGGTGTTCGGCGGCTTCTCAGCCCAAAGCCTGCGCGACCGCATCAACGACACCGGCGCCAAGCTCGTCATCACCGCCGACCAGCAGGTCCGCGGCGGCAAGTTCCTGCCGCTCAAGGCGATCGTCGATGAGGCCATCGCCCTGGGCGGCTGCGAGTCGGTCGGCCATGTGCTGGTGGCGCGGCGCAGCGGCAATCCGCTGCCGATGCAGGCCGGCCGCGACCTTTGGCTGGCGGAGATCGCCGCCCAGCAGTCCGATGCCTGCGAGCCGGAATGGGTCAGCGCCGAGCACCCGCTGTTCCTGCTCTACACCAGTGGCTCGACCGGCAAGCCCAAGGGCGTGCAGCACTCGACCGGCGGCTACTTGCTGCACGCCGCGCTGACCACGAAATGGACCTTCGATTTGCAGCCTGACGATGTCTTCTGGTGCACCGCCGACATCGGCTGGGTCACCGGCCACACCTACATCGCCTATGGCCCTCTGGCGCTGGGCGGCACCGAGATCGTGTTCGAGGGCGTGCCGACCTACCCCGACGCCGGCCGATTCTGGAAGATGATCGAGGACCACAAGGTCAGCATCTTCTACACCGCGCCGACGGCGATCCGCTCGCTGATCAAGCTGGCCGAGGGCAATGCCGCCGTTCACCCGGACCGCTATGACCTGTCCAGCCTGCGCATCCTGGGCTCGGTCGGCGAGCCGATCAACCCGGCCGCCTGGGTCTGGTACCACCGGCATGTCGGCGGCGGCCGCTGCCCGATCGTCGACACCTTCTGGCAGACCGAGACCGGCGGCCACATGATCACCCCGCTGCCCGGCGCGACGCCCTTGGTGCCGGGCTCCTGCACCCTGCCATTCCCCGGCATTGACGCCGCCGTGGTCGACGAGACCGGCAAGGACGTGCCCTGGGGCCAGGGCGGCATCTTGGTCGTCAAGCAGCCCTGGCCCAGCATGATTCGCACCATCTGGGGCGATCCGGAGCGCTTTCGCAAGAGCTACTACCCGGACGACTTCAAGGGCAAGTACTACCTCGCCGGCGACGGTGCGATCCGCGACGCGGCCACCGGCTACTTCACCATCACCGGCCGGATCGACGACGTGCTCAATGTCAGCGGCCACCGCATGGGCACGATGGAGATCGAGTCGGCCCTGGTCAGCCACACCGAACTGGTCGCCGAAGCGGCGGTCGTCGGCCGGCCCGACGACACCACCGGCGAAGCGGTCTGCGCCTTTGTCGTGCTCAAACGCGCCCGCCCGGTCGGCGACGAAGCCAAGCAGATCGCCAAACTGTTGCGCGACCATGTCGGCAAGGAAATCGGCCCGATCGCCAAACCCAAAGACATCCGCTTCGGCGACAACCTGCCCAAGACCCGCTCCGGCAAGATCATGCGCCGGCTGCTGCGCTCGATCGCCAAAGGCGAACCCATCACCCAGGACATCAGCACCTTGGAGAACCCCGCGATCCTCGATCAATTGTCAGAAAACAATTGATCGGGGGCCGCGCGTAAGCGCGGCGGGGCGCCGCCAGGCGCCATCGCGGGGTTCCGGCGCAGGCTGACTTCCGTGCAACGGAAGTCAAGGCGCGCAGCGCCGGCCGCAGCCAG
>JANXYH010000146.1 GCA_025350145.1 Burkholderiales bacterium | reverse complement strand
CCCCGGCCCTTTGGGTAAGCCCCGAATTCAAACCCACTCGGCGTTGCAATGCTCGATGGGTCCACCAACCCGTCTGCGCTTTGCGCTGGGCTTGAATTCGGGGCTTACGCGGGTGCATGGGATTGCCTCTCAGCCTCTCAGACCTCGGCGGCGAGGCGGCTGGCCTGGTCGATGGCCCGCTTGGCGTCGAGTTCGGCCGCCTCGAAGGCGCCGCCGACCAAGCTGGCCTTGACGCCCAGCGCCAACAAATCATCGTACAGCCTGCGCAAGGGCGTTTGCCCGGCACAGACGATCACGGTATCGACCGCGAACAGCCGCGGCTGGCCGTCGACCAGGGTGTGCAGGCCGGCGTCGTCTACCGCCAGGTAGTCCACCCCCGCGACCATGTGCACGCCGCGCCGGCCCAGCGTCAGGCGGTGGGTCCAGCCGGTGGTGCGGCCCAGGGTCTTGCCCAGGGCGTCGGCCTTGCGCTGCATCAACCAGATCTCGCGCTCGGCCTTGGCGGTCTGTGGCAGCACGCCGGTCACGCCGCCGCGCGGGTGGTTCTGAAAATCGATGCCCCATTCGCGCGCGAACACCGCCACGTCGAGCGCGCCCGAGGCGCCGCTGTGGCTGATCAGTTCGGCGACATCGAAGCCTATGCCACCGGCGCCCATGATCGCCACCTTGGCGCCTATCGGCCTGCGGCCGAGGATGGCGTCGATGTAGGGCACGACCTTGGGGTGGCTTATGCCGGCCAAGGCCGGCAGGCGCGGCGCGATGCCGGTGGCAACCACGACCTCGTCAAAGCCCTCGGCCTGCAGCGCGGTAGCGTCGGCACGGGTGTTCAGGCGCAGCGCGATGCCGTGCAGCGCGATCATGCGGCGGTAGTAGCGCAGGGTCTCGTGGAACTCTTCCTTGCCGGGGATGCGCTTGGCCAAGTTGAACTGGCCGCCGATCTCGGCCGCCGCGTCGATCAAGGTGACGCGGTGGCCGCGCTGCGCCGCCACCGTGGCGTAGGCCAGCCCGGCCGGGCCGGCGCCGACCACCGCGATACGCTTGGGCTCAGGCGTGGGCAGGTAGTTCAGCCGGGTCTCGTTGCAGGCCCGCGGGTTGACCAAACAACTGACCTGCTGGCGCCCGCCAAAGGTGTGGTCTAAGCAGGCCTGGTTGCAGGCGATGCAGGTGTTGATCTCGTCCTCGCGGCCCTGGGCGGCCTTGTTGACCAGCTCCGGGTCGGCCAGCATCGGCCGGGCCATGGACACCAGGTCGGCGTCGCCACGGGCCAGCACCTCCTCGGCCACCGCCGGCATGTTGATGCGGTTGCTGGTGATGACCGGAATCCCCAACTCGCGCCGCAGCCGGCCGCTGACTTGGGCAAAGGCCGCCCGCGGCACCATCGTGGCGATGGTCGGCACCGGCGCCTCGTGCCAGCAGAAATGGGTGCTGATGATGTTCGCCCCGGCAGACTCGACCGCCTGGGCCAGCGACACGATTTCGTCCCAGGCCAGGCCGCCGTCGAGCATGTCCATCGCGGCGATGCGAAAGATCAGCATGAAGCGCTCGCCGACCGCCGCCCGCACCCGCCGCACCACCTCAAGCGCAAAGCGCATCCGGTTGGGCCAGGAGCCGCCCCATTGGTCGGTGCGCAGGTTGGTCTTCTCGACCAAGAAGGTGCTGATCAGGTAGCCGGCCGAGCCGATGATCTCGACCCCGTCGTAGCCGGCCAACTGGGCCATGCGGGCGCACTGGACGAAGTCGGCGATCTGCTTCTCGATCCCGGCCTCGTCGAGCGCGTTCGGGGTGAAGCGGCCGATCCGTGATTTGACCGCCGACGGCGCCACGCACTGGTCGGTGCCGGCCAGTGCGCCGGTGTGCAGGATCTGCAGACAGATCTTGACCTCGGCGTCGGCGCCGTGGACCGCCGCCGTGATCAACCGGTGCTGAGCGGCATCGTCTTCGTTGCCCAGCTTGCTGCCGTAGCCGGCCTCGCGGTTGGGAAAGAAGCCGCCGGTGATGATCATGCCCACACCGCCGCGCGCCCGCTCGGCGTAGTAGGCGGCCATGCGCTCGAAGCCGCCTTCAGCCTCCTCCAGCCCGGTGTGCATCGAGCCCATCAGGATGCGGTTCTTGATCCGGACAAAGCCCAGATCCAGCGGCGAAAAGATATGCGGGTAGCGGTCGGTGCCGGTCATCGGGGCTGCAAACGGGGTGGGGCAGCCGGCATCCTAGTGGCAGCCCGGCCGCAGCGGTGCCGCCTCGGCGACGCTGCCACCTCAGGCCGTGGCCAGGCCGGCCTGGGGCAGTGGCCAGAGCGCGTCGGCCAGGCGCTGGCGCTGGTGGGTGGCGTCTCCGAACCAGGCCTGCAGCCAGAGCGCGCGGCGCAGGTAGAGCTGGGCGTCACAGTCGTAGGTGAAGCCAAAGCCGCCGTGGAACTGCACCGCCCGGTCACCGGCGAAACAGAAGCTGTCGCCCGACTCGGCCTTGGCCATGCGCAGCGCGACTTCGGCGTCGCGGCCGCTGGCGATCAAGGTGGCGGCATGGGCGACATGCGAGCGCGAGCGCTCCAGGCCAATCAGGATGTCGGCGCAGGTGTGCTTCAAGGCCTGGTAACTGCCGATCTTGCGGCCGAAGGCGACGCGGGTGTTGAGGTACTCGAGCACCACGTCAAGCACGCCGGCAATCCCGCCCGCAGCCTCGGCCGAGGCCAGCAGCCAGGCGCCGTTGCGGATCGCATTCAAGGCGGCGATTGCGGGGGCGCCACGGATGAAGGCCTCGGCCGGCAGGCACAGGCCGTCCAGCTTCAGGTCGAAGCTGCGCCGGGTCTCGTCGATCACGGTCTCGCGCTGCAGAGCCCCGGGCGGCAGGTTGGCGGTGGCAACAAGCGCAATCGCCGGGGCACCGTCGAGCGCGACCGAGACCAGCAACAACGCCGCCACCCCGGCATCGGCCACCAGGGTCTTGCGGCCCTGCAGCACCCAGCCGTCGGCCGAGCGCTGCGCGCGGCAGCCCAGCACCGTCAAGTCCCAATCGCCATCGGCCTCGAACAGCGCCACGCTGGCCACCAGGCCTTGGCAGATGCGCGGCAGCCAGACGGTCTGCTGGGCCTGGCTGGCACCGGCCAACAGGCCCTGCGTCGCCAGTTGGGTGCTGGCGAACGGCGTGGCCAGCAAGTGCCGGCCCATGGGCTCGGCGATCACGGCCGCCTCGGCCAGCGTCAGGCCGCTGCCACCCAGGGCCTCGGGGATGGCCATGCCCAGCCAACCCAGCGCGACCATCGCGGACCAGAGCTCGGCATCAAACCCTGACTCGCTCAGCAGTTGCCGGCGCACCGCCTGGGTCGGCGAATGCTCGCGGCAGAACGCCAGCGCGCTGTCGGCCAGCATCGCCTGCTCGTCGCTGTAATGGATCTCGGTGCCGAGCATGCTCAATCCTTGGGCAGGCCGAGCACCCGCTCGCCGACGATGTTGGCCTGGATCTGACTCGGCCCGCCGCCTATCGTGGCCGAGAAGCTGTTGAAGTAGCCGCGCTGCCATTTGCCGCCGTCCACCGCCGCCGCGTCGCCGACCCAGCGGGCGGCGTTGGCGCCCTGCAAAGAGACCGCGAAATGCATCAGCCGCCGCGCATGCTCGGTGACGCGCAATTTCGACGACAGGCCCAGCGCCATCGGCCGCTCGCTGCACAGCGCCGGGATGGCGCTGCGGGCGGCGCAGAGCCGGTCGCCCTGGGCCTCGATCTGCAGCCGCACCAGTTGCTCGCGCACGCCGGGGTCTTGCAGGGCCGGCCGGCCATCGCGGCGCGAGCGCCTGGCCAACTCGACCACGTCGTCAATGCCCAGTTGCATGCGGTTGATGCCGCCGGCCTGGCCGCCGCTGACGCCGCGCTCGAAGGTCAGCGTCTGCATCGCGATCTGCCAGCCTTCGCCCTCGCGCCCGATCAGGCAATCGGCCGGCACCCGGGCGTTGTCGAAGAAGGTCTGGGTGAAACCGTATTCGCCGGTGAGTTTGCGGATCGGCCGGGTGCTGATGCCGGCGGCCTGCATCGGGATCAGAAAATACGACAGCCCGGCATAACGCTTTTCCAGGGGATTGGTGCGGGCCAGCAGGATCATGTATTTGGCATAACTGCCAAGGCTGGTCCAGATCTTGGCGCCGTTGATCACATATTCGTCGCCGTCGCGCACCGCCCGGGTTTGGGCATTGGCCAGATCCGAGCCCTGGTCGGGCTCGGAGAAACCCTGGCACCAGATATCGTCGCCGCTCAGGATGCCGGGTATATAGCGCTGCTTCTGCGCCTCGTTGCCGATCGCCAGAATCAGCGGCCCGGCCCAGCTCAGGCCAATCGTGTTGGGCACGAACGGCACCTTCAGGCGCGCCATCTCGGCGTTGGCAATATCTTGGTAGACCGGCGCCCGGCCGCCACCGCCATAGGCCCGTGGCCAGGCCATGCCGAGGTAGCCGGCGGCATATATCTGGCGCTGCCAGTCGCGCAGGTAGTTGAACTGGGCGTCGCTGCCGACTTCCATGAATGATTCGGGCAGCAGAAAGTCGGGTTCTGCCGGCCGCTGCGCCGTCAGCCAATCGGCGACCTCGCGGCGAAATTCATCGAGCCCGTTCACGGGCTGCGCCGGTGGCAAGTGCTGGGCCGACATTCAGGCCTTGCCAACCCAGGACGGCGGCCGCTTCTCGCGGAACGCGGCCATGCCCTCAGCGGCCTCGTCCGAGCGGAACATGCGCAGGCTCCATTGCGCCGCCTCGGTGAAGGCCTGCTCACGCGGCAGGGCCTGGATGCGGTAGACCAGCTTCTTGATCTCGGCCACCGCCATCGGCCCGCCCAGGCAGATCGCGTCGACCTCCTCCTGCACCGCCGCCTGCAACTGCGCCAGCGGCACGGCGCGGTGCGCCAGCCCGACCTCGACCGCACGGGCGGCGGAGAAGCGCTCGCCGGTCAGGAACAGCTTCATGCCGTGGTGGACCCCCAGCTTGGGCAGGCAGACCACCGAGATGATGGCCGGGATCACGCCTATCCTGACCTCCGAGAAACTCAAGCTGGCGTCGTCGGCCACGACCACGATGTCGGCCGCGCCTATCAGCCCCAGGCCGCCCGCAAAGGCCGCACCGTTGACGGCGGCCAGCACCGGTTTCGCGGCGCCTTGCAGGCGCTGGAACAAGTCCGCCATCGACGCCGCCGGCCGGCCGTCGGCGCCTACCGAGCCGGGTGGATTCTTCAAATCGGCGCCGGCGCAAAACGCACTGCCGGCGCCGGTGATGACGATGCAGCGCACCGCCGGATCGGCGCAGGCGACGTCGACATGGGCGACCAGTTCATTGACCAGCACCGCCGACAGGGCGTTGCGGTTGTCGGGCCGGTTGAGGGTGATCCAGGCGGCGCCCTGGCGCAGTTCGTAGAGGGTTGAGGTGGTCGACATGGGGGTGGTATGGCGCTGTTGGCCAAGACCATAGCATGGCCAACTCGTCCCCAGCCAAGGCCCGGCCCAGCCTGCCGGTAATGCCGATCAAGGCCGCCCCGGACCAGCCGCTGGCCACGGGCCACTGGTGGTCTATGCGCGGCAGCACCGGCTCGGCCGTTACGCCATCGCCCGAGCCCGCAGGATGGCCTGTGTCAGGTTTCAGCGGGCGGCCTGAAGGCGACTGGACAGCGACAGCGCAAATCGGCGCCAAAAGACGATTGCCGGGCCACAGCCCCTGCCGGCAGCTCAGGCCTCTGACGGGAAGTTTTGGTAGGCCCTGGGAGATTCGAACTCCCGACCAACGGATTAAGAGTCAAAAATCAGTGCCTGCGGTGGACTGGCGAGGAATCGTAAGCTATTGAATTTGCTAGTCTTTTCAGTCGACTACAAGTGACCTGAGTTGACTGATTTCGCTGTCGCACAACGGCATCAAGGCTGATGCCCAGCAAGTTCTTCAAGGTCATGGGCGTTCCCGATCAAGAATATTTTTGGCTTGGCCAGCACGTCGGCGAGAAACGGCTCCACCGACGCCTTTGAAGAAAACTCGATGGCCGAGTACACCTTCGGATTCAGCTCGCGACCAAGGGTCGCTTGAACGGGAAAGAGAAGCTCCACAACCTCTCGGAAGCTGATGTCGCCAATCAGCATGAGGTCGATGTCGCTGCCAGCGGTTTCGCGTCCCTGTGCGACCGAGCCGAATACGAATGCAAGACGAAGTTTAGGAGCTGCCGGCGCGAGCGCTTGAACGAGCACGTCGGCCATGCCGGAGGTCTTGCGCAGGATGCTGGCCAGTTCCGCGAAGATTGGCCCGCCAGTGTCGGCGCTGTACAGCTGCTGGTTTCCGCGCTTCTCGCGTTTGAGCAAGCCGACTTCCGCGAGCCTCGTCAGCTCGCGAGTGATGGTGCCTGCGGCCAAGCCTGTCCGACGCGCGATTTCACGCCCATGCAGGGCCTCATCGGGCCGAAGCAGCAGGAGCCCGAGCACGCGGCGCCGGTACTCAGGGAACAGCAGGGAGGGCAAGGATTGATGCATATTCGGCGTCGATTGTCGCTTTAGTTGCAGCGATTTGCGGCCTGTCAGATGACCAAAGAACGTGGCCGCAGGCGCAACCGGAACGACATTGTCAGACACGATGAAATCAAGGAGTTGACAATGTCACATGATTTGATGCAATATCCATGACATCGTCAGGAGGCTTCCAAATGCGCGATGACCTGCACAAGTCGGTTCCACCTCGTACCCAATGGGCAAAAGTGCTGCGACTAGCGTGTGCCGGCGCGAGCCAGCAAGACCTCCGAGACGCTCTCACGCTGGCGATTCGCAGGGATGCTGGCTGGCTCATGTCGCCTTGGGGCGAAGCTTTCGAGCGAGCGCTGGATTTGGGTAGCTGCGATTTCTTCGCCCAAGACAAAGTGCGAGAAGAGTTGAAGTCGCTGATGGCGACCTGCCCCAACCCCCGGGAGCGCTCTACGTGCGAAATCGCTTTGGGGCTCCTGGCGCGGGAAGATCGCGTGCCATCCGATTTCAGGAATCTTGTGGTCGGAACGGCGTTGCGCGTCTTCGGAGAGGACTGCGTAGAGCTGGTGTCGTCGCGCGTGGCCAGCCAGTTCGATGCGCACCAGTCGGCCCTGGTACGACGCCGATTGCACGGCGAGCTACCAAGTTGCGACCTCCTCCGCGACCCACCGCGACGCGGGCGAAAGGTCAAACTCTCGGTTGACGCCGCACTCGATCTTCCATTGTCGGTATCACTGTGATGACCGCAGCGGAAAGACTCGTTGTGGCCGGCACCTTGGTCCTGTCGGAGAGCAGCGAGCCTTGCTCGGAGCCCGGAAACCTTGTTCGAAGACTTGACGCCCGCACTTCCTTCGAAACCAAGCATCTCCACGAGTATTGCTTCAGCGCACCGACCGGCATTTCCCATGACATCGCGTCTCTCTTGGGCGCGGTCCGGCTTGCCGACCGAGGATTCGTTCGGCACCACAGTCGCGCGTGGGAACGTACCCTTGAGATCGAGCTACCGGTCTACGAATTGAGCACTTGGCGAACGCAAACGGTCACCAACAGCTTGGAGGATTGCCTGCAGTACTTGACGGGCGATCAATGGTCGTTTCGATTCGTCAAACGAAGGCGCAACCCAGCGCCCGCAGGCCAAGTCCATCTTGTCTCGTCACCTGATGTACCCAGAGTCTTTGTACCTTTCAGTCACGGCCTCGACTCGTACGCGCAAAGCGAACTCTTGACTGCCAGTCGGCGCGAGAAGCTGGAGATTGTTCATGTAAACATCAATGCGAATCGGCGGTCTGCAAGCTGGCGATCGCTTGGGCGAGGAGGTCGCGCTCGGGCCGTTCCGGTCTCCTCGCAGGTCGATGAGCCCCATCATGCCGAACCGAGCTTTCGGACTCGCCCATTCATTTACGACATGATGGCTGCCTACGGTGCAGCCATGTCCGACACGAGCCGCGTCTTGGTGCCGGAGAACGGCCAGGGTAGCCTCGGCGGGTCATTGGTACCCCTGGGCAACGAAGCGCCGCACCGCAGCTGCCATCCTGGCTTCACGTCTCGGCTCGCGAGGTTTGTGCATGCACTGACCGGACGCGAAGTCAACTTCGAACACCCCGGTCTCTTCTTGACGAAAGGCCAGGTGCTCGCTCGCCTTGCAAAGGTGCGGCCCAACAGCAATGAATGGTTGCTAGCTCACCCCTCCTGCTCCTACGACTCTCGACACGCGCACGACGGTGGCCGAAAAGTTCACTGTGGCGTATGCGGCAACTGCCTTCTTAGACGACTTTCGGTGCACGCCGCCGGGCTGGCGGACAGCACTCGCTACCGCGCTACCGACCTCAGGGCGTCGACCATCGACGGTACTTTCGGCGATGGCGACTTGCCACGAGAAATTGCGGCTTACCGCGATGTTGCACTCAACAGCGCCAGAAGCATGCAGCGCCTTGCAGACTTGGCAGATACGCCGGCAGCTGCGCGCGTTTGGGCGGAAATTGATGGGTTGGCACGCTATCAGGCACGCTCAATTCAAGAGGTCAAGGACGACATGTTCGCGCTACTAAAGCAGCACCGATCCGAATGGAACGCGTTTCTCCAGCAATGCGGACAGTCCTCGTGGGTCACTCAACTGGCGAGGGGATGAAATGGCCATCACCATCAGACCCGAAATACTGGGAGGTCGCCTTAAGGCCGCTCGCACGCTTAGGCGCCTGACGCAGGAAGCCGCAGCTACGGCGTTGGGCGTCGCCCGCACCACCATCGTTGCAATCGAAGCCGGCAAGCGTGCAGTCGGGGCCGACGAACTCAGGGCGTTGGCCGAGCTGTACGACTGCCCTGAGAGCGAGCTGCTCGATCAGGAGCGCCCTGAGGTGCAGATGGAAGTTGACTTTCGCATGAGCGCGCAAAGCGATCTCGCGAGCGATGAGGTAGAGGTTGCTGCGAAGCTTCATCGACTGGCTGCCTCGGCTATCCAACTCGAAGCTCTGGTTGGTCAGCGTCCCCAAAAACTCGACCTTCCAGACGTAAGCATTTCCAGGACGGGGTCCATCCAACAACAAGCTGAAGACGCGGCACTTGCTCTGAGGACGAGGCTGGGTATCGGACTTGGCCCTATCCAAGACCTGACCGCGTTGATGGAGTTCGAACTCGGCCTGCGAGTGTTCGAGCGGCCGTTGCCCTCCAAAGTCAGCGGAGCTGTTGCTTTCGACGCCGCCGTCGGCGGCTTTGTTCTCTTGAACTCACTTCACCCACTGTATCGAAGGCGACTCACGGCGGGCCATGAGATCGGCCACCTGCTCGTCCGCAAACTCGGGTTGTCCATCTTGTTCGCAGAAGCTGAGCCAGTTGACCGCGAAGAGCGATTCTTTGATCTGTTCGGTATCGCCCTACTCACGCCAGCATCCGCCGTGCGCAAGAAGGCGGACGAACTGCAGCGGATGTTCGGCGGGTTCTCGGTGCGTCAACTGCTGATGATGGCCGTCTTCTTCAACGTGTCCATCGAGGCGATGACGCGGCGCATGGTACGACTCGGGATATTGAAGCAGGGAACGTACGAGCAACTGCGCACGAATCGTGTGGGGCTGAAGCACCGCGAACGCGTCGTCGATGAAATGCAAACCGCAGAAGAAGCGCCGCCCTTCACGCCGCGAACCTTGCTGCTGGCCAGCATCGCCTATCAGCGTGAACTACTTTCTGAGCAGCAACTCGCATCGATGCTGGAATTGGACTTGGTGACCGTCCGAAAGGCATTGGAGGGTGGGCTTGGCGATGGCAAGGAGGAAGCGCTTGAGCTTGCTCTTTGACCACCTCCCGCGCGGCCCGATTGTTCTCGACGCAAGCGCGATCATCAACCTCCTTGGATGCGGTGATATTCAAGGCGTTGTACGAGCCCTCGGCTGCGTATGTCTCGTGGAGCAGAGAACGTTGAATGAGGTGCAACGCCACCCGGTGCCTGGCCAAAACCACGGGCCAGTTTTGGATGAACTCCGCCGACTTGGCATGCTAAGTATGGAGCGCATGACCGGCGCCGAGTATGAGACCTACCTGTCGTTGGTTCAGGGGTCCATCACTTCGCGGCTCGACAGCGGCGAAAGCGCGGCCATCGCTTTGACGAGCCGGGGCCACCCTATCGTTCTAGACGAGAACAAGGCTCGTACCGTAGTCGCGCGGGCCTATCCGAACATCACCTTCTGCAGCACGCTGAGGCTGCTGGTCACGGCCGGCAAGCGGGCTTCATGGCCCGTGGACCGAGTTCAACAGTTGGTCATATCGGCTCGTCGGAATGCGCGCATGGGTGTGCCACGGGGCGAAGCCGAGGAACTTAGCGAGCTGATGTCCGGTGTTGACGGGTGGCCGCCGAATTGAAAGCAATGCCCCGACGTTTGCGCACAGGACCTGTCGGGAACAGGATCCGCCAACACTGAAGACCGCAGCCGCATAGCGCCAACCTCAGCACTCCTTCGCCGCACAACCGCCGGATCTACGCCGCCTCGCCTTGATCACAAGAGCTTCGCGGTTGCTTGCCCGCTAGCCCTGCTTGGCAGCGCCTTCTATCCGGTTCTTGTTCATCGGCTCGCAGCTTCGCTCCGCGCTTCCTCCCAACGCGCGGTCACCCTCACGCAGTCGCGCTTCGCTTCGTTCGCTGTGATCAACTTACGGCGGGACTTGCACCCGCAAGAGTGCGCCCGTGCCGGGCGCACCAAGCAAAACGGCCCAGCGTCGCCGCCAGGCCGTTGATCTTCAATGCCAAATTTTTGGTAGGCCCTGGGAGATTCGAACTCCCGACCAACGGATTAAGAGTCCGCTGCTCTACCAGCTGAGCTAAGAGCCCCAAATAAACCAATATCAACCTGCTGCCCTGCTACCCGCAGGCTTGCGCCTGTGAATGGTGGGTCGTGCGTGACTCGAACACGCGACCAACGGATTAAAAGTCCGCTGCTCTACCGACTGAGCTAACGACCCCTTGGTCGGAGCCGAGCATCGGACCCCTGAACCGCGCAGAGCCATAGATTCTAGCATGGCGAACCACGCCCAAGCCCCGTCAACGGCCGGGCCGACCTGCCGGCGCAGTGTCTGCTGCGCTGCCGATCAGCAGGTTCAGGGCCTCGCCGGCAGCGACCATGCCGAAGGTGGCGGTGACGCTGACGCTGGAACCGTAACCATGGCAGTTCAGGCTGCCGTCAGTGGCCGGGACCGGCCCGCCGGGCGTGGCCGGCAGCAGGCGCTCCGGGCCAGGCAAGGCCACCGGTTCGCGCGAGAACACGCAGCGCAGGCCCAGCTTGGCGGCGCTGCGCTTGGCCCCGCCTGGCCTGACGACGGCGTCGCGGCGCAGGCGTTGGCGCAGCGCCGCCAGCAGCGGGTCATGGCTGACTTCGGCCAGGTCAGCCACTTCGACCCGCTGCGCCTGGCGCTTGCCGCCGGCGGCGCCGACACAGACCGCGGGCACACCGCCGGCCAGCGACCAGTTGGCCAGGGCGCGTTTGGCGTGGCCCTGGTCGCAGGCGTCGATCAAGGCGTCCACGGGCGTGCCGCCCAGCAGCCCCGGCCAGTTGCCGGCGTCGGCAAATTCTTCGACGACCTGCACCTCACAGCCGGGGTGGATGTCGGCGATGCGCAGCCTCAGCGCCTGCGTCTTGGCCATGCCCAGAGTGCTGCCCAGGGCCTGGACCTGGCGGTTGATGTTGGACTCGGCGACATGGTCCAGATCGACCAGCACCAGGCTGCGCACGCCGCTGCGGGCCAAGGCCTCGACCGCCCAGGAGCCGACCCCGCCCAAGCCGACGACCGCGATCCGCGCCTGGCGGATTCGGGCATAGCCCGCGTCGCCGTACAAGCGGCGCAGGCCGCCGAAGCGGCGTTCCAGATCGGCGTCGAGATCCAGGGCGAGCATCAGGCCTGGCGCTCGACCCGCCAGGCCTGCCAGCGCAGACCCAGCACCGCCCCGCCGACCAATCCGGCCACGGTGATGAGGCTGCCCAGCGACAGCGTTGACAGCCCGCTCAGCCCCTGGCCGACCGTGCAGCCCAACGCGCTGACACCGCCCACGCCCATCAGCAGCGCGCCGACCAGGTGGTTGGCCATGTCCTCGACGCCGCCAAAGGCTTCCCAGCGAAAGCTGCGTTCGACCAGGGCGACGCCAAAGCTGCCGGCGACCACGCCCAGCACCGCCGCCATGCCCAAAGTCAGCAGCTTGCTGCGGTCGCTGTAGAACATCAGCCAGTCGAGCAGATAGGCCGGTGGCGCGACAAAGCTGAACGACTCCATCCGCTGCGAGTTGGTCGCCAGGAACGCCGGCTCCAGCGTCTGCGGGTGCTCGGCGACATGGCCGACCTGGCCCGACACCCACCACAGCGCCAGCACCAGGCCACCGATGCCAACGCCGCCCAGCAGCAGCTCGGCCAGCGTTCCCGGCGCACGCCGCCACAGCGCCAGCCCGACCAGGGTCGCGCCGATCAATCCGCCCAGGACTGCCGCGCGTTGCCCCAGGCTGCCGCCCAGAGCGGCGGTGAGCGAGGGCAGGTCTTGGCCGGCCGGCAGGTGCAGACGCACGCCATCCAGCATGGCCACGCGCCAGACCGCGGTCAGGCCTTTGAGGGTGGCGAAGGCGGCCACGGCCATCACCCCCAGCACCAGCAGCGACTTCAGATTGCCGCCGCCCAGGCGGACCAGGTTGCGGCTGCCGCAGCCCGAGGCCAGCACCATGCCGACGCCGAACATCAGCCCGCCGAGCAAATGCGACAACCACAGCAGGGTCGGTGCGGCGTAGATCGTGTCGGCGGCCTTGAGCAGCCCCAGCGCGACCAGCGTATTGAAGCCCAGCACGGCCACGCCCGCCGCCAGTGCCCACATCCGCATCCGCGACCAGTCGCCGATGTGGACGATGTCGGCGACCGCGCCCATGGTGCAGAAATGGCTGCGTCTGGCAATCGCGCCAAAGCCCAGGCCGAGGGCAAACGCCAGCCAGAGCACGCGCTGGCCCAAACTGAGGATGTCGGCGTCGGTCATTCGTCGGTCATTCGTCGGTCATTCGGCCGCCACAACCGGCCAGGCGAATCTCGTGTGCCGACCGCTGCGACGGGTGGCGGGGCGGCCAGGCGACTGGAAATTCGGCATCGGAATGTTCGCTGCGGGCGTGCGGATCAGGTCGACCGCGCCGCCGACAGCGGCAGTTCAGCCCTTGATCGTCGCCAGGCGCTCTTTGCCAGCCGCCGCCGCCTCGGACTTGGGATAACCCTTGACCAGTTCGTCGATCGTCTTGCGCGCGCCCTTGCCGTCCTTCATCTCGATCTGGCAATTGGCCAAGGCCAGCAGCGCCTCGGGGGCGCGCGGGTGATCAGGCGAATTGGCGGCCAGGGCGCGGAAGGCGTTGATCGCTTCCTTGTAGTCCTTCTTGCCGTACAGCGCATTGCCCAGCCAGAACCGCGCCGACTCGGCGAAGCCACTGCCGGGATAGCGGCCGATGAACGAATTCAGGGCGGCGGCGGCCTTGTCGAAATCGCCGGCGCGCAGCGCGGCCATCGCCTGGTCGTGGCTGCGCCGCTCGTCGGGCTCGGCCAGAAAATCCTTGCCATCCAGCGACACCGCCTGCGGCTCAAGCTTTTTCAGCCGCGCCTCGATCACCTGGCTCACGTCGCTTTGCTTGCGCGCCTGCTCCGACAGGTCACGCAGGAATTGCTCCTGCGCGCCGCGCAACTTGGCGTTGTCGGCGCGCTGGGCTTCAAGCTGGCCGTTGAGCTCGAGCAGGCTGCGCCGCAGTTGCCCAATTTGCTCCAGCAACTGGGCGTTGGCCTGGCTGCTGGCCTGGTTGCTGGCCGTGCCGGCGGCGCTGAGTTCGGCCAACTTGGCGCGGGCGTTGTCATCCGACGCCTGGATCCTGGCGCGCAGATCCAGGATCGCCTTGCGCGCCTCGTCGTCGTCGAACATACCGGCCTGAGCGCCCAAGGTGGCCCACAGCAGCAGGCCGGCTGCCACCGGCTTGGCAAATGTCATGGCCACGTCAGCGGTCCTTCAGCTCGGCGCGGCGGTTCTTCGCCCAGGCGTCCTCGTCGTGGCCTTCATCGGCGGGGCGCTCCTTGCCGAAGCTCACTGCCTCGACCTGCGCCTCGCCCACGCCCAGCAGGGTCAGCGACTTGACCACCGCCTCGGCACGCTTCTGGCCCAACGCCAGGTTGTACTCGCGGCCACCGCGCTCGTCGGTATGGCCCTCGACCACCATGCGTTTGGATTTGCTCGCCGACAGGGTTTTGGCATAGGCGTCGACCAGGGGCTGGTACTCCCCCTTGACGACGAAGCTGTCGAAGTCGAAAAACACCAACCGACCCAGCGGTTTGGCGCCGGCCGCCGCCGCAGCGGCAGCAGCAGCACCGCGGCCCAAATCGACCGTGGCGACTTGCGACTGGGCGCGGCCTACACCGCTGTCAGCCGGCGCCGGGTTGCTCGGGGTGGGGGCAACGGCGGCGGTACTGGCGTTGGCCGGCACCGGTGTCGGCTGGCGGCTCTCGACCGGGGTGTCGCTGAGTTTGACGGCCGAGCCACAACCGGCCAGCGCCAACACAGCCACCGCCGCCGCAGCAGCCAAGCCTGAAAGCCTGGTTCTTGATCCGAATCGCATCACTACTCCTTGAAGTCAACAAAAACGCCATCGGGCTTCGGTGCAGGCCGTGCCGGTGAAGGCCTCCTGCCGAGCCGGCACCGCCCCGGGTTGGGCTTGCTCAACGGCTGAACGGCCCCCACGCCGGCTCGCGCAGGTCGATCCCAGAGGACAGCAGCCGGGTGCGGATCTTGCCATCGGTGGTGGTGGTCATCAACACGTCACGGCCTTGTGCCCGGGTGGCGTAGATGATCAGCCGGCCGTTGGGCGCGAAGCTGGGGTGTTCGTCGTCGTTGGTGTCGGTGACCGCAACCGGCGCGGCGCCAGACGCCAGGCCCTGCACCATCACCCGAAAGCCACTGCCGCGGTTGACGTAGGCCAGTGACTTGCCGTCGGGGCTGATCGCCGGGCTGATGTTGTAGCTGCCGTTGAAGCTCACCCGCTCGGGCGAGGCGCCGTCACTGTCCATGCGGTAGATCTGCGGGCCACCGCCGCGGTCACTGACGAAGTAGATGCTCTGGCCATCGGGCGAGAACACCGCCTCGGTGTCGATGGCGCCGCTGTTGGTCAGGCGCCGCAGGTCACCGCCGTCGAGATTGATCAGGTAAATCTGCGAGCTGCCGTCGCGCGACAGCGTCACCGCCAGGCGCTTGCCATCGGGCGCCCAGGCCGGCGCGCTGTTGCTGCCGCGAAAGGCCGCGACCGAACGGCGCTCGCCGCTGAGCACGTCCTGAACCATCACCACCGCCTTGCCGCTCTCGAACGAGACATAGGACAGCAGCCTGCCGTCGGGCGACCAGGCCGGCGAAATGATCGGCTGCGGGCTGGCCAGTGCCACCTGTCCGCCTTCGCCGTCGGCATCGGTGATGCGCAGGGTGTAGCGGTTGGCGGCGCGGGTGACATAGGCGATGCGGGTGGCGTTGACGCCGCGCTCGCCGCTGAGCTGCTTCTGCACCGCGTCGGCGATGCGGTGCGCCGCCAGGCGCAGGTCGGCCGCCGGCACCGCCAAGGCCTGGCCGCCGGCGTCCTCGCCCTTGACCACGTCCCAGAGCTTGTAGCGCAGGTCAAAGCGTCCGTCGGGCAAGCGCGTGACCGAGCCCGACAGCAGCGCGTCCGCGCCGCGGCCGCGCCAGTCGTTGAACTGCGGCGAACTGCGCTCGTCAAGCGCGCCGCTGGACTCGACCAGGCGGAACGCGCCGCTGCGCTCCAGGTCGGCGCGCACGATCGCTGAAATCGCCTGGCCGCTGCGGTCCTCGTCACGAAAGCGGGTGACGGCCAGCGGCAACTGGGTCGCGCCTATGCCCGAAATCTCGACCCGGAACTGGGCCCGGGCGGCAGGCGACAGCAGGCTCAGCGGTGCGGCCAGGCCGGCGAGCGTGGCAGCGTGGAACCGGCGACGGTGCAGCAGTGGCATGCGTGGCGCTGGCGTGGCTGGGGGTCGCGGCGGTTACAGGTCCGCGCCGCCTCAGGCAAAGGCCCGGCGCAGGGCGTTGGCACAGACGGCGATCGCGGTGTCGGCCTCGGCCAGCACCCGGCCCATGGTGATGAAGCCGTGGATCTGCCGCTCGAAGCACAGGTACTGGGTCGGCACGGCTGCGGCCGACAGGGCGTCGGCGTATTGCAGGCCCTCGTCGCGCAGCGGATCGAAGCCGGCGGTCAGCACCAAGGCCGGCGGCAGACCGGCCAGGTTCGGGTGCAGCAAGGGCGAGCTGCGCCAATCCAGGTAGTCGGCCGGGTTCTCGATGTAGTGGCTGCGGAAGTAAATGATCGAGTCGCGGGTCAGCATGTAGCCCTGGCCGTTGACGGTGTGCGAGGCTGCGGCCAGGCGCATGTCGGTGGCGGGGTAGATCAGCAACTGCTGCTTCAGGCGCACGGCGCTGCCGGCGTCGCGCAGCGACAGTGCTACCACCGCCGCCAGGTTGCCGCCCGCGCTGTCGCCGCCCACGGCCAGGCGCTGCGGGTCCAGTTGCAAGGCCGAGGCCTGGCCATGCAGCCATTCGGTGGCGGCGATGCAATCCTCGACCGCCGCTGGAAAGCGCTGCTCGGGGCCCATCCGGTAGTCCACCGCCACCACCGCACAGTTGGCCTTCACCGCCAGGCTGCGGCAGACCTCGTCATGGGTGTCGAGATCGCCAATGACCCAGCCGCCGCCGTGAAAGTACACCAGCGTCGGTGCCGGCAGCGGCGCAGTCGCAGGCCGGTACAGGCGCAGGCCGATCGGGCCGGCTGGGCCGCTGGCTTGAAGCTCACGCACCTCGGCCACGACCGGTGGCTCGGGCTGGGTCAGGCTGCGACGGTCGCGGTAGAAGGCGCGCGCCTCGGCGGGGCTGAGGGTATGGATCGGCGGCACGCCGCGCGCCACCATCAGATCGAGCAAGGCCTTGGCCTGAGGATCGAGCATCGGCATCTCCTGTGCGCACCGGGGCCCATGCTCGCCCGGCGCTACCCCAACGCAGGGCCGGGCGAGTGTAGCGGTCCGGTTTAGACCGCCACTCCAGCAGAATCGACGCCCCAAGTGCGAGCCCGACGACCATGACCACCCGGCCCCAGATCCACCTGCGCCAGCATCAGCCCGGCGACCTCGGCGACCTCGGCGAACACTGGGAGAATCCGTTTGGCTGAGCCCATCCCCTGCCCTTGCGCCAGCGGCAGGGCGCTGGCCGACTGCTGCGGCCGGTGGCACGCCACGCTGTCGGCGCCCGATGCGCCCAGCCTGATGCGCTCGCGCTACAGCGCCTTCGTGCTTGCCCTGGGCGACTATCTGCTGGCCACCTGGCATGCCGACACGCGGCCGGTGGTGATCGAATTCCCGCCCGATTTGCGCTGGCTGGGGCTGGAAATCCGCGCCTCAGCCCAAACCGATGCCGACCACTCCACGGTCGAATTCGTGGCCCGCAGCAAGCGCGCCGGGCGGGCGATGCGGCTGCATGAAGTCAGCCGCTTTGTCCGCGTCGACGGCCGTTGGCTGTACCTGGACGGCAGCCTGCGCGGGCCGGCGCGTCAGCCAAAGCGCAGCGCATAGATCGGCGGCAAGGTGGTGGACACGGTCTGCCAGTGCTCGCCGCCGTCGTCGCTGGACCAGAGCCCGCCGGTGGTGCTGCCCATCAGCAGCGTCTGCCCGTCGCCGGCCACCTCCAGACCGTGGCGGTAGACCAGGTCGTAGCAGTCGCGCTGCGGCAGGCCGTCGCTCAAGCTGTCAAAGCTGCGGCCGCCGTCACGGCTGCGGTGCACCACCAGGGCGCCAGCTTCAGGCACCCGGCATTGGTCGGCCTTGGCTGGGGCGAACCAGGCGGTGTCGGGATCGGTGGGGTGCGCCGCCACCGCAAAGCCGAAGCCCGAGCCGGGCATGCTGCGGATCCGCTCCCACTGCCCGCCGCCATTGGTCGATCGCCAGATGCCGTTGTGGTGCTGGCACCAGAGCACCTCGGGCGCGGCCGGGCAGCGGACGATGCGGTGCGGGTCCTGGGTGTGGCCCTGCTCGGCCTGCGCCGGCGGCATGTAGTCGGCATGCATGCCGGCAGCGCTGAGCTGCCAGCTCGCGGCGTCGTCGTGGCTGGTCCAGACGCCGCCGCAACTCAAGGCCACCAGCAATTCGCCGGGCCGGGTCGGGTGGGCGCAGACCGAGTGGATGCCGGGCACGTCGTAGCCGCCGCCAAACATCTCCAGCCGCTCGGGCCGCTGCCACAGCGATTCGACCAACTGCCACGAATCGCCGCCATCGCGCGAGCGGAACAGCCCGCCCGGCAAGGTGCCGGCCCAGAGGCTGTCGCGGTCATGCTCCAGCGACCAGACCAGCACCAGCTTCCAGGCCGGGCCGGCGGCGCCTTCGGGCTGCGTCGGGTAGGTCGGCGCGGGCAACTCGCTCCAGCGCTGGCCACCATCGCCACTGCGGTGCAGCTTGACGCCGAAGTGGCCGAGGTTGAGCGCGGCCAGCATCTGTCCGGCAAAGCGGCCGGTACTGACAGGCGGCAACACCATGCTGACCGGCTCGCCGAGAAAGGCGGTGTGGGCAATCGCCCAGCCGCGGCCGTTGTGGCGCAGCTCGATCAAGCCTTTGCGGGTCGCCAGCCAGGCGCGGTCATGGAGGGTCATGGCAAAAAAACTCCAAGTGGATTTCAGCCGCCCGAGAGGGCCTGCATCACGTAGACCTGGCTGTCGGGCAGCAGCGCATCGTCCAGGCGCACCCGGTCCAGGCAGCGCCGGCCATCGATGAACACCACCACGTTGGGGCGCAGATGGCCCTGCTCGTCCAGCACATAGGCGCCCAGGCGGGGATTGCCGCTGAAGGCCTGGTCCAAGGCCGCGCGCAGCGTCGTGGCCTGGGTCTGGACCTCGGGGACCTCGACAAAGCGTTTGAGCTGGGGCGTGAAGTTCAGGCTTGCCACAGGGAGATTTTGCGCTGTGCTCGCTGCGGCGGTCAGCGTGCTGCGCCTGGCGCTGGTCCGGGTTTGGTCGTCAGCGTAGTGCGCCAGTGGCCGCCTGCCGGGCCGTACGGGCCTGGTGGTACAGCGCCAGGTACTGCTGCGCCAGCCGGCCCCAGGACATGTCCAGGGCCATGCCGCGGGCCATCAGCGCGCGCCAGCCGGCGGGATCGGCCTTCAACGCCAGGGCGCGCCGCACCGCCTGCTCGACCGCCGCCGGGGTGGCGGCGTCGAAGACGAAACCGGTCTGGCTGGCGGCGTCGCCATCGACCACGCTGTCGGCCAGGCCGCCGACGCGGCGCACCAGCGGCACGCTGCCGTAGCGCAGGCCGTACATCTGGGTCAGGCCGCAGGGCTCGAAGCGCGAGGGCACGGCGATCATGTCGGCGCCGGCGATGAGGCGGTGGGCCAGCGGCTCGTCGTAGCCGATGTGGGTCGCCACCCGGCCCGGATGGGCCCGCGCGGCAAGCCGAAATGCCGCCTCCAGGGCCGGCTCACCGGTCCCCTGGATGGCGAACTGGACCCGCTCGCGCAGCAGCGCCGGCAGCGCTGCCAGCACCAGGTCCAGGCCCTTCTGCGCCGTCAGCCGGCTGACCACGGCCAGGATCAGCGCCTCGGGGTCGCGGTCCAGGCCCAGCCTGGCCTGCAAGTCCTGGCGGCAGGTGGCCTTGCCGTCGAGGTGGTCCAGGTCGTAGGGGGCGGCGATCAAGGCGTCGCTGGCTGGGCTCCAGATCTGCTCGTCGATGCCGTTGAGGATGCCGCTGACGTCGGCCCCGCGGCTGCGCACCATGCCGTCCAGGCCGCAGCCGAATTCCGCCGTGGCGATCTCGCGGGCATAGCTCGGGCTGACGGTGCTGACCTTGTCGGCGAACAGCAGCCCGGCCTTCATGAACGACAACTGGCCGTGGAACTCCATGCCCGCGCCCAGCTTGTGCGATCCCAATCCCAGCAAGGCCTGGTCGGACAAGGGAAAGAGCCCCTGGAAAGCCAGGTTGTGGATGGTGAACACCGACGCCGCCCGGGTAGGCTGGTGATCGGCCATGTAGGCGCAGGCCATCGCCGCGTGCCAATCGTGGGCATGGACCACGTCGGGCACCCAGTCCGGATCGGCGTCGTCGGCGCCCAGGTGGGCGGCGACCCAGCCCAGCAGGGCGAAGCGGCGCAGGTTGTCGGGCCAGTCGCTGCCGTCACCGGCCTGGTAAGGGTTGCCAGGGCGACGGTAGAGGTGCGGCGCGTCGATGACGTACACCGGCAAACCGCTGTCGGGCATGCGGCCCAGCAGCAGGCGCACCCGCAAGGCACCAAAGCAGGCGCCGATCTCGACCACCACGCGCGCCGACTGCACACCGTCGAGGATCGCCGGCAGGCCCGGCAGCAGCAGGCGCACATCGGCGCCGGCCCGGGCCAGGGCCGGCGGCAGCGCCGCGACCACATCGGCCAGGCCGCCGGTCTTGACCAGCGGGTAGACCTCGGCGGCGACGTGCAGGACTTTCAAGGCCGCTGCCTGGCTCACGACTCCAGCGCCCTCAGCATCGCCCCGGTCACCAGGGTCACGCCACGCTCGCTGACCAGGAAGCGGCGCGCGTCCTCGGCCGGGTCCTCACCGATGACCATGCCGTCGGGGATCTTGCAACTGCGGTCGACCACCACCTTGGTCAGCCTGGCGCCGCGGCCAATCTGCACCTCGGGCAGCAGCAAACAGCCTTCAAGCACGGCGTGCGAGTGCACCCTGACGCTGGAGAACAGCACCGACCGCCGCACCGTGCCCGAGACGATGCAGCCGCCCGAGACCATCGACTCGATCGCCGTCCCGCGCCGGTCAGGCTGGTCGTGGACGAACTTGGCCGGCGGCAGTTGTGGCTGGTAGGTCCAGATCGGCCAGCGCGTGTCGTAGAGGTTGAGCTCCGGGTCGGTGGCGGTCAGATCGATGTTGGCGTCCCAGTAGGCATCGATCGTGCCGACATCGCGCCAATACGGCTGCAGGCCCGGCTTGGTCCCGACACAGCTCAGGTCGAAGGGATGCGCCACCGCCTTGCCGTTGCGCACCGCAGCGGGAATGATGTCCTTGCCAAAGTCATGGCTTGAATTGGGGTCGGCCAGGTCGCGCTCGAGTTCGCGGTACAGGTAGCGGGCATTGAAGATGTAGATGCCCATGCTCGCCAGGCTGCGTCCGGGCTTGCCCGGCATCTGCGGCGGGTCGGCCGGCTTCTCGACGAAATCGACGATGCGCCGATGCTCGTCTATGGCCATCACGCCGAAGGCCTGCGCCTCTTCGCGCGGCACCTCGATGCAGCCGACCGTGCACTCGTTGCCGAGCGCGACATGGTCGGCCAGCATCAGCGCGTAGTTCATCTTGTAGATGTGGTCGCCGGCCAGGATCACGATGTAGTCGGCACCATAGGAAGCCAGGATGTCCTGGTTCTGGTAGACCGCGTCGGCGGTGCCGCGGTACCAGGACTCCTCATCGATGCGCTGCTGCGCCGGCAGCAGGTCGACGAACTCGTTCATCTCGGACTTGAGGAAGGCCCAGCCGCGCTGCAGGTGGCGCAACAGGCTGTGGCTCTTGTACTGGGTGATCACGCCGATCCGGCGGATGCCCGAGTTCAGGCAGTTGCTGAGTGCAAAGTCGACGATGCGGAATTTGCCGCCGAAATACACCGCCGGCTTGGCCCGGCGGTCGGTCAATTGCTTGAGCCGGCTGCCGCGGCCACCGGCCAATACCAGGGCCACGGCGCGCTTGGGCAGGTCCAGGCTCGAAGCCAATTCGTTTTGGGGCATGGTGAGGCGTCTCCGGCATCGGGTGGTCGCGGCGGTCGACTCGGGCTTGTTCTGGCCGCGTGGCGGCGTCGATGGTGCCACGGCTTGCGCCCCTGCTCCCGCTGCCCGGGCATGATGGCTGCGGGACGCAGCCGCACTGGCCGCACACCCCCCAAGCCCTTGACCGAACCACAGCCAAAATGACGCCATGACCCTGTTCGACCCATCACTCACCCACCCCGACGCTTTGGCCAACCAAGTCGAGCGCCAACTGCTGGATTCGATCGGCGTGGCGCCCAGCGACGCCGCTTCGGTCGATCTGCTGAACGCGCTGTCGCAGATTGCCCGCGCCGAGCTGTCGCGGCGCTGGGTCGCCGGCAACGCCGCCGACCGCGCCGCCAAGGCGCGCCGCGTCTGCTACTTGTCGATGGAGTTCCTGATCGGCCGTAGCCTGGGCAACGCGCTCAGCGCCCTGGGCCTGACCGAGGCGGCCGATGGCGGCCTGGGCCGTCATGCACTGCGGCTGGAGGAGTTGCAGAGCCACGAACCCGACGCCGCCCTGGGCAACGGCGGCCTGGGCCGGCTGGCGGCGTGCTTTCTCGACGCGATGGCCAGTGTCGGCCTGCCGTCCTTCGGCTACGGCATCCGCTACGAGTTCGGCATGTTCGCGCAGAGCATCCAGGACGGGCGCCAGGTCGAGCGACCCGACCCCTGGCTTGAGGACGGCACGCCCTGGGAGTTTGCCCGGCCGGGGCTGAGCTACCCGGTGCGCTTCGGCGGCTGGGTAGAACGTGCCGCCACCGCCGACGCCGCGCCCGTCTGGCGCCATGCCGGCATGGTCAATGCCAAGGCCTATGACCATGTCGTGCCGGGCAGTGCAACCGCACGGGTCAGCACCCTGCGCCTGTGGCGGGCAGCGGCGCCGGCGCACATCGACCTGCTGGCCTTCAACTCTGGCGACTACGCCCGCGCCGCCGAGTTCAAGAACGAGTTCGAGAACATCTCCTGGGTGCTGTACCCGAACGACAGCACACCGGCCGGACGCGAGCTGCGGTTGCGCCAGGAGTACTTTTTCACCTCGGCGTCGATCCAGGACATCCTGGCCCGCCACCTGTCCGAGCACCCCAGCCTGGACAACCTGGCCGACAAGGTGGCGATCCACCTCAATGACACCCACCCGGCGATAGGTGTGGCCGAGCTGATGCGGCTGCTGGTCGACGAGCACGGCTTTGCCTGGGCGCCCGCCTGGGCGATCACGCAGCAGACCTTCAGCTACACCAACCACACCTTGATGCCCGAGGCGCTGGAGACCTGGCCGGTGGCGCTGATCCAGCATGTGCTGCCGCGCCACCTGGAGATCATCTTCCGCATCAACCACGACTTCCTGCTGCTGGCCCAGGCGCTGCGGCCGGACGACGCGGCTTTCCAGCGCCGGCTCTCGTTGATCGACGAGGCGGGCGAGCGCCGGGTGCGCATGGCCCACCTGTCCATCGTCGGTAGCCACACCGTCAACGGCGTCTCCAAGCTGCATTCGGACCTGCTGGTACAGACCATCTTTGCCGACTTCGCCGCGCTCTGGCCGCAGCGTTTCACCAACATGACCAATGGCGTCACGCCCCGGCGCTGGTTGATCCAGGCCAACCCGGGGCTGGCGGCGCTCACAGACAGCGCGCTGGGCCAGGGCTGGCGGCGTGACCTGGACCAGTTGCAGGGCCTGCGCCGGTTCGCCGACGACGCCGAATTCCGCCGCCAGTTCATGGCCGTCAAGCAGCACAACAAGCAGCGCCTGGCCAGACTGGTCCTGGCCAGCACCGGCATTGCCCTGAACACCGACAGCCTGTTCGACGTCCAGGTCAAGCGCATCCACGAGTACAAGCGCCAGTTGCTCAACCTGCTGCACGCGGTCACGCGCTACCGCGCGATCCTGGCCGCGCCGGATGCCCACTGGGTGCCGCGCACGCTGCTGTTCGCCGGCAAGGCGGCGTCGAGTTACGCCACCGCCAAGACCATCGTCCGGCTGATCCACGATGTCGGCCAGGTCGTCAACCACGACCCACGGGTAGGCGACAAGCTCAGAATCGTCTTTGTCCCCAACTACGGCGTGTCGGTGGCCGAAACCATCATGCCCGGCGCCGACCTGTCGGAGCAAATTTCCACCGCCGGCACCGAGGCCTCGGGCACCGGCAACATGAAGCTGGCGCTCAACGGCGCGCTGACCATAGGCACCGACGACGGCGCCAACATCGAGATCCGCCAGCAGGTGGGCGACGACAACATCTTCATCTTCGGCCTGCTGGCCCACGAGGTCGCCGCGACCCGCGCCGCCGGCTACCAACCACTGCGCAACTACGAGTCGCAGCCGCAGCTCAAAGCGGTGCTCGACAGCATTGCCGGCGGGGCCTTCTCGGCCGACGAGCCGGCGCGCTACCGGCCGCTGGTCGACAGCCTGCTCTGGGGCGGCGACCACTACCTTCTGCTGGCCGACTACGCCAGCTACATCGCCGCCCAGCAACGGGTCGATGCGCTGTACCGCGACCCCGATGCCTGGGCCCGCAAGGCGATCGCCAACGTCGCCGCAATGGGGCCGTTCTCGGCCGACCGCACGATCGGCCAGTACGCGGCGCAGATCTGGCACGTCCAGCCCCAGGCCTGAAAGGCATGATCCGCGCATGCTGAACCCGACCGACATCGAGCTGATCCGCCTCGGCCGCCATGGCGACCCGTTTGCCGTGCTGGGCCCGCAGGGCGACGCTGCCGGCCAGGTCTGGGTCCGTGCCTTTGCGCCGGGTGCCCGCGCGGTGGCAGTGCTGGGCGCAGACGGCGCTGCGGCCAGCCCCTTGGCATTGGCGCATCCCGACGGCGTCTGGCATGGCCAGGTCGGGATCGAGCCCGGCGCCGCCTACTTGCTGCAAGTCGAATGGTCTGACGGCCAATGCCAGACCCTGGACGACCCCTACCGGTTCGGGCCGGTGCTGGGCGAACTTGATGCCTGGCTGCTCAGCGAGGGCACGCACCTGCGCCCTTGGGAAGTGCTGGGCGCCAACCCTCGGCAGCACCAGGGCGTGGACGGGACCGGCTTTGCGGTCTGGGCGCCCAACGCCAGCCGGGTCAGCGTGGTCGGCGACTTCAACCAATGGGACGGCCGGCGCCACCCGATGCGACTGCGCCGCGAATGCGGGGTGTGGGAGCTGTTCATCCCTGGGCTGGGCCCAGGCGGCCGCTACAAGTACGAACTGCTGGGCCCGCAGGGCGAGTTGCTGCCGCAGAAGGCCGATCCCATGGCCCGCGCCGCCGAGTTGCGCCCGGCCACCGCCAGCGTCGTCGCCGCCCTGCCCGCGCCGGTCGCGCCCAGCCCCGCACGACAGGCCGCCAACGCCCTGGACGCGCCAATCAGCATCTACGAGGTCCACCTCGGCTCGTGGCGGCGCAAGCCCGAGGACGGCAACCGCTGGTTGGACTGGGATGAGTTGGCCGCTACCTTGCTGCCCTATGCCCACGACCTGGGTTTCAGCCACGTCGAGCTGCTGCCGATCAGCGAACACCCCTTCGACGGCTCCTGGGGCTACCAGCCGCTGGGCCTGTACGCGCCGACCGCACGCTTCGGCGATCCGGCCGGCTTTGCGCGCTTCGTCGACCGCGCCCATGCCATCGGCCTGGGCGTGATCCTCGACTGGGTGCCGGCCCACTTTCCGGCCGACGCCCACGGCCTGGCGCACTTCGACGGCACCCACCTGTACGAGTACGCCGACCCGCGCGAGGGCTACCACCCCGACTGGAACACGCTGATCTTCAACCTCGGCCGCACCGAGGTGCGCAACCACCTGGTCGGCAACGCGCTGTACTGGCTGGAATGCTTCGGCGTCGACGGCCTGCGGGTCGATGCGGTCGCCTCGATGCTCTACCGCGACTACAGCCGCAAGGCCGGGCAATGGATACCGAATGTCCACGGCGGGCGCGAGAACCTCGAATCGATCAGCTTCCTGCGCCGGCTCAACGAGGTCGTCGGCGGCGAGCGCCCGCAGGCGATCACGCTGGCCGAGGAATCCACCGCCTTCCCGGCGGTGTCGCGGCCAACCTATGCCGGCGGCCTGGGATTCCACTTCAAATGGAACATGGGCTGGATGCACGACACCCTGGCCTACATGGCCTGCGACCCGGTCCACCGCAGCCACCATCAGGGCGAACTCAGCTTCGGCCTGGTCTATGCGTTCAGCGAGAACTTCGTCCTGCCGCTCTCGCACGACGAGGTGGTCCACGGCAAGGGCAGCCTGATCGCCAAGATGCCCGGCGACGGCTGGCAGAAGTTCGCCAACCTGCGCGCCTATTACGGCTTCATGTGGGGCCACCCGGGCAAGAAGCTGCTGTTCATGGGCTGCGAGTTCGCCCAGGGCCGCGAGTGGAACCACGACAGCAGCCTGGACTGGCACCTGCTGGCACCCGACGCCGATCCGGCCCATGCCGGCGTGCAGCGCCTGGTGCGCGACTTGAACGCGCTGCAGCGCAGCCTGCCGGCGCTGCACCAGCGCGACTTCAGCGCCGACGGCTTCGAGTGGATCAGCCATGACGACGCCGCGCACAGCGTGCTGGCCTTTGTGCGCCACGGCCATGACGGCGCCAACCCGGTGCTGGTGCTGTGCAACTTCACGCCGCTGGTGCGCCAGGGATGGCGCTTCGGCGTGCCGCGCGCCGGGCGCTGGGTCGAGCGGCTGAACACCGATTCGGCCCACTACGGCGGCAGCAACGTCGGCAGCGCCCTGGGCGCGCTCAGCACCGACCCTATCACCGCCCATGGCCGGGCCCAATCGCTGGCCTGCACCCTGCCGCCGCTGGCCAGCGTGTTTTTCGAGTGGACCGCCTGAGTCCCTTGCTGCCCCGTCCGCTGGCCGATCCGCAGCCCCTGGCGCTGGAGGCCGGCCAGCCGAGCCCGCTGGGCCTGCACTGGGATGGCCAGGGCCTGAACATCGCCGTCGCCTCGGGCCAGGCGCAGGCCATTGAGCTGTGCCTGTTCGACCCCAGCGGCTCAGTCGAAACCCACCGCGGCCGGCTGCCTGGCAACACCCTGGACATCTGGCACGGCTACCTGCGCGCCGACACCGGGCTGGGCCTGCCCGGCCAGCTCTACGGCCTGCGCGCCCACGGCCCCTGGCGGCCCGAACGCGGCCAGCGCTTCAACCCGCGCAAGCTCTTGCTCGACCCCTACGCGCGGGCCATCGTCGGCGAGTTCAGGCCCGGCCCCGAGCACCTCGGCCATGACGTCGAATACCCGCTGGAGCCCGACCAGCGCGACAACGCCGCCAGCGCACTAAAGTGCCAGGTGGTGGCCGGGGCCGGGGCCGGAGCCGAGGCCGAGGCCTTCGACTGGGGCGACGACCGGCCGCCGCGCACGCCGCTGGCCGATACGGTGCTGTACGAGTTGCATGTCAAGGGCTACACCCACCTGCATCCCGGCGTGCCTGCGCCGCTGCGCGGCAGCTTTGCCGGGCTGGCCGAGCCGGCAGTCATCGCCGGCCTGCGGCAACTCGGCGTCACCGCCGTCAGCCTGCTGCCGGTGCAGCAGGCGCTGGACGAGGCGCGGCTGGTGGCACTGGGGCTGCGCAACTACTGGGGCTACAACACGCTCGGCTTCTTCTGTCCGGCGCCGCGCCTGGCGGCCGTGCCGGGCGACGCCCGCAACGAGTTCCGGCGGATGGTCCGGGCCCTGCATGCGGCCGGCATCGAGGTGCTGCTCGACATGGTCTTCAACCACAGCGCCGAGAGCGACGAACACGGCCCCAGCCTGTGCTGGCGCGGCCTGGACAACGCCGGCAGCTACCGCCTGCCGCCGCAGCACCGCGCCGGCTATGAGAACCACAGTGGCTGCGGCAACACCCTGGACCTGCGTCAACCCCGGGTGCTGCAACTGGTGATGGACGTGCTGCGTTTCTGGGTCAGCGAGATGCATGTCGACGGCTTTCGCTTTGACCTGGCGCCGGTGCTGGGCCGAGGTGACCACGGCTTCGAGCGCGACGGCCCGTTCTTCAAGGCGCTGCAACAGGATCCTGTGCTGTGGCCGCTGTGGGCCGCCGGCAAGCTCATCGCCGAGCCCTGGGACCTCGGCCCGGGCGGCTACCAGGCCGGCCAGTTCCCGCGCGGCTGGCTGGAGTGGAACGACAGCTTTCGCGACACCGTGCGGGCGTTCTGGCTGGGCGGGGCGACCACCCGCGGGCAATTTGCCCAGGCCCTGGCCGGCTCGGCCCAGCGCCTGCAGGCGCGGCGCCGGCTGCCCGGCGAATCGGTCAACTACGTCGTGTCGCACGACGGCTTCACCCTGCGCGACCTGGTCAGCCACGACTTTCGCCACAACCTGGCCAATGGCGAGGGCAACCGCGACGGCCACGGCCACAACCTGAGCTGGAACTGCGGCATCGAAGGCGACACCGATGACCCCGAGGTGCTGCAACTGCGCGCCCGCCTGCAGCGCGCCCTGCTGGCCACGACCTTGCTGTCGCAGGGCACGCCGATGCTGGCCGCTGGCGACGAACTCGGCCACAGCCAGGGCGGCAACAACAACCCCTATTGCCAGGACAACGCCACCACCTGGATCGACTGGTCGCGCGCCGACACCGAACTCGCCCGCTTCACCGCCCGTTTGCTGGCATTGCGCCGCCGCTTCCTGCCGCTGCGCCCGGGCTGGTACAGCGGTCTGCCCGACGTCCAGGGCTGGCCCGACCTGAGCTGGTTGCGCCGGGGCGGCGCGGGGTTCAACGATTGGGACTGGAACCAGTCCGCCTCCAGGGTGCTGGGCGCACGCATCGGCGCACCGGGGCGAGGCGGGCAGGCCCTGCTGATGCTGTTCAATGCCGAACCCGAGGACTGCGACTTCCAGCTTCCGGCCGGTGCCTGGCAACGTCTGCTGGACAGCGCCGACGACGCCGCCGACGGCGGGGCCGCCGAGGCCACCCATACCACCCATACCACCGATACCACCGATACCACCGATGCCACCGATGGCAAGATGCTGCCGCCCCAGGACACCGGCTACCGGCTGCGCGCGCGCAGCGTGGCGCTGCTGCTGGACACCACCCTGCGACCTGCCCCTGCCCCCTCAACCCACCCGCGCCAGCGCGACTGAGCACCATGCGATTCCCCCGCGCCAGCGGCGTGCTGCTGCACCCCACCTCGCTGCCCGGCCCGCACGGCAGTGGCGACCTGGGCCCGGCGGCCCACCATTTCGTCGACTGGCTGCACGGTGCCGGCCAGAGCCTGTGGCAGATGCTGCCGCTGGGCGGCATCGGGCCCGGCAATTCACCCTACATGAGCAGTTCGGCCTTCGCTGGCAACGTGCTGCTGGTCGATCTGGCTGAATTGCGGCAGCGCGGCTGGCTGGGCCACCAGGCGCAGGACAGGCCCGCCGCAGCCGACCCGCAACGCCTGGACTTCGCCACGATGGTGCCGTTTCGGATGGCCAGTCTGGCCGAGGCCGCCGCCACCTTTGACCGCAGCGCCAGCGCCGCCGACCGTGCCGATTTCGACCGCTTCGTCGCCGCCCAGGCCGACTGGCTGGCCGACTACGCCCTGTTCATGGCCTTGTCCGAGGCCCAGGCCTGGGCCGACTGGCCGAGTTGGCCGGCGCCGCTGGCGCAGCGCCAGCCTGAGGCCCTGGTGGCGGCCCGCCAGCAGCACCGCCAGCGGCTGCAGTTCTGGCAATTTTGTCAATGGTGCTTCTTCCGCCAGTGGGCGGCACTGCACCGCCATGCGCGGGCCAAGGGTGTGGCCATCATTGGCGACGCGCCGATCTTCATTGCCCACCACAGCGCCGAGGTCTGGGCCCGGCCCGAGCTGTTCGAACTCGACGCCGCTGGCCTGCCGACGTTCGTCGCCGGTGTGCCGCCCGACTACTTCAGCGCCACCGGCCAGCGCTGGGGCAACCCGCTCTACCGCTGGCAGGCCCACGCCGACGAGGGCTATGCCTGGTGGATCCGGCGGCTGCGGCACACCCTGGCCATGGTCGACCGGGTGCGGATCGACCACTTTCGCGGCTTTGCCGACTACTGGGCGATCCCGGCCGAGGCCGCCACCGCCGTCGGCGGCCGCTGGCTGGCCGGGCCGGGCCAGCCGCTGTTCGACGCGATCAGCGCGGCGTTGGGCGCATTGCCACTGATCGCCGAAGACCTGGGCGAGCCATCGGCTGCGGCCCGTGCGCTGCTGGCCAGCAGCGGTTTTCCTGGCATGGCGGTGCTGCAGTTCGCCTTTGACGCCGACGCCAGCGCCGCCTACCTGCCGCACAACCACAGCCCGCACAGCGTGGTCTATACCGGCACCCACGACAACAACACCTCGGTCGGCTGGTGGGCCGACGCCAGCGACCACGCCCGCCACCATGCCCGCGCCTACCTGGCCACCGACGGCCACGACATCGCCTGGGCGCTGCTGCGCGCTGCGGCGGCGTCGGTCGCCGACACCGTCGTCCACCCGCTGCAAGACATCCTGGCGTTGCCCAGCCAGCACCGCATGAACCTGCCCGGCAGCGCGTCGGGCTGGTGGCAATGGCGCTTTGACTGGCCGCAACTCCACCCCTGGCATGGCCAGCGCCTGCTGGAACTGACGCGGCTGTTCGGCCGCTTGCCCCGGGTCAGTGCGCCGCCCTGACTCGGCCGGGTCAGCGCAAATCGCCTGCCAGGCTGGCCAGCGTCTCGGGCGAAATCGCCACATGCGCCGGGTAGTGGCTGTGGTCGCAGCCCAGCCGGACGGCCGCGCCAGCGCGCACCTCCTGGCGTGCGGCGGTGGGCAGCTCGAAGCGCACGAAGTGCACCGCCGAGGTCTTCTCGGCGGTCTCGCGGTCCAGGTCCTCGTCGGCGATGGCGTAGACCCTGGAGTGGCCTTCGACCTCGACGAACATCCGGTCCTCGACCCCGATCAGCCGCGCCAGTTCGCGCCTGCGCTCGTTCGGGTCGGGGTACTCGATCAGCAGCGTCGCCTTCCAGTTGCAGCCGTCGGGCAGCAGCGCGGCGTAGGCGCCGATCTCGTCGGCGATGCCGTCCTCGGTGAATATCTTCTCGATGTGCAGCATCTCCTGGATCTGCCGGCGGATCGTGGTCTCGTCCTCGAATTGCAGGTTGAAATGCTCGCCCAGTTGGACGCTGCGCAAACGGCGGTGGGCGATGAAGGCCGGTTTGCTGGACTTGCGGATCTTGGCGTAGGCCTCCAGCGTCAGCAGGCTGGCAGGGGTGATGGTGGTCATGCGGCGTTTCCTGTCGTTCAGTCGAGCCCGTAGGCGGTTCGCACCAGGCTCAGGGGATGCTGCAGCGCCTTGGCCGGCAGCCCGGCCTGGGCCATGCCCTGCGCGATGTGGTGGCCGGCCAGGGCGCAGTCGCTGCTGATCACGTCGGGCTGGTCCTTGGCCATGGCCTTGAACACCGGCTTGCCGATCTTCATCGCCAGCAGATGGGTCGCGGTCTTGACCCCATAGGTGCCGGCGTGGCCCGAGCAGCGCTCGACGGTGTTCAGCGTCAGCTTCACCGTCTGGCCGATCAGCTTGAACATCTCCTCGGTCTTCTTGCCGATCTTCTGCACCCGGCCGTGGCAGGGGATGTGGTAGCTGACTTTGCCCAGATCGCGCTTGAAATCGGTCTTGAGCAGGCCGTCCTTGTGGCGCGCCATCAGGTACTCGAAGGGGTCGAACATCGCCGCCTGCACCGCCAGCACGTCGGCCTCGTCGGGAAACATCAGCGGCAGCTCCTGCTTGAACATCAGGGTGCAGCTCGGGATCGCGCTGAGGATCGCATAGCCCTGGCGCGCGTACTTCACCAGCACCGGGATGTTGTCGTCCTTGTGGCGCTCGACCGCCTTCAGGTCGCCCAGCTCCAGCTTGGGCATGCCGCAGCAGGACTCCTTCTCGACGATGACGTAGGGAATGGCGTTGTGCTGGAGCAGCTTGATCAGGTCGTGGCCGATGCTGGGCTCGTTGTAGTTGACATAGCAGGTGGCAAAGATCGCCACCTTGCCGGGGGTGCGCGCGCCATCGACCACGGTCGCCGCACTGCCGGATTTGTCGGCCGACCAGCGCAGGCGCCGGGTCGCCAACTCGGGCATCCAGGCCTCGGGGTGGACGCCCAGCACGCTGTCCATGGCCGAGCGGGCCAGCCTGGTCTTGTTGACCGCGTTGACCGCCTGCACCACGACAGGAATGCCGGCAAAGCTGCCATGCACATCGGTCGAGGCCAGAAACTTCTCGCCCGGCCCGACCAGCCCAGCGTTGAACTTGATCGCCTTGGCGCGCAGCATCAGGTGCGGAAAATCCAACTGCCAGGGGTGCGGCGGCGTGTACGGGCACTTGGTCATGTAGCACAGGTCGCACAGGTAGCATTGGTCGATCACGTCCCAATAGGCCTCCTTCTTGACGCCGTGGACCTCGCCGTCGGCGGTAGCGTCAACCAGGTCGAACAGGGTCGGAAAGCTCTGGCACAGGCTGACGCAACGGCGGCAGCCGTGGCAGATGTCGAACACCCGCTCCATCTCGGTCAGACAGGCGTCGCGGTCGTTGAACGCTGCGCTCTTCCAGTCCAGCGGGTGCCGGGTCGGGGCTTCGAGGTTGCCTTCGCGTTGGGCCATAGGGGGTCTCGTGGGTGATGCTCTTGTGGGGTGTTGGGGGCAGCGCCTCAGGATGAAGCGGTACGCCTGCCGGCGCACCAAGAAACAAGGGGCCATCGCTGACCCCTTGGGTACTTCAGGGCCGACTCAAACGCTCAATCGACCAGCGCGTCCAGCGCCTTCATGTAGCGGTTGGCGTGCGAGCGCTCGGCCTTGGCCAAGGTCTCGAACCAGTCGGCGATCTCGTCGAAGCCTTCGTCGCGTGCCGCCTTGGCCATGCCCGGGTACATGTCGGTGTACTCGTGGGTCTCGCCGGCCACGGCTGCGGTCAGGTTCTGCCGGCTGCTGCCGATCGGCAGGCCGGTGGCCGGGTCGCCGACGGTCTCGAGGAATTCGAGGTGGCCGTGGGCATGGCCGGTCTCGCCCTCGGCGGTCGAGCGGAACAACGCGGCGACGTCGTTCTGGCCTTCGATGTCGGCCTTGTTTGCGAAATACAGGTAACGGCGGTTGGCCTGAGATTCGCCGGCAAAGGCGTCCTTCAGGTTTTGTTCGGTCTTGGAACCCTTCAAGCTCATGTCTTGTTCCTTGTCATGCGTGGGTGGGTCGGCGTCTGCTGGCCAGATCGGCCGACAGCACGGGCACTACGCTACCAGCCTCCGGGCAGCTCGGCCAATACAAAGCTTCAATTCACGCCATAGCCAGCGCCGCCGCCTTTGCGCGCAAGGCTGGCCGATGGCAAACGCCGTTAGCCCAGGCCGAGCAGCCGCAGCGCCAGCGCGTGGCTGCGGCCGGCGGGGTCGACCAAGTCGTCGAGCACGTCGAAGTGGTTGCGCCCGGGCAGCAGTTCGCACATCGGCACCGTGCTCGGGCCCCACTGGTCGCGGATCAGTTGGTTCTGGCGGATGAACTCCGGGCTCTCGTCGCCACCGGCCATGGCCAACAGCGGCCCGCGCGGGCGGGGAAAAAAGGCCGGGCTCAGGCGCCGAACCTGGGCCGGCGTGAGGCGCAAATCGGCCTGCAGGAACGGCGTGTGGCGCAGCGGCTCCAGGTCGTACAGGCCCGAGATCGCCAGCGCGCCGGAAAGCAGGCGCAGCGGCAGATCCTCACCCAACAGCTTCCAGCGGCAGGCCAGCAGCATCGCCGCCAGGTGCGCGCCAGCGGAATGCCCGACCAGCATCACCCGGGCGGGCGCCTCTGCGCCCTGCCCTGGCGCGGCCAGGTGGCGCCACACCCAGGCCAGCGCCTGGGCGCTTTGCAGCGCGATGGTCTCTACCGTCACCGCCGGGCAGAGGTCGTAGTTCGGCACCACCACCGTGGCGCCGGCCTGGACAAAGGGCGGCGCAACAAAGCTGAAATCGGCCTTGTCCAGCGAACGCCAATAGCCGCCGTGGATGAAGACCATGATCGGCGCGCCCGGCCTGGCAGCAGCAAACACATCCAGCCGTTGGCCGGGCATGTCGCCAAAGGCGACGTCAATTTGGCCCGCCAGCGCAGACCGTGCCAGCGCCGACTCGGCCGGCCAGCGCGCCAGGATCCGGGCATGGTCGGCCACACGGGCGCGGTTGTTGTACTGGGCGTCGTGCCAGGCAGAGTTGTGCAGGGGCATGGGTTCAGGTCTGGGTAGGCTGGGAGGGTCGGCCGTCCATCGGCCAAGGCGCGCATTTTTAACCCTGAACACCCGCCCGATCGACGCCGCCCCTGCCGGACAGGCTCAAGTCGACCCCGCAAGCCCTGCCACGCTGCTAGAATTTTGGGCTGGATTGGGGGCGTAGCTCAGCTGGGAGAGCGTCGCGTTCGCAATGCGAAGGTCAGGAGTTCGATCCTCCTCGTCTCCACCATCCGGGCTGGCTGGGCGCAGTGCCCAGTCCAAGAGGCATTCTGCGGTTGCGACCATGCGACCTGAAGCCATGACCTGCGACCGCCAGTCTGCGCTGGGCGCAAGAGCAAAAGGGTGCCCGACGGCCCCCACCCAATCGCCAAATCGTCTTGATTGCCTATTTCAGCCAATGGCAGGCGGTGTCTTCCCGAGGGCGATCATTGCGCTACTTGATCCTGATCAACATCGCTGCCCGCTTCGCACGCGTCAGCGCCACGTACATCAGCTTCCGCTGGTTCACGGTCTTCTCCACCTCGCCGAAGTAGCTTTCAGGAGCGACGACGACCACCGCGTCGAACTCCAGGCCTTTGGCCCGGTGCATGGTGGCGAAGTGCACCTTGTCGCGAGCGTCGCCGTGATTGCTCTGCGCCGTGATGGTCACGCCGGCCAGCCCGGCGGCTAGCAACTGCTTGGCCATGGCCTCGCGGGTCTTCTCGCTCGATGCGATGACGCAGATCGTGGGCGCGTGTCCATCGGCAGCGTCTCCTCGCAGTGCCTTGATGAAGCCGATGCCCTGCGCCGCTGCCGCTTCCAGACCCTGTGCCTGCACCACGACCGGCGCAGGTCCGCGTGAAAGTGACTTGTAGCGCTTGGTCTCATCGCTGCCGTCGTCAAGGTCGTCGACCTCGCAAGCTTCCAGCAGGGCAACTGCCTGGCGCCGGATTTCGTCGGTGGTCCGGTAGTTGAGGTAGAGCTTGCGGGAACGCCCACGGATGTCGATGCCGCACTTGCTCATCGCAGCACGATGACGGCTGTAGATGCGCTGGTGGCCGTCTCCGACGAAGAACAGATCGTTCGGCGCCGGCGGGATCAGGGCTCGAAGCAGCTTCAACGCCTGTTGACCGAAGTCCTGCGTCTCATCGACAACCACAGCGCTGTAGTCGCCTGCCTTCACCTGGGCCGCATGAAGCATAGTGGCCACTTCGCGATAGGCATCGTCCACCTCCTTCAGCTTGCGCGAAGCAAGCTGGCCGCGGTACTCCTCGAACACGGGCCATACGGCATCGCGCTTGGAACGACTCAGCACGCCCGACCGTCCAATACGGCGAGCCGTGCGGTACTCCTCCAGCGTCGTGATGCCCTGCGCCAGGATGACTTGCTCCAGTTCCTGTTCGTAGAAGTCATCGGGCAGCACAAGCTTCGTATCCTTGACCGCCATGGCCGCTTGCCAAGCCTGCAACGCCGCGTCCTGCTTTCGGTCGTACACGATGCGGTGTTCCAGCTTCTGCGTGCGCATGAAGCCGTGCACCCACGCGTCGAGGTTTCGGACCTCCAGCTTTGCCAGGGTGCCTGCGCCACACAGTGTCTTCAGGTTCTGCTCGATGTCGGCGGCCAGGTTGCGCGTGAACGTCGTGAACAGCACCTTCTGCCCGTCTGGCGTTCGGTTCTCGGCCAGCCACTTCGCGCGATGCATCACCAGCACGGTCTTGCCGGTGCCGGCGCCGCCGAGCACGCGCACCGGCCCGCTGCGGTCACCGATGGCGAGCTTGTGTTGGGTAGGATGAAGAAAGACTCGCCACTGCGCCAGCGGCGCATTCATGATGGCCAGCATCGCTTCGTCATCGTCCACGATGACGAAGCGCGATTGAGATTCCGGTGTCGCCAGTGCGGTCGCAAAGTCTGCGGTGTCGACCGGGCGATCCACCCGCATCTCCCTGGACGCCAGCACCTGGCTGACGGAATCGCCGGCTGAGACCAGGAACAGCCCTTCGTAGGCCTCCACAGGCAGCAACGCCTGCATGCCGTCAAGCTGGTCGTCAGAAGTCAAATTTCGAACTGCGGCAACAGCGTCTTCGGGTACGCCCAGGCTCAACAGGTCGCGGTCGCTCAGCTCGGCAAATATCGGTTTGGAAGTCACTTCCACTGACGGTGGCGGCTCAACCCCGGCCTTGGCAGGCGAGACTGGCGCCGCCTCAGACACGCTTTCAAGCACCACCAACTGCATTGCGCCGGTCACCGGGTTGATGGCCAACCTGCGCTTCTCCGCCCAGCGGTAGGCTTCTTCATGATGGCCGACGTACAGCAGCACATAGACATCCCCGCTGCTCGGTTTGAACACTATCCCCCGCCAGTCGCGATCCAGGCGAACTGACTTCAGGTTCGAATCACGCGCCGCATTGATGTTCTCGTAGTGGATGCCGAGACTCGTCGGGTCCGACTGGAACTGGATCGCCCACTTCATCACCTTCGATTGGATGGCGGAGGGCAACTTGGCGAGCTGCAGCAGGAAGTCCTGCGACAACGCAACTTTTGGTTTGAGACTCACGGCGTCATTCCCCTTCGTTCTTCAACGTCAGGCCGAGCGCATCCGCCACGGCCACCGACCAAGGCTGCCCCTGAACCGTGGACAGCTTTTCATCCAGTACTTGCGCGGTCCATCCCGCTGCCTGCCATGCATCAGCCAAATCCGCCTGGTCAGACCGCAACACGGCCAGCTTCTGATCCACCCAAGTCAGTTCCGCATCGGCGAGCACCTTGCCCTTTTCG
>JANXYH010000140.1 GCA_025350145.1 Burkholderiales bacterium | reverse complement strand
CCCCGGCCGGGGCGCGGCGGCGGCAGCGGCACTGCCGCCTGGCGCCCCAGGGCCGAGGCGACCACGGCACGAAACTGGCGAAGGTCGACCGGTTTGGTCAGGTAGTCGAACGCGCCGGCCTTGAGCGCCTCGACCGCGTTCTCGGGCGAGCCATAGGCGGTGATGACGACGATGCGCTCGGGCCGGCCGGACTGCTCGAGTTGGCGCAACAGGTCCAGCCCGCTGCCGTCGGGCAGCCGCATGTCGCTGATCACGGCGCTGTAGCCCTGCTGCCGCAGTTGCGCCCAGGCCTCGGCGACCGAGGCCGCGCTGTCGACCTGGTAGCCCTCGCGCAGCAGCGTCAGCTCGTAGAGCGTGCGCAGGTCGGGCTCGTCGTCGACGACCAGCAGGCGGTAGGGTGGGGTGGTGGTCAAGGCGGACAGAGGTGGCGGTTGGCCCGCTGCCGGACCTGCAGGTCAGCGCAAGGCCGGGCGGTGCAGCAGCATGCGGAAGGCGTTGCGCGGGTTTTGGCCCTCGCCTACGGGCCGGAACTCAATGCTCGCGCCGTGTCGCTCGCACAGCTCGCGGCAAATGTACAAGCCCAGGCCACTGCCGCGGCTGCGGGTCGAGAAGAAGGGCTCAAACAGGTAGCGCTCGACCTCGGGCGGGATGGCCGGGCCGTCGCTGGCCACGACCAGCTCGGCCTGCGCCTGGCCGGGCAGCGCTTGCAGCCACAGCGTGATCGCGCCGGGCGACTGGCTGGCATGGCGGTCGGCGTTGTCGAGCAGGTTGACCAGGACCCGGCGCAGGTGCTCGGGATCGAACATCACCGCCAGCGCGGCGGCGGGCAGGCTCAATTGCAGCCGGCCGCTGGCAGCGCTCAGGTCCGCCCCGAGGCTGGGCGCCGGGCCGGCCGGGTTGGCCTGGGTGGCTGCGCCCAGCCAGTCCTGGCAGATCGTCAGCAACTCGGCGCGGGCGTCGATGCTGGCGCTGGGCTGGGCCGCGCCGGGCGCGACCGCCATCACGTCGTCGACGATGCGCTTGAGGCGCTCGACATTGGCGTCGACGATCCGCGCCAGCCGCTCATGCGCCGGTGGCAGGCCGTATTCGCGCAACAGCGCGTTGGCCTGGGCCACCGCCGCCAGAGGATTGCGCAGTTCGTGGGCGATGCCGGCTGACATCCGCCCCATCGCCGCCAGCTTCTCCTGGCGTGAACGCGCCTGGGCCACCCGCTGCTCTTCCAAAAACAGCACGCAGAAGTCCTCGGCCGGCCGCTTGCCGATGCCGATGCCGCTGCGCCGAGTAAAGCGCACCCGCACCTGGACCTGGCAGAGCCGGCCGTCGGGCAGGGTCCAGGCCAGCTCGCGCGCCTCCTCTGGCCACAGGCCGCGCAGGAAGGCGTCGGCAATCGCCGCCTGCAGTGGCCGCCAGGCCGGCACCAGGCCGAGACTGAAGGGCGGCGCCTGGCGCCCGCTGGCCGGGCCGAGCAGGGCCTGCGCGGCCGGGTTCAGCGCCCGCACGGCGCCGCGCTGGTCGACCACCAGCAGGCCCTCGGTCATCTCCTCGATCACCACCCGGTTGAGCTGGGTCTGCTGGTAGGCCAGCGCCCGGTTGCCGCGGGCGGCGCGCTCCTCGCTGGCCAGGCGCTGCGCCAACTCGCTGGTCAACACGGCGATGACGAACAGGCCGGCGCTGGCCAGGCCGGCCTGCGAGAGCTGCAGCAGCACGTCGGCGTCGGTGGCCGCGACCAGGGCCCCGGCCAGCAGCACCAAGGTCACCAGCGCGGCGCTGGCCAGGGCCGTCAGGCGGCGGGTCAAAACCCCGGCCATCAGCACCGGCAGCACCAGCAGCGCGGCGTAGTTCAGGTGCGAGTTGGGGTCGACCAGGCGCAGCAGCGAGAACGCCACCATGTCAACGCCTATGGTCATCGTCCACTGGCTGCGCGAGATCCGGTCCGGCGCCGGCCGGTTGTCGCCCGCCAGGCCCGGCAGCATCCACAGCGCCACCGCCTGCCCGGCGTAGGCCAGGCAAATCAGCAACACCGGCAGCGGCAACTGGCCACCGTAGAGCAGCACCGTCCAGGGCGCCAACACCAGCACCACCGCCAGGGCAGCGCGGGCGACGGTGTAGATGCGCAGGATGCGCAGCATCGCCGCGCCCTCACCGGCGACCGGCGGCCCCCAGTCTGCGGCGCCGCTGTCGGCATCGTCAGCCGGCAGGGGCTTGTCGGTGGCCGGCGCGCCAAAACCGCTGCCCAGGGTCGAATCGGCGGTGCCCTGCCAGGGCTGGCTGGGCGACGCGCGCGGCAAGGCACGGCGGTCGCCCTGGCGGCGGTCGGCGCGTCGGCGCCGGGGCTCGGCCTGCGGCTGCCCTGCCGGCGAGGGCTTCACGGCCACCGCCCGCTGCCCGGCCGGGCCCTGGCGGCGGCCGCAGCCGCCAGGCCGGCGCCAGGCTGGACTGCGGCCTGGAGCCTCATCGCGGCCCGGCCAGGCGGTGGGCCTCGCTGCAAAAGACCCGGGTGCCCGACAGCAGCGCATCGTCGGCCGGCAGGTGCAGGCCGCAATGGGCGCACTCGGCCATCGCCCGGGACTTCGGCGGCGCCTGGTCGGGCGGCGACCGGCGGTTGCGCACGACCAGCACCCACAGGCCGAAGCCGATCACCGAGAACACCAGCAGCCACTTCAACATCGTCGTCTCGCCCGCAGCAGGTCAAATGGAAAAGTTTCGGGGGGAATCCGGTCGGCTGCGGCGGCGCGGCCTCAGACCGGGCTGCGGCCAAGCAGCACCTCGAACACGAAGCTGGAGCCGGCATAGCCCAGCAGCAGCAGCGCCGCACCGACGTACAACCAGCGGGTAGCCCGCCGGCCGCGCCAGCCGCGCGCATGGCGGCCCCACAGCAGGAGCGCAAACACCGCCCAGGCGAGCACCGAAAACACCGTCTTGTGGCTCCAGCGCCATTGCGCCGCGCTGAGCGCGCCCAACACCAGCGCCGCCGACAGCACCGCAAAGCCGGCGTCGACAAAGCCAAAAGTCAGCCGCTCCAGCCGCAGCAGCGGCAGGCCCAGCGGCGCAGGGGTGGGGCCAACGCTGGCCGAAGTGGGCCCGGCGGTGGCCGAAGTGGGCCCGGCAGTGGCCGAAGTGGCCCGACTACGCATCGCGGTCTCGGCCGAATCGAGCATCCAGGCATGCAGCGCGGCCGCCCCGATCAGCGCGTAGGCGGCCACCCCCAGCGCCCAGTGCAGCGGTGCCCAGGCGCTGGTCGGCGGCCGCATCTCGCCGGGGAAGCCCCAGGCCAGCAGCACCGCCAACGCGCCGGCGCCGGCCAGCACCCGGCGCACCGCCGGCAGCGGCAGCAGGCGGCTCTCGACCGCGTGCACCGCCAGCACCAGCCAGACCGTCAGCGACAGCACCGGCCCGAATCCCAGCCTGGCGCCCGCACCGACCCGCCCCCAGCCGCCCACATCCAACGCCAGCAGCACGCCGTGCAGCGCCCAGCCCAGCGGCAGGGCCAGCGCCTGCCAGCGCGCGGCAGCGGCACCGGGCCAGGCGGCCAGCCCATAGGCCAGCACCGCCGCCATGGCCAGGCCCAGGGCGGCGGGCCCGAAGCTGGCCTCGGCGCCAGCCAGGCCGGCCTGGCCCGACTGGCCCGCCAGAAGGCCAAAAGTTAGAATCATGGCCAAAGTGTAATGACGCTGCACCGCCGCCAAGGCGTGCGCCGCAGCAGCGCCACCCCACCGGTCCGCAGACCGGCCAACCGGCTCAAACCCCCTATGGCATCGACCCTGTCCGACCGCCTGTCACGGCTGGTCAAGACCATGCGCGGCCAGGCCCGCATCACCGAGAGCAACGTCCAGGACATGCTGCGCGAGGTGCGCATGGCCTTGCTCGAAGCCGATGTGGCCCTGCCGGTGGTGCGCGACTTCATCGCCACGGTCAAGGAGCAGGCCCTGGGCACGGCCGTGGTCGGCTCGCTCAACCCCGGCCAGGCCCTGGTCGGGGTGGTGCACAAGGCGCTGACCGCGACCATGGGCGAGGGTGTGGCCGACTTGAACCTGGCGACCCAGCCGCCGGCCGTGATCCTGATGGCCGGCCTGCAGGGCGCGGGCAAAACCACCACCACCGCCAAGCTCGCCAAGCACCTGATCGAGCGGCGCAAGAAGAAGGTGCTGACGGTCTCGGCCGATGTCTACCGGCCCGCAGCGATCGAGCAGCTCAAGACCGTGACCGCCCAAGCCGGTGCCGAGTGGTTCGCCTCCAGCGCCGAGCAAAAGCCGCGCGACATTGCCCTGGCCGCGCTCGACTACGCCCGCAAGCACTACTTCGACGTGCTGCTGGTCGACACCGCCGGCCGGCTGGCGATAGACGCCGCGCTGATGGCCGAGATCAGCGAACTGCACGCCGTGCTCAAGCCGATCGAGACCCTGTTCGTGGTCGACGCGATGCAAGGCCAGGACGCGATCAACACCGCCAAGGCCTTCAAGCAGGCCCTGCCGCTGACCGGGATCGTGCTGACCAAGCTCGACGGCGACTCGCGCGGCGGCGCGGCGCTGTCGGTGCGCAGCGTCACCGGTGCGCCGATCAAGTTTGCCGGCGTGTCCGAGAAGATCGACGGCCTGGAGGTCTTCGACGCCGAACGCCACGCCGGCCGGGTGCTGGGCATGGGCGACATCCTGGCGCTGGTCGAGCAGGTGCAGCAAGGCGTCGATCTGGGCGCCGCCCAGGCGCTGGCCGAGAAGGTCAAGTCCGGCAGCGGCTTTGACCTGAACGACTTCCTGATGCAGCTCGGCCAGATGAAAAAGATGGGCGGCCTCTCCGGCCTGATGGACAAGCTGCCCAGCCAACTCGCCGCCAAGGCCGGCCATGTCGACATGGGCCGGGCCGAGAAGGATGTGCGCCGGATGGAGGGCATGATCCAGTCCATGACCCCGCTGGAGCGGCGCAAACCCGAGCTCATCAAGGCCAGCCGCAAACGCCGCATCGCCACCGGCGCCGGGGTGCAGGTTCAGGAAGTCAACCGCATGCTCAACCAGTTCGAGCAGATGCAGACCATGATGAAGAAGCTCAAGGGCGGCGGGATGATGAAGATGATGAAGCGCATGGGCGGGATGAAGGGCTTGATGGGCGGGTGATGCGGTGCGGCAGCGCTCGGCCGCGTGGCTGTCGGGCTGGCCGGCATTGACGACCTCGCCGCAGCCCGGCCAGAGCCGCCCTCAGGCCAGGTCCGCCAAGAATTCCGACGCTGGCCCGACGCGCGTCACCAGCCGTCGATCTCTGGCGCGCGTGCAGGCGACGCAGCGGAACTCGAGCCCCTTGGCCAGGTGCATCGTGCCTAGGCAGTCCTCGTCGCGGTCAGTGTCGACGTTCTCGCCCTTGACGTGGTACGGCAACTGGGCTTGACTCAGTGCCCGCCGGGCACAGTTTGTGCCAAGGCACACGCTGTCGCGTCCAGGTCATCATGCGCAGCCGCAGTGACCGCGAAAAACGCTGCTGCAGCCGCCCCTACCCGCACCAGACCCGCCCCGACCGCTGCGAGTCAAGTAGCGGTCCCGGGGCTCGTCGGTCCGGAAGGTCCTGCCTCCAAGTCCGGTGCGCTGGGCGAAATCCTTCACCGGCCAACCTCGGCGGAACTTTTCCCTCGCATGCTGACCGCGTTGCCCGCCAGGCGTAACGTCTCGCCTGTCAGTCGGCCAGCAGTTTGATCGCCAACTCGTCGCCGCGAAGAGGTAACGCCAATGCCAGCGATCCAGATCGATCAGTTTCTTTCCTCACGCGGGACGGAACAAATACCTGCCTCTTTGCTCACTGATCTCCCGGGGGGTAGGTGACGCGGGTCATATTGGCACGGGGGGGTTGATCGGCTGGGGCGCCGGTCAACCGCTTCGTCATCACCATTCATTCCAGAAGGCATCCGAAATGTTCAACCGCGCAACACCAGCGGAGACCACCCCCGCCGCAGATCCAGATCCGATCGAAACGGACGAGTGGCGCCAAGCCCTCGACAGCGTGCTGCAAACGCAGGGTCCGACTCGGGCGCAACAGATTCTCGAGGCGCTTTCTGAGCATGCCAAGCTGCGTCGCGTGAACTGGTCACCCGAACTTACGACGCCCTACGTGAACACCATTGCCGTCGAAGAGCAGCCAGCGTTTCCTGGCGATCTCGCGATAGAAGAGCGGTTGGGTGCCCTGATCCGCTGGAACGCGCTTGCAATGGTGGTGCGCGCCAATCAAGCCTACGGCGAACTCGGCGGTCACATCGCGAGCTATGCCAGCGCGGCCGATCTGTTTGAAGCCGGCTTCAACCATTTTTTTCATGCCCGCGATGAGAAGCACGGCGGCGATCTGGTGTTCTTTCAACCGCACAGTTCGCCTGGCGTGTATGCGCGCGCCTACCTCGAAGGGCGGTTGACCAAGGCCGACCTGTTGCACTACCGCCAGGAACTCACGGCACCCGCTCAGGGCGCGCGCGGACTCTGCAGCTATCCGCATCCGTACCTGATGCCCGATTTCTGGCAGTTCCCCACAGGATCGATGGGCATCGGTCCAATCAGTTCGATCTACCACGCACGGTTCATGCGCTATCTGACCGACCGGCACCTGCTCGACTGCACCGGCCGCAAGGTCTGGGGGGTGTTCGGTGATGGCGAGATGGACGAGCCGGAGTCCATGAGCGCGCTGACGCTGGCGGCACGCGAGAAGCTCGACAACATGGTGTGGGTGGTCAACTGCAATCTGCAGCGTCTGGACGGCCCGGTGCGTGGCAATGGCCGGATCATCGACGAACTCGAGATGCTTTTCGCGGGTGCGGGCTGGAACGTCATCAAGCTCGTGTGGGGCAGTGACTGGGATGGGCTGTTCGCGCGCGACGTCACCGGGGCGCTGGCGCGTGCATTTGCCAATACCGTCGACGGCCAGATGCAGACGTTCGCAGCCAAGGACGGTCGCTTCAACCGCGACCACTTCTTCAATCAAAACCCGGAACTCGCAAGCCTCGCACAAGGCATGACCGACGAGCAGATCGACCGCCTCAAGCGCGGCGGCCACGATCTGGTGAAGATCCATGCGGCGTATGCAGCCGCAGCCGCGCACAAGGGCCAGCCGACGGTCATCCTCGCGCACACCAAGAAAGGCTACGGCATGGGAAGTGCCGGGCAAGGGAAGATGACGACGCACTCGCAAAAGAAATTCGAGAGCGCCGACATCATCGGATTCCGCAACCGGTTCCAACTGCCGATGACGAATGAGCAGGCCACGGCGCTCGAGTTTTACAAGCCCGCCGATGACAGCCCGGAAATGCAGTACCTGAAGTCGCACCGACTTGCGCTCGGCGGCTCCATGCCCCGTCGCGAGACAGCGTGCGAGGTCGTGCCCAAGCCCGACCTGGCCACGTACGCACAGTTCGCCCTCGAGGCCGACGGTAAGGAGATGAGCACGACGATGGCTTTCGTGCGCATGCTTGGCGCCATGCTCAAGAACGAGGCACTCGGCCCGCGCGTCGTGCCCATCGTCGCCGACGAGGCGCGCACCTTCGGCATGGCCAACCTGTTCAAGCAGGTCGGCATCTACTCGAGCGTCGGTCAGCGCTACGCCCCGGAAGACATCGACTCCATCCTCAGCTATCGCGAAGCGACCGACGGTCAAATCCTGGAAGAAGGCATCAGCGAGGCGGGAGCTATTGCGAGTTGGACTGCGGCCGCGACCAGCTACAGCGTCCACGGCATTGCCATGTTGCCGTTCTACATCTACTACTCGATGTTCGGCTTTCAGCGCGTCGGCGACCAGATCTGGGCCGCTGCGGACCAGCGCGCGCGAGGCTTCCTGCTCGGCGCAACCTCGGGTCGCACGACGCTTGGCGGCGAAGGCTTGCAGCATCAGGACGGCACCAGCCACTTGATGGCAGCGACGATCCCGAATTGCAAGGCCTACGACCCGGCCTTCGCCGGCGAGATGGCGGTGATCGTGGACGCTGGCATTCGCGAAATGATGGTGGAGCAGAAGGATGTCTTCTATTACGTCACTTTGATGAACGAAAACTATGCGCAGCCCACGCTGCCGCCCGAGGCACATGCAGACGTCTTGCGAGGCTGCTATCGCCTGGCGACCTTCCCCGCGGACAGCCAAGCCGTGCAGGTGACATTGATGGGATCGGGCGCGATCCTTACGGAGGTAGTGAAGGCAGCGCAGCGACTCGCTGCGGAAGGGATCGCCGCCGAGGTGTTCAGTGTCACCAGTTGGAGCGAACTGGCGCGTGACGGTCAAGCCTGTGAGGCAGCCCTGCTCGCCGGTGGAGAAGCGCCGATCCCGTTCGTGACACAACAACTCGGAGGCGGGTTGGCGCCCATCGTCGCGGCGACAGACTATGTGCGAGCGGTGCCCGAAAGTGTTCGTGCATTTGTACCTCCGGGTCGTTCGTTCCTGACCTTGGGGACCGATGGATTCGGCCGGAGCGACACGCGAGCGGCGTTGCGCGAGCTGTTCGGCGTCGACGCCGCAAGTGTTGTTCGTGCAGCCCGTCGCTCACTGTCAAAGCAAGCAACCGGAACGAGTCAATGACTTTGCGACACCCGGCGGCGTTAATTTAATGTGCGGGCGACGGGTTAAATGGCCGGCCCTTTTTTCCTTTGGCGGCGGGTTGATCCAGGCGGCTGTGGGCATGGGTGGCAGTCGGGGCGGCTTGTTCTTGAACCGGTTGGGATCAGCCAGATGTACGCGATGCGCGACGGGCAGCCCTGCGTCGTTCATGGCCTGGGTGGCCTGAAGGACACCGTCCACGACGGTGTCGACGGTTTCGTCTTCAATGCTGGCAGCTTGGAGGAACAGGTCGACGCTTTTGGCCGGGCGTGCCAGCATGCCTTGGACGTCAAGCGCACGCAGCCCGCGACCTGGGCAGCGATCAAGCAGGCGGCAGCGCAGGCACGTTTGCGCTGGGACGCGACGGTATCTGCGTATGCCCGGCATCTCTACCAAACCCAAAGGCACTAAAGGCGCTCGGTCGGGGCCTGAAGACAATTGGCTGTTTGCACGACTTCAGGTCCCGACTCGTCGTACTCCACTGCAAGTTCGTTGTGGGCGCAAAACTCGGTCTTGTCGGCGCCCAGCGGGATGCCGTTGAAGGCGGCGCCAGGTTCAGCCGCGCTCGCCGATCGCTACGCCAAGGCCGGTGGCCGCCTGGGCCAGGCGCCGGTCGCGCGTCCACAGGCGTGCGTTGGCCACCACCGCCGAGGCCAGCAAATGAATGTCGACATAGCCCACACCCCGGCCGGCCAGGCCGTGGCGCTCGATGAAGCCCAGCAACTCTGCGTGCGCCAGCAACGGCGCCGACGGCAGGCTGTCGAGCAAGGACAAGACCTCGCTGCGACGCGGGAACGCGCCGCAGGCGATCTCGCCGACGACGAAGGGGTGCGCCAGCACTTCGCCGGCCAAGAGCCACATGGCCATCGCCGGGTCATGGCGACGCAGGTGATCGGACCACACGGAGGTATCGACCAGCAGCACAGTCCCGGCCTACTTCGCGCGGCGCCCGGCAGCCGGCGCCGCGCCCTGCTTGGTGGGCACCAGCGCGGGCCGGCGCCGCAGCGGCAGCTTCAGGCCGGGCGCGATGCCCCCCATGGCGGCGAGCCGGCGGGCCGCCTCGCGCTGGACGATCAGCTTGAGCCCTTCGTGCAGCAGCACCGAGCGCTCGCTGATGCCCATGGCCTCGCTGGCCTTGGCCAGCAGTTCGTCGTCGAGGGTGACTGTCGTGCGCACAGGGACTTTCTGCGTTGCCTCAGCCACCAGTGTAGGCCTGCAGATGCATCAATTGATGCGCGGTTTGGTGCGCGCCGTAGCCTCGTCCACCGGTTTGCCGAAGGCGGCGTGCCAGTCAGGCCACCGCCTGGTAGTACAGGTTCTGCGGATGCCGGGCTTCGGCGAAGAAGCACCAGCGCTCGGCCAGCAGGCCGAGCATTTGCAGCAGCCATGGCCAGGCCAGTGCGCTGGCGGGCAGGCCGGCGGCGGGCGTCGCCCAGGCGGCGGCAAGCGCGAGGCCGGGCAGGGCGAAGCCCAGCAGGGCGGCGCCCCAGCGCATCCGGGCGACGAAGGCTGGGCTCTTGCCGTGGAAGAACTCGCGGGTGTTGAACGAGCCACCGATCGCGCCCTGGGACTTTTGCGCGATCTTCGGATGGCGCACGCCGATCGCCGACTGCAGGGTGGTCTTGGGTGCCAGCCGCAGGTTGCGCAGCAGCGCCGCGCCGCGGCTGGCCGCCGCCAGGGCAATCGCGACTGCGGCGTAGGCGCTCAAACCCTTGGCCCAGTCGGCCGCCGAGCCTGCGGCCATGGCGCCGGCCAGGGCGCTGGCCAGGGTCAGGCCGCTGGCGATGCCGATCAGCGCGAAGTTGACGACCGTCAGCGGCGTGGCCCATTCGCGGATCGCCTTGACGGCGGCGTAGATCATGCCGGTGCACAGGTACAGCAGCAGGGCCAGCAGGGCGGCGGCGCCGCCCAGGGCCAGGGTGGGCGGGTGGCCGAAGGCGTGGAGCCCGCCCCAGACCGCCACCAGCGCCATGAAGCCGGGCAGCACGATCACCTCGCGCGAGAGCCAGGAAGTGCGCCACATCGCCACCGCGCGCCAGGCCCGCAGCGGGTGGCCGAGGTGGAAGATCGCCGCCACCAGCCCGGCGCCGCAGAGCAGCAGCACGGCGGCGGCGCCGGCGATGGGCAGGGCCTGGGGCAGGGCCTGGCGTTGCCAACCGGCGACGAGCTCGCAGCCGACCAGGGCCAGCAGCAGGCCCTGGCCGGCGCCGGCCAGGGTGGTGAAGAGCACCATCGATGGCGGCGGGCGCATCAGATTTCCCAATCCGCCGGCAGCAGCGGCGCGGTCGGTGATCCGGCCGGCGGCGGGTTGTCAAAGCCGACCTGCTGCGGCTCGCGGCCCTCGACCCGCAGCGGGTTGTCCTGGCGGACGATCTGCACCGGGTCGGTGTGGGCCTGGGTGCGGCGCCTGGGCAGGTAATGGTTGGCCGGCTGGGTGCCGAGTTCGGGCATGAGGGTGTAGCCGCCGCGTTCGCGGATCGCCTGCGAGACCTCCGACTCCGGGTCGTGGACATCGCCGAACAGCCGGGCGCTGGTCGGGCAGGCCATGACGCAGGCGGGCTTGCGCTCGGCCAGCGGCAGGGCCTGGTCGTAGATACGGTCGACGCAGAGCGTGCACTTGGTCATGACCTTGCGCTGCTCGTCCAACTCGCGCACGCCATAGGGGCAGGCCCAGGCGCAGTAGTTGCAGCCTATGCATTTGTCGTAGTCGACCAGCACGATGCCGTCGGAGGCGCGCTTGTAGCTCGCGCCGGTGGGGCAGACGGGCACGCAGGGCGGGTCTTCGCAGTGCAGGCAGCTCTTGGGGAAATGGATGGTCTGAGTGGCCGGGAACTCGCCGACCTCGAAGGTCTGGACGCGGTTGAAGAAGGTGCCGGTCGGGTCGGCGCCGTAGGCCCGCTCGTCGACCAGCGGGCCGGCGCTGCCGGAGGTGTTCCACTGCTTGCAACTGGTGACGCAGGCGTGGCAGCCGACGCAGGTGTTGAGGTCGATGACCAACGCGAGCTGGGTCACAGGTCGCCCTCCATGTTCGCGAGTTGGCTCACAGCGCGCCCTCCAGCTTAACGAGCTGGGTCACCGCGCACCCCCGTCCTCGGCCTTGCCCGCAAACCAAGCGCGCCAGCGGCCGGGCTTGGCGCCGCCACCGCTGCCCAGGCTGGGCACGCTGCGGGTCTGCGGGAAGGTCTGTTTGGCCTCGTCGGCATCGGCCTTGCGAATCCGCACCCGCACGTCGTACCAGCCGGCCTGGCCGGTGATCGGGTCGGCGTTGGAGGTGCGCTGGCCGTCAGGGAACGGCGGCAGCTCCTCGCTGATCAGGTGGTTGAGCAGAAAGCCTTTCTCGCTCTCGTTGGCGTCGTCGGCCAGGCCCCAGGCGCCCTTGGCCTTGCCGATGGCGTTCCAGGTCCAGACCGTCAGCGGCTCGACCGCCTCGCTGTGGCGGCACATGCAGCGCACCTTGCCCCACATCGACTCGACCCACATCCAGTCGCCGTCGGCAATGCCCTGGGCCAGCGCCGTGACGGGGTTGACGAAGAGGTAGTTGTGGGCATGGATCTGGCGCAGCCAGGCGTTCTGCGAATCCCAGGAGTGGTACATGGCCATCGGCCGCTGGGTGACCGCGGCCAGCGGGTAGGCGGCGGTGTCGCTGGCCTGGACTTCGAGCGGCTGGTAGTAGAACGGCAGCGGATCGAAGTAGGTAGCGACGCGCTCGCGCAGCCGCTCGGGCGGCTGCCGGCCGCTGCCCCGGCCCTGCGCTGCGAGGCGAAAGCGCTGCATGAACTCGGAATAGATGTGGATCACGATCGGGTCGAAATCGCGGCGCAGCCCGGCCTGCTGGGCCCATTGCAGGTAGCCGCGGTTCCAGTTGCGCATGTACTGGTGCTCGGGCGCCATGCGGTGGTGGTGGACGCAGTTGTTGGCGGCGTACATCTCCCATTGGCGCGGGTTGGGCTCGCCGCGCAGCGATTGGCTGCCATCCTTGCCGCGCCAGCCGGTCAGAAAGCCGATGCCCGAGCCCGGCGCGGTCTCGTAGTGGACGATGAAGTCGGGGTAGCCGCTGTATTTGCGGCTGCCGTCGGCCTGGGTGAAGGCCGGCAGCTTGAGCCGCCAGGCCAGCTCCACCAGCACCTCCTGGAACGGCTTGCACTGCGCAAAAGGCGGCAGCACCGGCACGCGGACCGAATCGCAGGGGCCGTCGAACTCGCTGATCGGCCGATCCAGCATCGACATCGCGTCGTGCCGCTCCAGGTAGCTGGTGTCGGGCAGGATCAGGTCGGCGAAGGCCGTCATCTCCGACTGGAAGGTGTCGCAGACGACGATGAAGGGGATCTTGTACTGCCCGTCGGCGCGTTGGTCGGTCAGCATCTGCCGCACCGCCATGGTGTTCATGCTCGAGTTCCAGGCCATGTTGGCCATGAACAGCAGCAGGGTGTCGATCGGGTAGGGGTCGCCGCGCCAGGCGTTGGTGATGACGTTGTGCATCAGGCCGTGGGCGGCGAACGGAAATTCCCAACTGAAGCCCTTGTCGATGCGCAGCGCCTCGCCTGCGTCATCGATGCACAGGTCGGCCGGGCTCTCGACCCAACCCAGCGGCGGCGCGTCCAGCGGGGTGTTGGGCTTGATCGAGGCCGGGCCCTTGGGCGGCCGGGCCTGCGGTGGCACGGCGCGCGGGTAAGGCGCCTTGTGGCGAAAGCCGCCGGGCCGGTCAATCGTGCCGAGCAGGCTCATCAGGATCGCCAGCGCACGGGTGGTCTGAAAGCCGTTGCTGTGCGCCGCCAGACCGCGCATCGCGTGGAACGCCACCGGGTTGCCCTTGACGCTCTTGTGCTCCTGGCCCCACCAGTCGGTCCAGGCGATCGGCAGCTCGATCGTCTGGTCGCGCGCGGTCGTGCCCAGCTCATGCGCCAGGGCGCGGATCGTCGCCGCCGGGATGCCGGTGATCTCGGCCGCCCACTCCGGTGTGCAGGCCCGCACGCGCTGCTCCAGCAGCTCGAAGGCCGGCGTCACCGGCGTGCCGTCGGGCAAGGCGTAGCGGCCGAACAGCGCCGGGTCGGCGCCGTCGGCGTGGTCGGGCACGGCCTGCTGGCGCAGGCGGTCCCACCACCAGAAGTTGGCCGGGCGCAGCGGGTTGACGACGCCGGCATCGGGGTGCCGGGCCATCATGCCGAAGTCGTCGCTGGCCTCGTCCTGGTTGACCAGTTGGCCGGCGTTGGTGTAGCGGGTGACGAACTCGCGGTCGTACAGGCCCAGGGCGATCAGCTCGCGGATCATTGCCAGCAGCAGCGCGCCGTCGGTGCCGGGGCGAATCGGGATCCATTCGTCGGCGATTGCCGCGTAGCCGCTGCGGATCGGGTTGATGGCGATGAAGCGCCCGCCGCCGCGCTTGAAGGCGCCCAGCGCGGCCTTCATCGGGTTGCTGTGGTGGTCCTCGGCGGTGCCAATCATCACGAACAGCTTGGCCCGCTCCAGGTCCGGCCCGCCGAACTCCCAGAACGAGCCGCCGATGGTGTAGATCATCCCGGCGGCCATGTTGACCGAACAAAACCCGCCATGCGCGGCGTAGTTGGGCGTGCCGAACTGGCGCGCGAACAGGCCGGTCAGGGCCTGCATCTGGTCGCGGCCGGTGAACAGGGCGAACTGCTTGGGGTCGGTGGCGCGCAGATGGGCCAGGCGCTGGGTCAGGATGTCGAAGGTCTCGTCCCAGGAAATCGGCTCGAACTCGCCGGCTCCGCGGGCACTGCCGGGCTTGCGCCGCAGCGGCCGGGTCAGCCGCGCCGGGGAGTACTGCTTCATGATCCCGGAGGCGCCCTTGGCGCAGAGGATGCCCTTGTTCAAGGGGTGCTCGGGGTTGCCCTCGATGTAGCGCACCTGCGGGCCGCTGCCGCTGTCGCGCAGGTGCACCTTGATGCCGCAGCGGCAGGCGCACATGTAGCAAGTGGTGGTCTTGACTTCGGTTTTGGCGCCGGGCAGCACTGCGGCGGTGGGGTCGTGCAGCGGCAAGGTCATGGCCTGAGTTTCACTGCCCGGGCCAGGCCGGCGGGCCTGCGTTTTCCCGTGGTGGTGGTGGTGGGGTAATAGTGGTGGGGCAGTGGTCAACCGCTTCATGGCCGGGCCGGGCCGCCGCGCGCCAGCACCAGGTCGAGCAGGTTGGCGCCGCCGGCCCGGCGGTAGCGCATCGTGCGCGCCAGGCTGGCCAGCAGGCGCAGGCCGGCGCCGCCGATCTGGCGCAGCGGCTCGGCCGGCAGCGGCGCGGTCGGGTCGAACCGCGGCGCCCGGTCGCGGTAGTGCAGCAGCAACGCATCGGCCTGCACCGCCAGGCCGATCATGACCGGGCTGTCGCTGTCGCCGCCGTGGCCATGGCTGACGGTATTGGTGAACAGCTCCTCGACCAGCAGTTGCAGGCGCAGGCCGTCGTCCCTGGCCAGTGCGTGGGCGCTGCAGACGGCCTGGACGAAAGCCAGCGCGGCGTCGAGTTCAGCCATGCGGGCACGGAAGCGGCGCCGCCTCATCGCCAACTCAGGCTAAGCTCGGCCAAGGGGGAGGTTTCCATGGCATTGCTGCTGCACCGCAGGAACACCGGATGGCCGGGCTGGATCGCCTTGGCCGCGCTGGTGACCGCCCTGGTGGCGGCGCTGGTGCTGGGCTGTGCCGCAGCCCACGCGCAGAGCGCCGCCGAGATCGGCCAGATCAAGCTGGCGCGCGGCGCGGTGACGGTCCAGCGCGGCGCCCAGGCGATTGCCGCCACGGTCGGCCTGCGGCTGCTGGCGCAGGACGCCGTGCAGACCGGTGCGGATGCGGTGGTGGGCATCACCATGCGCGACAACAGCCTGCTCTCGCTGGGGCCGAACAGCGTGCTGCGGCTGGAGCAGTTCGAGTTTGACGAGACCTCGCACCTCGGCCGCTTTGACAGCAGCCTGCAGCGCGGCACCCTGGCGATGAGCTCCGGCCGGCTGGCCAAGCAGTCGCCCCTGGCGGTGAAGCTGCGCACCCCGACGGCGGTGCTGGGCGTGCGCGGCACCGAGTTCCTGGTTGCGGTCGAGCCCTGAGATGCGTTGGCCACATTGCCTGGGATTGCCGGCCTTGGTCCTGGCCGGCTGCGCCACCCCACCAGAAGGCCAGGTCGTGCTGCTGCCCGAGCGCGACGGCAGGGCCACGGCCGTGGTCGTGACCCAGGCGCAGCAGTCGCTGACGCTGGACCAGCCCTACGCCGCCGCCCGGCTGACCAGCCGCGGCCCGCAGCCCTACCGCGCCACGGCCGAGGCCGTGCGCGGGCAGTTCGGCGCCGCGCTCGACGCCCTGCCGGCGCCGCCCGAGCGCTTCACGCTGTACTTCATCGAAGGCCGGGACGAGTTGACCGATGACGCCAAGGCGACCCTGAACGCGGTCCTGGCCGCGGTCGCCCGCCGGCCCTTGCCCGATGTGCGGGTGGTCGGCCACACCGACACCGTCGGCAGCGACGCGATCAATGACCCGCTGTCGCGCCAGCGCGCCGAGGTGGTGCGCCGGGCGCTGCTGGCGCGCGAGGTGGCAGCCGAGAACATCCGCGTCGCCGGCCGAGGCAAGCGCGAGCCGGTGGTGGCCACCGCCGACGGCGTTGCCGAGCCGCGCAACCGCCGGGTCGAGGTCGAGGTGCGCTGAGCGCGACTGCGGCGCGCGGCGGCTCATGCCGGACCGCTCCAGCGCAGCGCCAGCACCAACATGTCGTCGGCCGGCTCCTGCCCGGCGGCAAAGCTGTTGACCTGGCCGCACAGCCGCTCGACCAGCCGGTGGGCGCTGCCGGCGCCGTGCTGGGTCGCGCGCAGCGCCTGGTCGACCCGGCCATGGCCGAACAGCTCGCCGGCCGGGGATCGCGCCTCGGCCACGCCATCGGTCATCAGGCAGAGCAGCTCGCCGGGCAGCAACTGGCAGCGCCCGCCGAGGTAGGCGTAGTCGGGCACGGCGCACAGCGGCGGGCCGTCGCCGTCGGTGATGCGCAGCGGCTCGACGCGCGACGGGTGCAGGCGGTAGGGGTTGTCGTGGCCGGCGTTGCAGTAGTCCAGCACGCCGCTGTCGAGGTCCAGGATCGCCGCGAAAGCGGTGACGAAGAGCCGCTGGGCGTTGTCGCGCGAGACCTCTTGGTTGGCCGCAGCCATGACCGCGCCGATGTCGCTGGCGCCGCCGGACAGGCCCAGGCGCAGCGTCGCGCTCTTGAACAGCGCCTTGCTGACGGCCATGAAGATCGACGCGCTCAGGCCCTTGCCGGCAACGTCGCCGACCAGCACGAACAGCCGGCGCTGGTCGAGCATGAAGAAGTCGTAGAGGTCGCCGCCGACCTCGCGCGCCGGTGCCAGCCGGGCATGCAGGGCGACCCGGCGGTCGGCCGCCAGCGTGGCCGGATCGGGCAGGGCGGCGGCCTGGACAAGCTGCGCAGCCTGCAACTCGCCGGCCATGCGCGCGCTTTGCTCGCGCTGGCCCTGGACCTGGCGTTGCAGGCCTCGGCGCTGGCGCAGCAACTCGCCCAGGGTCAGCGCCAGCAGCACCAGCAACAGCAGCAGCAGGTGCAGGCTGGGGGTGACCGCGTCGATCAGCAGGCGCTGGCCGGCAAAGGCGGCAAAGCCCAGCGCCAGCGCCGCTGCCACGCAGGCCAGCGCCAACAGGCCGGCCTGCAGCGGGTGCCAGCGCGGCGTCGCCCACAGCAGCAACGCGCCCAGCACCAGCAGCAGCACCGCCTCGGCGGCGCTGGCCCAGCGCGGCCGCCGCAGCAGGCTGTCGCCGATGAGGTTGTCGAGCAACTGGGCATGCACCTCGGTGGCCGAGATGCGCTCGCCGATCGGTGTGTCCTGGAACTCCTGCAGGCCCAGGCCGGTGGTGCCGATCAGCACCAGCTTGGCGTCGAAGCGGCGCAGGTCAACCCGGTCCTTGAGCAGGCTCACCGCCGAGATGAAGCGGGTCGGGTCATGGGCCGCGAAATAGGGCCGCACGCTGGCATCGGCTTCGGTCGGGATGGCCAGGCCACCGACGCTGACCTGCCGCGCCGCGTGGCCGTCCAGCGCCAGCCGCAGCGCCCCGGCGTGCTGGGCCACGCGCAACATCTCCAGCGCCAGCGTCGGCACGAGCGTCTGGTTGACGGCCGACAGCAGCGGAATGCGGCGGATGATGCCGCGCGAGGTCGCCACCGACAGCAGGCCCCAACCCTGGGCGGCGGCGTCGAGTTCGCCCAGGTTGGTGATTGCGCCGGCATGCTGCGGCAGGGCCAGCGCCGTGGCGTCGAGCGTCGCGCCCGCTGCGGACCCGGCCCCAGCGGCGGGCTGGACCAGCACCGGGCTGGCATGCAGCGTGCCGTGCTGGGCCTCGGCGCTGCCGGCCAGCGACAGCACCGCCGGCGCGGCGGCCAGCGCCCTGGCCAGCCGGGCGTCGTGGGTCGGCAGCCGGCGCAACATGTCCAGCACCTGAGGGTCGCTGATCTGGCCCTGCGCCGCAAGTTGCTCGGGCGACAGGCCATCGGCCTCGGGCATCAGGATGTCGATGCCGATCACCGCCGCGCCGGCGCCGGCAACGATCTCGACGATCCGCGCCAAGTGGCTGCGCGGCCAGGGCCACTGGCCAATCTCGCGCAGGCTGGCCTGGTCGATCTCGACCACCAGCACCGACGAGTCGACGGCCTGGCGCGGGTGCAGCGCCTGGTGCAGATCAAACCAGGCCGATTGCTGGCGCTCGGCCCAGGGCGCGCCGACCCAGGTCAGCAGCGCCAGGGCCGCCAGCAGGGTGGCGCCGATCAGGCGGATCAACTGGATCGGGCCGATCCGGCGCAGCAGCTTGCCCGGGCCGGCCATGGTTCAGCCGCGCGGGCTCACTTGACAACCCTTCGCACTTCGTGCTGCGGGATTCGCGCTTGGGAGCGGCCCGGCGCGCTCATCAGGCAACCTCCGCGCCTGTGGCGCTTCGGTATGAGCGCTTGGGAGCGGCCCGGCGCGCTCACAGCGCGATCTCCAGGCCGTCGTAGGCGGCGCTGACGCGCAGGGCCTGGGCGCTGCGGGTGATCTCTTCCAGGCGCCGGGTCTCGGCCAGCATGGCGTCGATCGCCACGTCATCGAACACCGGCTCGTGGTGGAACAGGCAGAGGTGGCGGACGCCGGCCAACTGGCACAGCTCGACCCCGACGACATTGCTCGAATGGCCCCAGTCGGCCTTGACCGAGATCGCGTCGGCCAGCGAGTACATCGCGTCGAACACCACCAGGTCGGCGTGGCGGAAGAACTCGACGAACTGCTCGGTGTGGACCGGGTCCTGCAGCGGGTGCTCGGAGTCGGTCGAATAGACCACCGTCCGGCCCTGGGCCTCGAAGCGCCAGCCGTAGGAGTCGCCGCCATGGCGCTGCAACATCGAGCGCACCGTCACGCCGCCGATCTGCTGGCGCCGCCCGGGCTCAAGCACGACGAACTCCAGCGCCGCGCCGAAGATCGAGAAATCGACCGGGAACGAGGGCTGCTCCTGCTGCCGGCGCAGCGCTGCCTCGAGCTGGGCATGGCTGCCGTAGACCACCACCCGGTTGCCGGGGATGAAGGCCGGCACGAAGAACGGCAGGCCCATGATGTGGTCCCAGTGCAGGTGGGAGACGAAGATGTGGAAGGTCTGCGCCCGGCCGGCGCGGGCGGCGGTCGCGGCCTGGCCGAGCGGGCGCAGGCCGCTGCCCATGTCGCAGATGAAGTAGTCGTCGCCGCCCGCGTCGATCTGCACGCAGGCGCTGTGGCCGCCATAGGTGCCGACGGTCGAGAACGGCAGCGTCGCCAGGAAGGCGTCGATCTCGGCATCGTTGCCCAGCGCCCGACCCTGGGCCGCGCGCAGCACCTGGCGCAGTTTGTGCTGCAGGCCGGCGCTGGTCAGGGCCACCGGCAGCGAGCCGCGGGTGCCCCAGAAGCGCACCGATTTCATCTGCCGCCCGAGGCCTGGAACGCCGCCAGCGCGGCCGGCGAGGCCCGGCCCAGCGCGGCTTCCAGCGTGGCGCAGACCGGCATGACCTTGTCAAAACGGCTGATGCTGAAGATCTCCGCAACCACGCTCTGCAAGCCCGCCAGCAGCAACGGCGCCTGGGCCTGGCGCATTTGCTGCGCGGCGATCATCAGCACCCGCAGGCCGACGCTGCTGATGTACTCGACCGCGCTCAGGTCCAGCACCAGCGCGCCCTTGGCGGCGATCGCCTGATCGACCAGCGGCAGCAGGGCGGCCTCAAGCGCGGCGGCGCTGCGGTGGTCGATGCGCTCAGCCGGCGCGGCCACCGTGGTGTCGGCAAACTGGCGCACGGCGATCTGCACGGCTGGCCCTGGCTGAAAGGGGTGAAGGATGTGAAAAATCAGTATAGGTCGGGGCCAGGGTGGCCAGGTCTCAGACGTAATCCTTGTACTTGTCGAGGTAGCGCACCGGCTTGGACAGCGCGTCGCGGCGGAACGGGTCGCCCAGTTCGCGGGTGCACATGATCTCGATCACGCAGGTCTTGCCCTGGTTCATCTGCATGGCTATGGCCTTCTTCAGGGTCGGGCCGACGTCCTCCAGCCGGTCGACCACCAGGCCTTCGGCGCCCATCGCCCGGGCAATCCCGGCAAAGCTCTGGTTGTCGAGTTCACCGGCGACGAAACGGCGGTTGTAGAAGTCGACCTGGTTCTTCTTCTCGGCGCCCCACTGGCGGTTGTGAAAGACCACCGCCGTGACCGGAATCTGGTGGCGCACGCAGGTCATGATCTCGCCCATGCTCATGCCCCAGGCGCCGTCGCCGGCATAGCTGATCGCCGGCCGGTGCGGCACCGCGACCTTGGCGCCGATGATGGTCGGCAGGGCGTAGCCGCAGTTGCCGAAGCTCATCGGCGCGAAGAAGCTGCGCGGCTCCTCAAAGCGCAGATAGCTGTTGGCGACCGAGTTGATGTTGCCGATGTCGGTCGAGACCATGACATGTGCCGGCATCGCCTTCTCAAGCTCGCGCAGGACCTGGCGCGGGTGCAGCCAGCGGCCACCGGAGAAGGGCGTCTCGGTGCTGGCCTCGTCGATCATGTCCAGGCTGAAGGCGTCGCGCTCATGGGTCCAGCCGTCGAGCTCGGCCTCCCAGGCGGCCTTCTCGGCCTGGATCCGGGCGCTGCGCTCGGCCAGGGTGGCGTCGCAGGCCAGCGTCCGCCCGGCCAGGCGCGCCGACAGGGCCTTGGCGGCGGCCTTGGCGTCGGCGCAGATGCCGACCGTGATCTTCTTGACCAGGCCGAGGTTGGTGTGGTCGGCCTCGATCTGGATGATCTTGGCGTCCTTGGGCCAGTAGTCCAGGCCATGCTGCGGCAGGGTGCCGAACGGCCCCATCCGCGAACCCAGCGCCAGCACCACGTCGGCCTGGGCGATCAGCTTCATCGCCGCCTTGGAGCCCTGGTAGCCGAGCGGGCCGCACCAGAGCGGGTGGCTGGCCGGGAACGAGTCATTGCGCAGGTAGCCGTTGACCACCGGTGCGCCCAGACGCTCGGCCAGCGCCTTGCATTCCTCGACCGCGTCGCCCAACACCACCCCACCGCCGGCCAGGATCACCGGGAAGCGGGCACTGGCCAGCAGCTCGGCGGCGGCGTTCAGGCCGTTCTCGCCGCCGGCACCGCGCTCGACCCGCATCGGCTGCGGGATCTCGGTAACGATCTCGCCGTAGAAATAGTCGCGCGGGATGTTGAGCTGGGTCGGCCCCATCTCCGAGATCGCCCGGTCAAAGCAGCGCGCGGTGTACTCAGCCATGCGCTTGGGGTTGTTGACATGGCCCTGGTACTTGGTGAACTCCTGGAACATCGGCAGTTGCTGGGCCTCTTGGAAGCCTCCCAGGCCCATGCCCATGGTGCCGGTCTCGGGGGTGACGATCACCACCGGGCTGTGCGCCCAGTAGGCCGCAGCGATCGCCGTCACGCAGTTGCTGATGCCCGGGCCGTTCTGCCCAATCACCACGCCGTGGCGGCCGCTGACCCGGGCATAGCCGTCGGCCATGTGGCCGGCGCCCTGCTCATGCACCACCGCGATCAGGCGGATGCCGGCCGGGGCAAAGATGTCCATCGCATCCATGAAGGCCGAGCCCATGATGCCGAACATCTCCTTGACGCCATTGGCCACCATGGTCTCGACGAAGGCCTCGGAGGGCGTCATCTTCTGCGGACCGGTGGTGGCCTGGGTGGTGGTGCTCATGCGGGAATGCTCCAGAGGTTGCAGCCGCCGGCTGCGGGCGACAAGGGGCCAAACTATAGGGCCGACTTCCGCCCCGCCCATGCCTGACCAACCCGCCCAACCCGACCCTTGCGACCTGCGCCTGCGCCACCCGACCCGCCAGTTGTCGGTGCGTGAAACCTTCGGCATCGCCACGAACATGACCGTGCCGGCCTTCGCCGAGCGCGACCCCCATGTGCCCGACATCGATCCGGCTTACTGCTTCGACCCCGCCGTCACCCTGGCCCTGCTGGCCGGCTTTGCGCACAACCGCCGGGTGCTGCTGCAGGGCCTGCATGGCAGCGGCAAATCCAGCCACATCGAGCAAGTCGCGGCACGCCTGAACTGGCCCTGCCTGCGCGTCAACCTCGACGGCCACATCAGCCGCCTGGATCTGGTCGGGCGCGACGCCATCACGCTGCGCGATGGCCAGCAAGTGACCGAGTTCCAGGAGGGCATCGTCCCCTGGGCGCTGCAGCGCCCGGTGGCGCTGGTGTTCGACGAATACGACGCCGGCCGGCCGGACGTGATGTTCGTGATCCAGCGCATCCTCGAGCGCGACGGCCAGTTCACCCTGCTCGACCAGAACAGGGTGCTGCGCCCGCACCCCGGCTTTCGCATCCTGGCCACTGCCAACACCATCGGCCAGGGCAACCTCAACGGCCTGTATGCCGGCGCGCAGCGGCTCAACCATGCCCAGATCGACCGCTGGAACATCGTCGCCACGCTCGACTACCTGCCGCCAGCGCAGGAGCGGGCAATCGTCGCCGCGCGGGTGCCGGCCTTGGGCGAGGCGGCGCAGTCGGCGCTGCTGGAGGCGATGGTCGCGCTGGCCGGGTTGACGCGGCAGGGCTTCGCGGCGGGCGATCTGTCGACCCTGATGTCGCCGCGCACGCTGATCTCCTGGGGCGACAACATCGCGATCTTTGGCGATGTCGGACAGGCCTTCATGCTGGCCTTCGGGAACAAGTGCGACGCCGCCGAGCGGCCTGTCCTGGCGGAGTACTTCCAGCGCTGCTTTGGCCGCGAATTGGGCATTGGCCGGGCGATGAGCGACGCTGGCGTCAAGTTATGAGCGACGCCAGCGTGAGCCCATGAGCGACGCCAGCGTCGCGGGCCAACAGCAGCGCCTGGACGAGCTCTGCGCCGCCAGCATCCGCGCCCTCAGCGGCGGCCGGGCGCTGCACTATCGCGGTGGCCGGCTGCACGATGGCCAGCGCCTGCTGCCGCGCTGGGCGGCGCACCTGCACCCGGCCCGCGATGGCAGCACCGGGCTGGCCCAGCTGCGGGGCGCGGCCGACGGCCTGGCGCTGCGCCTGCTGCGCTCCGACGCCGCCCTGCACCGCCACCTGGCGCCGCAGGACAGCGTCCAGCGCCTGCTGTTTGACCTGCTGGAGCAGTTCCGCGTCGAGGCCTTGCCGCCGACCGGCATGCCCGGCCTGCGGCACAACCTGCTGGCGCGCTTCGACGCCTGGTCGCTGGCCGCCCACCACGGCGGGCTGACGGGCACGGCGCGCGGCCTGCTGCTCTACACCGTCGCCCAGGTCTGCCGTGCCCGCGTCACCGGCGACCCGACCACCGAGGCCACCGAAGACCTGATGGAGTCGACCCGCTTCGCCCTGGCCGGGGTGATCGGCCATGCCCTGGCCGGCTTGCGCCGCAGCCGCCACGACCAGGCCGGCTACGCCGTCCATGCGCTGGCGATTGCCGAGGCGGTGGCGCAGATGCTGGCCGCTGGCGGCGGTGACGGCATCGCCGCGGACGAGGCCGGCGACCACGCCCTGGCCGACCCGCTCAACGCCGCGTTCGGCCTGCTGCTCGACCGTGACTCGCCGCCGCCACCCCCATCGCCAGATGGGGCCGCCGACCCGGCCGGCCAGGCCAGCGGCGACGGCAGGCTGGGCCACGCGCCGGCGCCGCCCTACCGCATCTTCACCCGGGCCCACGACCGCTGCGTCGCGGCGGCGGCGCTGGCCCGCCCGGCACAACTGGCCGAGTACCGGGCCGAGCTTGACGCCCAGGTCGCCGCCGCCGGCCTGAATCTGCCCAGGCTGGCGCGCGAGCTGCACGCTCTGCTGGCCGAGCCGCTCAGCGACGGCTGGGACAGCGCCCAGGCGCAGGGCCGCATCGACGGCCGGCGCCTGGCCCAACTGGTGGCCAGGCCGAGCGCGCGCGAGATCTTTCGCACCGAGCACCAGGCGCCGCAGCCCGACACCGTGCTCGGCCTGCTGCTCGACTGCTCGGGCTCGATGCGCCAGCACAGCGCCAAGCTGGTGGTGCTGGTCGACTTGCTGCTGCGCGCGCTCACCATGGCCGGTGTCGCCAGCGAGCTGCTGGGCTACTCGACCAACGCCTGGAACGGCGGCAAGGCGCGCCGCGATTGGCTGCGCGCCGGCAGCCCGGCCTCACCCGGCCGGCTGAACGAGGCGCTGCACATCGTCTTCAAGCCTGCCCAAACGAGCTGGCAGCAGTCGCGCCGCAGCATCGCCGCGCTGCTCAAGCCCGAGCTTTATCGTGAGGGCATAGACGGCGAGGCGGTCGACTGGGCCTGCACCCGGCTGCAATCGGTGCCGGCGCGGCAGCGCCTGCTGGTCGTCGTCAGCGACGGCTGTCCGATGGACAGCGCCAGCCAGGCCGCCAACGGCCCCCACCTGCTGGACCAGCACCTGCGCGAGGTGCTGGCCAGGCGCCAGGCCGAATCACAGCAACCCGAGGGCGTGCGCATCTTCGGCCTGGGCCTGGCCCTGGACCTGAGCCCCTACTACCGCCACAGCCGCATGCTCGACCTGGAGCCACCGCTGCGCCACGGCGCCCTGCA
>JANXYH010000086.1 GCA_025350145.1 Burkholderiales bacterium | reverse complement strand
CGCTCGGGTGGTGGTGGTGGTGGTGGTGGTGGTGGTGGGGGGGGCGGTGGTGGTGGCGGCGGTGGTCGGCACGCGCCCGCGCGCGGCCATGCACCCGCCCGGCCGGCGGGTGGCGGCCAAGGCCAGGCCCGGCCGGGCAGCGGCGGCAACACTGGCCAGCGCCATGACACCACCGCCGGCAGCAACCGCCATGGCCCGGCGCGCCATGACCGCAACGGCGCCGGCCATGCCACCCAGCCGGCGCCGCATGGCCAACCCAGTGGCCGACGCGACGCGCCGTCGCGCGAGGCCAATCAAGACAGCCGGCCGCGCGACGCTGGCCGGCCCGGGCCGCGCCCGACCCAGCCCAAGCGCTGAGGATCGCCCGGCCCGGCCAGGGCCGGCGCGGCGAACCCGCTATCAGGCGCCGAGCTGGCGCTTGAACAGGCTGAACAGCCGCACCCAATGGCGCTCGGCCGAGGGCTTGTCGTAGATGCCCACACGCTGCGGGAAGGCGAAGCCGTGCTGCGCCTTGGGGTACCACTCCAGCCGGTGCGGCACGCCGCCGTCGAGCAAGGCCTGCTGCAAGGTGCTGACATCGGCCGGCAACGCCCAGCGGTCGATCTCGGCGCAGGCAAAGTAGCTCTCGCACTTGACCTGGTCGACCACCCGGTGGGGTGAATCCGGCTGCTCAGTGACCATGTTGGCGCCGTAGACCGAGGCGATGCAGCGCAATCGGTCAGGAAACTCGCCGGCCGCCCAGACCACGAACGGCCCGCTCATGCAGTAACCGACGGCGCCGATCCGGCTGCGGTCGGCCTGCGGCTGGGCATCGACACAGGCCAGCATCGCGGCGGTATCGCAGAGCGTGCTGGCGCGGTCGAGCGAACGCATGTGGCCGAACATCACCGCCATCGCCGGCTCGGTGCGCTCTTGCAGCCAATAGTCGCGGCTGCGCCGGTAGTACAGGTTGGGCAGGACCACCAGGTAGCCGACTGCGGCCAGGCGCCGGGCCATGTCGTGCAGTTCCTCGCGCTTGCCCGGCGCGTCCATGTAGAACAGCAGCACCGGGAACGGCCCGCCTTCGTCGGGGTGGACGATGAACGTGTTCATGGCGCCGTCGGCGGTGGGGATGTCAATGTGCTGTTCGATCATGTTGGACTTCGAGTCGAGTGGGTTCGGCGGTATCAGGGCGGCGGTATCAGGGCATCAGCAGGTAGCGGTCGCGCTGGGCTTGGGCGCATTCGCCCATCACGGTCAGCGCCCGCACCACATTGGGGGTGCCGATGACGAAGGGGTTTGCGCCGCCGCCGGCCACGGCCAGCGGCAGCTTGGCGACCGTGCCGTCGTAGTCCGGGTGGTTGGACAGCATCACGCTGATGCCCTGCTCCTTGGCGATTTGCGCCATCCGCGCGGTGGCGGCGATGTACAGGTCCATGCGCGGGATGTCGCGGCCGAAGTTGAAGGCGGTGCCGCCCCAGAGCATGGCGCGGTGGCGGCTGGCGCCGGACTTGAGATCGAACACCGTGCTCAGCGTGCCCAGGGTGTGGCCACCGGTGATGTAGAAGCGCAGCGTGGCGTCGCCCAGGGTCAGGCTGTCGCCGTCGCTGACCGCGAGGTCGCCAGGCCCGCGCTTGGGCGGACCGGGCCAGAGCGGGTTGGTGAATTCCAGCGCGGTCTCGCTCATCTGCCAATCGGCCTGGCTCATCACCACCTTGCTGCCGAAGCGCTCGATCAAGTAGGGCGCGCCGCCATAGTGGTCGCCATGGGCGTGGCTGACGACGATCCAGCGCAGCTTGGCCGGGTCCAGGCCGAGCTTGGCCATGCCGCCCTCGACCAGTGCCTGAGCCTCGGCGGCGTTGTTCAGGGCGTCGAGCAGGATCGCGCCCTGCGAGGTCTGCAGCGCCCAGGCGCCCGACCAGCGGCCACCGACATAGGCGAGGTTGTCGAACGCCAGGCCGGGCGGCGGCGCGGGCCTGGCGATCAGCGCGGCGACCGGGTTGACCCCGCCGCTGGCCGAGCCCGACGGGCGGGTGGCCGGTGCCGGCGTACACAGGCCCATCAGGGCCTTGAGGTCGTCGCCGGCCAGGGCCGTGGCGGCGGCGACATGGGCAGTGACGCTGTCGGCCGAGGGTGGCGCGGCGCTCTGGGCGAATGCCGCCAGGCTCATCGCCAGGCCACACAGGGCAGCGGCCAGAATCCTGCCGGGCTTGGGTTCGGGTCGGTCGGGCATGCAGGTCTCCGTGGCGCTCAGGCCAGCAGTGTGGCGCCGACCGGGCTGGCCACCCATGGCGAAAAACCCTGCTGGCGGCGCCCGCTCAGCGCCAGTCCAGGCCCTCGAACCGGCCGCTGTCGCGCCAATCCTGCAGGTACTTGAAGTAGGCCGACGGCCCGGCCGGGTAGCCAACCGCCAGCTTGCCGGCCATGCCGCTGTCGCGGCCCTCGTTGTTGTAGTAGCCGGGGGTGCAGTCGGCCGAGCCGATCATCCGCCCGGCGCCGCTGAGCAGCAGCGCCACCCAGGCGTCCTCGGCGGCGGCGCTGACCTCGACCTCGGCCTGGCCCTGGCGCAGCGCCTGGGCGACGATGGCGGCGATGGTGCGGCCGGACTCGCTGAGGTTGTGCGGCACGTTGGAGATCAGGTTCGCGCCCTGGGTCGGCTGGACGAAGAAGGCGTTCGGAAAACCCCGCACATGGCAGCCGTGCAGGCTGCGCATGCCCTCGGCCCATTTGCCGGACAGGCGCAGTCCGTCGCGGCCGACCGGGTCGAACCCGGCGCGGCGCGCGAACGGCGTGCCAACCTCGAAGCCCGAGGCGTAGATCACCGCGTCGACCGCGTATTCGCGCCCGGCCGCGACCACGCCGCTGGCGCTGAGGCGCTCGACCCCCCGGCCATCGGTGTCGACCAACTGCACCCCGGGCAGGTTGAAGGCCTGCAAGTAGCTGTCGTGGAAACACGGCCGCTTGCAGAGCTGGCGGTACCAGGCCTTCAGGCCGGCGGCGGTGGACGGGTCGTCGACCAGGGCATCGACCCGGGTGCGGATCTCGTTCATCTTCTCGAAATCTGAATCCTCGTAGGCCGCCAGCATGGCCTGCGGCGTCAGCGCCTGGCGTGGCAGCTTCATGAGGTTGGCGCGGATGCGCCGCGCCAGGTCGGTCCAGCCGTCCTGCACCCAATCCTCGCTGGCCTGGCCGCCGGCCTGGTTGGCGGTGAAGTTCTCCAGCCAACGCTGCTGCCAACCGGGCGTGGCGGCTATTGCCCTGAACCAGTCGGCATCGATCGGCGCATTGGCCCGCACATCGACCGACGAGGGCGTGCGCTGGAACACATACAACGCCCGGCAAGCCGGTGCCAGGCGCGGCACGCATTGCACTGCCGTGGCGCCGGTACCGATCAGGGCGACCCGCTGGTCGGCCAGCCGGTCCAGCGCCGCACCCTGCGCGTCGCCGCCGGTGTAGCCGTAGTCCCAGCGGCTGGTGTGGAACGAATGGCCCTGGAAGTCGGCAATGCCAGCGATGCCCGGCAACTTGGGCACATGCAGCGGCCCGGTGCCCAGGCCGATGAACTGGGCGCTGAAGTCGTCGCCCCGGTCAGTGCGGATACGCCAGTGCGAGCGCTCGGCGTCCCAGACCAGCTCGCGCACCTGGGTGTGGAACAGGGCATGGTCGTAGAGCCGGTAATGCCGGCCGATGCGCTGGCAGTGGGCCAGGATCTCGGGCGCATGGGCGTACTTCTCGCTCGGTCGGTGCCCGGTCTCTTCGAGCAGCGGCATGTAGACCATCGAGGCGGTGTCGCACTGCGCGCCGGGGTAGCGGTTCCAGTACCAGGTGCCGCCGAAATCGCCAGCCTTGTCGATGATGCAGACATCCTCGACCCCGGCCTCGACCAGCCGCGCCGCCGTCACCAGCCCGGCAAAGCCGCCACCGATGAAGGCAAAGCGCACATGGCCAGTCTTGGCCGGGCGCGCCTGGCGCGGGGTGTAGGGGTCGTCCAGGTAGTGGGCAAATTGGCCTTGCAGCGCCAGGTACTGGTCATTGCCGTCGGCACGCAGGCGCTTGGCGCGTTCGGCGGCGTATTTTTGGCGCAGGGCGGAGGGGTCGAAGTCGGTGGTCGGCATGCGGCGGTGACTAAGCTGTCAGGGCAGGCCGGGCTGGCCTTGGCGGCGGATCTTCGCATCCTGGCTGCCGGGCCGTGTGCCAGTGCCAGATCGGTCGAGCCTCAGAACGGACAGGTGTCTGTGGCCAAGACCGGTGTTGCGGCTTGGCGCGCTGTGCAGAGTGGCGCAGTTGCCTCGGTGTTTCATCAATGCTCCCAACCCATACACTCGGCCAACGGAGGCCCCCATGCCTGATCTCGTTGAAGAAATCTCGCGGCAAGCACTTGCCCTAGCACCGCAGGAACGGGTTCGACTCGCCGAGGAATTGTTGGCTACCGTTCATCAAGCCCCAGATGCGGCTGTAGACGCCGCCTGGGATGAGGAGATCAGGCGCCGCCTCGATGAGGTCGACAACGCAGGGGCAGCGCTGATTCCCGCCGAAGAAGTCTTCACCGAGCTTCGCCGTCTGATCAAGTGAAGCCGGTCCGGTTTCACCATGAGGCCATGGCGGAACTGGCGCACGAGACAGTCTATTACAACGCCATCAGCAAGATACTGGCTGAGCGCTTCATCAAATCCGTAGAAGGCGCCGTCGCACTCGCCTCGGAGTACCCCGCGATGGGCAGCAAGTACAAGTACGGGACGCGGCGCTGCTTTCCCAAAAAGTTTCCCTTCGCTGTCGTCTATGTGGAGCAGCAGGATGAGGTGTACGTTCTCGCGCTCGCTCCGTTTGCCCAGAAGCCTGGCTATTGGCGCTCTCGCCGTAGAGGCGCCTGACCATGGGGGAAGGATACAGATGCTCAATGCCAAAAAAACACTGTGCTTGATCGTATTGGTGGCCTTGCCCTACCTGAATGCCTGCGCTGATGAACCCAGGCCAGAAAACATCATTCTCGGTCAATGGGCAAGAAGCCAAGCCGAGTGCGCTCAGCCAGAACTCTCGTTCAGCCAAACCCGACTTGCTGTTCGGATTGATGCCGATGGCGCACCGACCGCCTTTGAATACCAGAATATTGCCTATGTGCAAAGCTCTGGAGAAGTAAAAGTCCAACTGAGCGCGCGCCATCCTTACAGCAAGACGCCAGAGAAGAATGCGCTGTCATTCAAGATTGAAGACAACAACACCATTTCGATGCAACACTTGAGGATCAAAAACGCTCAGTTCATTCGCTGTCAAACCAAATAAGTGGAGTTGCCCATGAATATTCAGAGATTGTCCAGTCATTTTACCCTGGCTGAACTTACGAAAACTTCGACAGAGCTGCCAAATGACACCACATCGCCCATTGTCATCGGCAATCTCCAGGCTCTTTGCTTGAATATTCTTGAGCCGGTCAGGGAACACTACAATGGGGCGGTCATCATCAACAGCGGCTATCGAAGTCCAGCGGTCAATTCAGCAGTTGGCGGAAGTAAAACCTCGCGGCACTGCCTGGGAGAGGCCGCAGACTTCCATGTCCCTGGAAATTCCGTATATGAGGTGGCCAATTGGATTTCAGAAAATCTAGATTTCGATCAACTCATACTTGAGAACTTCATCCCAAATATGGCCGCCTCGGGATGGGTTCATTGCTCATACAGCAAGAGCAATCGCAATCAAGAATTGACGAAATTCAAGGGATCAAGCACTTATTACCCGGGAATTATCTTGCAGCCGTAGGTCGAGTATACAGTACGTCGAGTTTCTTACGGGCCATTCACAGCTTGGCCAAGGCAAACAGGGTGTTGAGCTGGGCGGTGCTCTTCTTCAACCCGCGATAGTGAACCTTGAGGTGGCCGAACTGGCGCTGGATGACTGGGAACGGGTGTTCGAGGTTGGCCTGGATGCTCGCTTTCGGGCGCTCGATCTGATCGATGTATTGCCCGGCGCGCTCGGCCTTGTCCGGCGTCGCAGGCCTACCTGGGCGCACGCATCGCGATGTTCCAGCGCAGCCTGGGGTCCGGCGTCGGGCCGCTTTTCGGCGCCTTGGCAGTCGGCGTCAGCAAAGGCCTCGGTCTCCTGGCCGTGTGGCAAGGCCTTGGCCTCAGTTGCGCCGTTCAGACTGGCGCAACCACTGCTGCCTTGCAGACCTTTCCTCAAGCAAACAGTCCCTGCAGGAACCAGCCGCTATGCGGGCCTGAGGGATCGGGGTCGGCGGCGCCGGGCGCGGCGGCCGGCGTTTGGCTGGCCTGGGCAGCGCCCGGCAGGCGGTGGCGGTAGACCCAGACCAGGGCGCCGCTGGCGGCCTGGGCGATGAAGTAGTCGCGCAGGGCGGGCTCGCCGTCCCACCAGCCGGACTCCAGGCGCTCGGGGCCGGCCAGCAGTTGCAGCGGACGGCCGTCGAGCAGCGGGCGCTGGTCGCGCTCGTGCAGGGCCTGGGGCTGGGGCAGCAGCCACAGGGGCTGGCTGGCCAGGGCCTGGGCCTGGCCGGACTGGTTGCCGGCGTCGCCACCACCACCGCCACCACCACCGCCACCGCTGCGGCCCAGCAGGGCGGCGGCGTCGGCGGCTTGCCAGTGGGTGGCGCGCTCGGGCCGGTGGTCGGCGACGGCGCTCAGGCGCAGCACCTGCTCGCGGCCGAGGCGGGCCTGCAGGCGCTCGACCAGCCGGGCCAGGCCCTCGCGCTGGCTGGCCTGGCTGATGAACAGTTCGGCGTTGGCGGCGCCGCCGGCCTGGATGGCGTCGCAGTGCAGGCTCAGCTCCAGCGCCGGGGCGGCCAGCGGCAGCCGGCCCAGGCGCTCGGCCAGCAGGCTGCGCAAATGGGCCAGTTCCGCCGCTGGCTGGGCCGGGGCGATGCGCAGGCTGCTGTGGTCGGGGCTGTTGTCGCCGTCGTGGCTGTCGCGATGGCGGTGGCGCGGCTCGTGGTGCATCACCAGGTCGAAGGCCACCACCCGGGCCTGGCGGGCGCGCGCCCAGGCCAGCAGCCGGGGCAGCAGGATGTCGGCGCCGGCCAGGATCTGGGCGTGGCTGTCGGCGCGGCTGAACAGCTCGATCCGGCTGTCGAAGCGCGGCGCCGGGCTCAACCAGCGCTGGGCCTCGGGGGCCTGGCCGCGGGCGCGGTCGATGTCGGCCAGCAGCGCCGGGCTGAAGCGTCGGGCCAGGCCGCTGCGCGGCAGGCCGCGCAGGTCGCCCAGCGTCGCCAGACCCATGCCCTGCAGCGCCTGCCAATGCTGCTGACCGGGGCCCAGCAGGTGCAGCGGCACGGCGTCGAGCAGGGTCTGCAGGGCGGCCAGGTCGTGGCTGTGGGTGCCGACGCCCAAGTCGCTGCGCCAGGCGGCCAGCAGGGCCGCGCCCAAGGCCGTGGGGGCGCTGGCGATGCGCAGTTGGTGGCCCAGCGGCGCCAGCGCGTCGTGCAGGCGCTGCAGCAAGCGGCGCAGGCCGCCGAAGTAGCGCAGGCAGGACTGCACCTCCAGCCGCACCCCGACCAGCGCCGGGCTGGTCGCGGGATCGGCGGGCATCTCCTGGGCCCCGCCGCCGTGCGCCGGCAGCGGCCGCCAGTCCGGCGGCGTGGCCCAGGCCACGGCCGGGCTGAAGGCCAGCGCGGTGTGCACCACCGTGCGCAGCGCCTGGACGTCGCGGTGGGGATCGGCCTGGGCCCAGAGCAGCTCGGGCGCCAGCGCCAGTGCGGTGGCGCGCTTCATGCCGGGCTTGAGGCCACGCGCGGCGGCGGCGGCGTCGAGCAGCGCCACGGCATGGTCTTGCAGCAGCGCCAGCGGCCGGCCGGCGCGGGCGTCGCCGAGCGTGGCGGCCCAGGATTCGAGCGCCAGGGCGGGCAGGTGCAGGGCGATCCAGAGCATGGCGGTGAAGGCTTGGGCGCGATGCCCTGGCCAAGCTTGTGGCAAGGCCGTGGCCAGGCGTGGGCCGGCCGGCCTGGGCCGGGTTCAGAGCGGCAGTTGCAGCCGGTGGGGGTGGGGGTGGGGGG
>JANXYH010000131.1 GCA_025350145.1 Burkholderiales bacterium | reverse complement strand
GCGGCCCGGCGCGCTCACTTGACCACCCTCCGCACTTCGTGCTGCGGGATTCGCGCTTGGGAGCGGCCCGGCGCGCTCAAGCCGGCACCCCGCTCTCGACCGCGCTCGCCTGCGGCTGCAACTGCGCGTCCTGCAGCGCCTGGTCGATGTCGCGCAGGTTCAAACCCAGCGGCCGGCCGTAGCGCTGGGCCACCCGCTGCATGGCGCTGGCCTGGCGGGGGGCGCCCGCCGTGCTGGCGTCGACCACCTCGTTGGCGCAGCCGGCGGCCAGGCGCAGCATGTCGTTGTCGCTCTCGGCGTTGTGCACCGGCTTGGCCATGGCCGGGCGGCGGATCATTGCCAGCACCGCGTCGTCCAGCCCCCAGTGCCTGCCCACGGCCACGCCCAGCGACTCGATGTCGACGCCCAGCACAGCAAAGGCTGCGCTGTCCTCGCCCAGCCCCGGCGTCTCGGGCTCGCCGGCCTTGTCGGGCGGGGCCGGCAGCATCAGCCGGCGGATTTGCTGGGCCTCGTCGGCAAAGTGGTACTGCACCACCATCCGGCCGAGGTTCTGCAGCATCGCCAGCAGGTAAACGACCTCGGCGTCGTAGCCGGCCGGCCGCAGCAACTGGGCAATGCGACCGGCCAGGCGCACCCGCGCCATCAAAGCCTGCAGGGCATCGGCCTGGGCCGGGTTCATCGCTCCGGGCCAGGGGCGCAGGATCTGCGCGGCGCGGCGCACCCCATCCATGCCCAGCATCGCCAGGCTGCGGCGGATCGTCAGCACCGCGCCGTTGTCCTGGAACGCCCCGCCACGCCCGGGCGCGCTGTTGACCAGGCGCAGCAACTCGAAGCTCAGCGCGATGTCCTGCAGCACCACTTCGGCCAGCTCGACGGTGCGCTCGCGGTCCATGCTCGCCAGCCTGGCGGCGCGCAGCCCTGCCCCGGGTGAGGCCGGCAAGGTGCCGACGCTGCGCAGCCGGTCGAGCAATAGCGCCAGCGGGCCACCGCCTTGCTCACCATCGGCGCGCCACCAGCCCTCCAACGCGCGGACCAGGGTACGGGCGTTGCGGTAGCGCTGCCGCTCCTGCCTGTCGGTGGCGCGGTTGATGATCGCGCGCAACGGCTCAGGGATCGATTGCACGCCGGTCCAGGGCAGGCGAACGATTTCGCGGCCCAGCGGCGGCAGGCGTTGCAGCGCCAGGCCGACATCGGGCTGGTCCAGCGCGGGCTGGCCCGCCAGGGCATGGTGCATGACCAGGCCAAAGCCCACGACGTCGTTGGCCGCAGCGTTGCGCCGCGCCTGCGGGTCGGCCGCGTCGTGGCTCTCGTCGGGCTCGAAGGCCGCACCCAGACCGATCAAGCGCGCACCGGCGGCATCACCGGCCAGCAGCGTCCAGGCCTGCAGGTCGTGGTGTACGCAGCCGGCGTCGTGGGCGAAGGCCAGCCCTTGCAGCCAGTGGATGGCCCAGGGCACCAGCTCGGTGGCCGAAATGCCTTTGCCACCAAGCCGTTTGGCCAGGCTGCTGGCCTGGCCCTGTTCGTAGGCGATGTAGGGCCACGGCCCGACCTGGCCGACCTCCAGCACCTGGGCCAGCGCCGGGTGGTCTAGTCGGCTGGCGCGGCGCGCCTGCTGCTGCCAGCGCTGCATCGCCGCGGCATCGGCCGCCTGGCTGCGTGGCATCGCCAGCACCAGCGCGTCGCCGGTCCGTGGGTCGACCGCCTGCCAGGCCATGCTGCGGCTGCTCTTGCCCATCAATTGGATGAGCTGAAAGCGGCCAAACATGCGCATGACATGGCTGGACTGGGCACTGGGTTGGACGGCCATGCGCCGATTGGAGCGCCGCGCCGGGCCCGCCATTGCCCGGAACTGCCGGGCCATGGCTGCTCAGTTCTCGGCCGGCGTCGGCGGCTGCGCCCAGGCCACTTCGAGCAGCCTGCCATCGGCGGTGATGAACCCCGCCCACACTTCGGCGCCAGGCTGCTGGGCCTGCACGGCGGCGGCGTAGCGCGCCAATTGCAGGCGCAGCGCGGGCTGCGCCTGCGGGCTGTAGTTGAGCTTGAAGTCCAGCACCCACCAGCAGGCGTCGGCACGCATCTGCAGCAGCCGGTCGATCCGCCCGCACTGGCCATCGACGACCACCGGTACCTCGTTGCCGGCCCAGGCCAGCGCCTGCGGGTCAAAAAATCGCTGCAGCGCCGGGCTTTGGAGGATGCGCTGGCCCAGCCGCAGCACTTCGGCCGACTGCTCGGCGCTGCAACCGAACTCGCCAGCAGCCTGCAGCGCCGCCTGGGCAGGGTCGTCCAGCGGGGTGTCGCCGCTGGCCCATTCCAGCCAGCGGTGCAAGGCCCGGCCGAGCCGGGCACTGGCCTCGGCATGCTCGGGCTGCGGCCGGGGGGCCTGGGCAGCAGCCGGCGACGCCATCACCGGCAGGCTGGGCAACCAGACCGAGTCGAGTGCAGCCGCAGCGATCGGGTCGACCGGCGTCGGCGCCCAGTCGACGCCCAGCGGCCGCAGCCGTTGCCACCACGACGGGCCGGGCGGCGAGGCATAAGGCTCGGTCTGGCTGACGACCAGGCCATGGCGGGCCCGGGTCAGGGCGACATAGAGCAGGTTCAGCGCCTCGCGCTCGATCAGCTTGGCCTCCTCGTCGGCCAACGCCTGCAGCGACGGCGGGGTCGCGTCCAGCCTGGCGACGAAGGCCACCCCGCGCGGCACCGCCTCGTCCAGCGGCCAGTCAACCACCACGCCCGGTTGGTGGTGTCGCACCGCCTCTGGCGCGGTGTCGAGCAGGAACACGACGTCGGCCTCCAGGCCCTTGGCGCCGTGCACGGTCAGCAAACGCACCGCCTCGGGCGCGGCCAACGCCGGCAGCTTCAGGCCGCTCTGGCGCAGCGCCCGGACAAAGTTGTAGGGCGTGGCATAGCGGCCGGCACCGAGTGCCAGCGCCTGCGCCAGCAGCGACTGCACCGCCAGCCGGGCCAGGCTGCGCCGCTCCGGCCGGGCGGCGGCCACCATCCTGGCCAGCGCGTCGCTGTCGTGCACGACCCGGTCCAGCAGGTCATGCGGCGGCAGCAGCGGCGCGGCCTCTGCCCAGGCACTGAACAAGCGACGTGCGCGGTCCAGCGGCGCGGGCGCGTCGTCCCAGTGGATCAGGGCGCGCCACCAGCCGCGCCGGCCCAGGCGTTGATCGCGCTCGGCCAGGGCCAGCAGCGCGGCGTCGTCGGCACCGAACAGGGGTGACTTCAGCGCCTGTGCCAGAGCCAGGTCGTGGCCGGGCGAGGCGAGCACGTCCAGCACCGCGATCAGGTCGGTGGCCTCGGGCAGATCGGCCAGGCGGGTGGCGTCGGCGGCGACGCAATCGACGTCCAGGCCGCGCAGCGCCTGCGCCACCAGCGCCAAGGATTTGCGCGTACGCGCCAGCACCATCACCTCGCCCAAGGGCACGCCCTGCTCGCGCACCAGGCTGGCGATGGCCAGGGCGACATGGCCGGCTTCCTCGGCGCGGCGCTTGGCCTCGGGCTCGCTGCGGCGGCTGCGCAGGCTGTCACGCCAGACCGCAGCGGTGGCCTTGGCGCCGCGCTTGGCCGCCGGCCGCGGCACCTCCGGCAGGCAGCGCAGTCCGGGCAGGCTGGCCGCCGCCGCGTCGGTGCTGTGCGGGCGAAAGCCGGCGTAGTCGCCCTCATCGCAGGCGATGCCGAAGACGCTGTTGATCACCTCGACCACGGCCGGGGCGTTGCGCCGGGTGTGGTCGCAGGCCAGCACCACGCCGCCCAGGCCGGTGGCGACGAGTTCGCGGGCCGCCTCGAACACCCGCGGCTCGGCGCGGCGGAAACGGTAGATGCTCTGCTTCGGGTCGCCGACGATGAAGACCGACGGCGGCCGCTGGCCGCTGGCGCCGCCACCAGCGCCGGTGTAGGCCGACAACCAGCCCGCCAGCGCGTGCCACTGCAGCGGGCTGGTGTCCTGGAACTCGTCGACCAGCAGGTGGCGGATGCGCGCGTCCAGCCGCTGCATGACCCAGCCCGACATCGCCGGGTCGCTCAGCAGCGCCAGGGCGCAGCGCTCCAGGTCGTTCATGTCGGCCAGCGCCCGTTCGCGCTTGAGCGCCCGCCACTGCGCCAGCAACACCCGGGTCAGGCGCAGCATCCGGCCATGGTCGAGGTGGGCCTGCTGCTGGGCACATTGCTGGGCCAGTTCGTCGAGCAGGGCGATGCCCTCGGCCAGGCCGGCGACGTCGCCCAGCTTGCGCGGCCCACCCTCGCCTTTTTCAGTGAACAGCGCGCTGCGTACGGCGGCATGGGCCTGGCCAGCGTCGGTCAGGCTCAGGGCCGCCGCCAGCGCAGCGCCGGCGTCCTGCGCACGCTTGTGCGGGTGCGCGGCCAGGCGCCTGGCCAACTGCGAAAGCAGGCCACGCAATCCGCCATCGGCATGCAGGCGCAGGACCGGGTCGGCCAGCCCGGCGCAGGCCGGCCAGAGCGCGGCGGCGGCGGGCAGCGCCTGGTCCAGCGCGCCGGCCGGGTCGGCCAACTCGATTTCGACCCGGCGCTGCAGGGTTGCGGCCAGCCAGTCGGCAATGCGCTGCCGGCCATGCTGCTGGACCAGCGCGGCGAAATCCGGCTGCAAGGCCGGGCTGCTGGCGACGGCGCGGTGAAAGCGCTGCATCAGCGCCGGCAGCAACTCGCTGCTGTCTTCGAGCAAGGCCATGCCGGGCTGCAGCCCCAGGCTGTCCAGCAACTCGCGTGGCGCAGCCCGCATCAGGCGCGAGAACCAGGCGTGGAAGGTGTCGATGCCGACCCCCCGCCCGCCGGCCAGCAAGCGCTCCTGCAGATCCGCCAATGGCGCCGCCAGGGCCTTTGCCTGCGCGCTGGAGCAACCCCGCTGCAACAGCGCCGCGACCCGCTCGTCGTCCGTACCGCGACCAAATTCTTCCAGCCATTCGTTGAGCCGGTGGCGCATCTCGCCGGCCGCCTTGCGGGTGAAGGTGATCGCCAGGATCTCCTGCGGCTGCGCGCCGTCGAGCAAGGCACGCAGGATGCGCGAGACCAGCAACCAGGTCTTGCCGGCACCGGCACAGGCCTCGACCACGACGCTGCGCGCCGGGTCGCAGGCCATGGCGTAGAACCGGTCGGCGGCGCAGTCCTGGCCATCGGCGCTGTACTGCGGTGTCATGGCGTGCTCAGGTCGGCCAGCGGGTCGCCGAGCCAGTGGTCGCGGCGGCACAGGCCGCGTGCCTCGCAGAAGTCGCAGGCCTGGCCTTCGCCCAACGCGCGCATCGGTTCTCCGGCATTCAGGCGCGCCCAGTCGGCCGCCAGCCCGGCCAACAGGGCCAGGGCGCTGTCGGCGACGTTCGGGTGCTCGATCTCGACGACCGCGCCACGCTCGTCCAGCGCCACATAGGCCGCGCTGAGCTTGTCGGGGTCGGCGCCGGCGCCGAGCAATTGGGCGGCGTAGAAGGCGAGTTGGGTGTCCTCGAACGGCTGCCTGAGCTTGGCCTTTAGGCCGGAGAGGCTGCCGGTCTTGTAGTCCAGCAGTTGCTGCACCTCCTGGCGGCCCTGGTCCAGACGGTCGATCCGGCCGCGCAGCACCAGGCCGGCGGGATTGCCCAAAGTCAGGCTGCGGTCAAGTTCACCGCCGGCATAGGCCCAGCCTTGGGCGTCGCGCGGCAGCAACCAGTCGAGGTAGCGTTCGGCGAATGCCGGCAGGCCAGCCAGGAACGGCAGCAGCGTGGCCGCGTCCAGGCCCTGCTCGCGGACCAGGGCGTTGCCAATTTCGACCAAGGCCTGGGCCTCTAGCTGGCGCGTCTGGGTAGCGTCGCGCTGGTCGTGAAAGCGCTGCAACAGCGCGTGCAGCAGGCTGCCGTAATCGCGCTTGCTGCTGTCGGCTTCAAGCTCCTCGGCCTGCGCCAGACGCAGCACGCTGCGGGCGAAGAAGTGATAGGGGCAACTGCGCAGCGCGTCGATGGCGCTGGCGCTGACGCTGCCCGGCAGGCGGCCATCCGCCCGCGCCAACGGCGGCAGCACCGGCCTGGCGGCATGCTCGGTCAGTGCCTGCGGCGCCGCGCACTGGCTGGGCTCGGCCAGGCCACGGCGGCGGTAGGCCAGGCGCAGCCGGGTCCACCAGCGCGACGGGCCCAAGATCTCGTCACCCTCGGCCTGGCGGCGCAGCAGCAGCAGGCCGGGTTGGCGCAGCAGTTGGACAAAGCACAGCGCGCCTCGCTCGCCGCGCGCCTGTGCATCGGCCAAGCCCAGCGCGCGCAGCGTGGCTTCGGACAACAGCGCCGGGCCGGGCGTGGCCGGCCCGAGCCGGCGTTCGTCCGCACCGGCAAACACGATCTGGCCAAACGGCCGCAGCATCGCCCTGGCCATGGGCGTGATCAGCACCTGCGGGTCGGGGTCGGCGGGGCGAAATTCGCTGTCGGACAGGGTCGCATCGATCCAGTCGATCAGGTCGTCCAGCGCCATCGCCCGACGATGGCCATCACCCCAGGCCGAGGCCGAATCCAGCGCCAGCGCCTGCCACACCGCCTGGCCGGCCGGATCGTGCCGCCAGCGGGCGGCGTCGGGTGCGGCCAGCAAGTGCCCGCGCAGGGCCTGCAGCCAGGCCGCGAGCGGGCGCTGGCCGGGCTGCACCAACCCGTCCAGCCTCGCCTTCTGGCTCGCCCACCAGGCCAGGGCGGCCACGTCGTCGGCCGGGGCGGCGGGGTCGGCAGCGGCACCGGACCCAACCCGGCGCCAGCGCCGCTCCAGCCAATCCAGCGCGATCGGGCCGGCGGCCTCAGCGCCGGGCAGTTGCTCGGACTTGAGCCAGTCCAGCCAAGCGTCAGCGCTGGCCTGGGGTTGGGCGGCCCGCAGCAGCGCCATCAAGCGGGCCCCAGCGCGGGTGGTCGACAGGCTCCAGCCCGACTCGTCGGCACTGCCCAAGCCGATGCGCTCGAGCAGCGCGCGAATGCGCCGCACGCCGGCCCGGTCCTCGGCGATCAAGGCGACCGGGATTCGGCCTTCACTGACGGCTTGGGCGACGGCGCAAGCGGCGGCCAACGCCTCAGCCTCGGCGTCGGCGGCGATCCAGAGCCTGGGCGCGGCCAGCGGGGCCGCAGCGAATGGGTCCGGGCCAGGTGGGTCGGCACGCAGGCGCAGGGCGGGAATGGCGCGGGCTGCGGCGTCGGCCAGCAGCGCCTCGGCCAGGTCGTCGCTGCCGCCGGCCTCAAGCACGACCCAGGCCGACGGCGTCAAGTCGAACAGGCGGTCGCTGGCCGGTGCTGGCGCGGTCTCGGCCCAGGCCATTGCGAGCTGCGCCAACAAGGCGTCCAGCCTGGCGTCGCCTTCGACCGCACCCAGCACCTGCCGGGCCAGCGCCCACCAGGCCTCGCGCTGCGCCGGTGGCCGGGCAGCGGCACCGCGTGCCAGCGTCTGCGCCGCCTGCCGCAACTCGGCCGCGGCTTGGGCACAGGCGCGCCGGTCACGCTGGCGCCATTCACGCCAGGCCGGCACCTGGTCCAGCAACTGTGCGGCCACCAGCGTGTCGACCGCCGCCTGGCCGCTGAATGCGCCGGGCCCCGCCAGCGGCGCCGGACCCAGGCTCGCCGCCAGGGTTCGGGTCGTCTCAATGCGCGGCTGCCATCCGCCCAGATCCGCCCAGGCCTGGCGCGCATGCGGCAGCAGCTCGACAAACGGCAGCAGCACGACCGCCGCCCGGATCGGCAGACCCCGCTGCGCCAGCCAGGCCTGCGCCGCACCCGCCCAGGCGGTCCAGAAACCGGCCACGGGCAGATCGGCCGGCAGCCCGATGCTTGCAATTTCTGCGGTCGTGGCCATGTGTGGTGGGCAGTGTCACCGAAGCCGGCCAAATGACCCGTTGTGCCAAAATCCGCATGCCACTTTTGCCCCCGAGGATCCACGATGAGCAGCGAACTGATCAAGCATGTCTCCGACGCTTCATTTGAAAGCGATGTGCTGAAGAACGACACCCCGGTGCTGGTCGATTACTGGGCCGAATGGTGCGGCCCGTGCAAGATGATCGCGCCCATGCTCGACGAGGCGGCCAAGGAATATGGCGGCAAGTTGCAGATCGCCAAGATGAACGTCGACGAGAACCGCGATGTGCCGGCCAAGTTCGGTATCCGCGGCATCCCGACCTTGATGCTGTTCAAGGGTGGCAACCTGGCCGCCACCAAGGTCGGCGCGCTGACCAAGGCGCAGTTGACGAGTTTCCTGGCGCCGCACCTATAATCGCCGCCATTGCATCGGCGCTGCTTCAACGCGGCACCGGCTGCCGCAGAGTTTTGCCACCACGCCATCGGGCCTTTGGCCTGAGCGGTCGATTGACGAAATCCAGTCTCTCGGTCCGGCGCGTGGTTTCGGCCACCCTCCCCGTGAATTGAGCCTGCCCTGGGCCCCAGGGCGCGCCGCGCGGCTGTGGGCTTGCCGTATCCCGGCCACGTGACCTTGGCAAGGCGCCGCCGGAATTCACCCCCAGGGCTTGCCGCCCACCCTTGCTCCCATGCATCTTTCAGAACTGAAGGCGCTCCACGTCTCCGCACTCATCAGCATGGGCGAGGCGCTGGAGATCGACAACGTCGCCCGCCTGCGCAAGCAGGAGCTGATGTTTGCGATCATGAAAAAGCGCGCCCGCGCCGGTGAGCAGGTGTTCGGCGACGGTGTGCTGGAGGTGCTGCCCGATGGCTTTGGCTTCCTGCGCTCGATCGAAGCCAGCTACATGGCCTCGACCGACGACATCTACCTCTCGCCCAGCCAGGTGCGGCGCTTCAACCTGCACACCGGCGACCTGATCGAGGGCGAAGTCCGGGTGCCCAAGGATGGCGAGCGCTACTTTGCGCTGGTCAAGGTCGACCGGGTCAACGGCCTGACGCCCGAGGAGAACAAGCACAGGATCATGTTCGAGAACCTGACGCCCTTGTTCCCCAAGGAAGCGTTCAAGTTGGAACGTGACATCAAGGGCGACGAGAACGTCACCAGCCGCATCATTGACCTGATCGCGCCGATCGGCAAAGGCCAGCGGGCACTGCTGGTGGCGCAGCCCAAGACCGGCAAGACGGTGATGATGCAGCACATCGCCCACGCCCTGGTGGCCAACCAGCCCGACATCCACATGATCGTGCTGCTGGTCGACGAGCGGCCCGAGGAAGTGACCGAGATGCAGCGCACGGTGCGCGGCGAGGTCATCTCCTCGACCTTCGACGAGCCTGCCGCACGCCATGTGCAGGTCGCAGAAATGGTCATCGAGCGGGCCAAGCGGCTGGTTGAAATGGGCAAGGACGTGGTCATCCTGCTCGACTCGATCACCCGTCTGGCGCGGGCCTACAACAACGTCCTGCCGTCCTCCGGCAAGGTGCTGACCGGCGGCGTCGACGCCAATGCCCTGCAGCGCCCGAAGCGCTTCTTTGGCGCCGCGCGCAACGTCGAGGAAGGCGGCTCGCTGACCATCATCGGCACCGCTCTGATCGACACCGGCAGCCGCATGGACGAGGTGATCTACGAAGAGTTCAAGGGCACCGGCAACTGCGAAATCCACCTCGACCGGCGGATGGCCGAGAAGCGCGTCTACCCGTCGATCCTGATCAACAAGAGCGGCACCCGGCGCGAGGAACTGCTGCTCAAGCCCGAGATCCTGCAAAAGACCTGGATCCTGCGCAAATTGCTCTACCCGATGGACGAGATCGAGGCGATGGAGTTCATGCTTGAGAAGATGAAGATCAGCAAGAACAACCTGGACTTCTTCGACATGATGCGGCGCGGCGGGTAATTCCGCTCACCCGCTCCCTGTCGCGATCTATAATTACGGGTTTTACTCCTTCGGAAAGTGCTCGGCCCATTGCCGCGTGGCTCCCGTCATACCTGCTTAGGCACTGCAATGAAAAATGGCATCCACCCCGGCTACCGCGACGTCTGCTTCGTCGACCTGTCCAACGGTTTCAAGTTCGTCACCCGTTCGACCGTGCAGACGCGCGAGACGGTGAAGATGGACGACGGCAAAGAGTTGCCGCTGGTCAAGCTCGAAACCACCAGCGAGACCCACCCGTTCTACACCGGCACGCAAAAAAGCGTCGACAGCCTGGGCGGCCGGGTCGAGAAGTTCCGCAACAAGTTCGCCACCTTGGGCCTGGCCAAGAAGGCCGCCTGACCGACCGGCAGAGGCACACGAGCAGCGCGCAAAAAAGGGCAGCCTGGCTGCCCTTTTTTGTTGCGCTTGACATCACTCGGGCATGATCCCTGGATGAGCAACCCGGCGTCGATTTGGGGTCAGGCCGGGCAAGGGCTGCGGTGAGCGCTGCCCCTAGACCCAATCCGGCCCTGGCGTCCAGTCAAGCCGTGCGGCGCATGCCGGCGTTAGCGCTGTGGCTGCTGACCCTGGCCTACGTCGCGCCCGGGATCGTTGGTCGCGATCCCTGGCGGGGCGCCGACTTTGCCGCATTCGGCCAGATGCTGGCGATCGCCGAGGGGCGCAGCCCCTGGACCCTGCCCAGCCTGGGCGGCGTGGCCACCGGTGCGGCGCTGCTGCCAAATTGGCTGGGCGCCATCGCCATCATGCTGAGCAGGCCGTGGCTGGATCCGGCCTTGGCGGCACGCCTGCCCTTTGCCGCGCTGTTGGCACTGACGCTGTCTGCCGTCTGGTACTCCTGCTTCCACCTGGCCCGGCGCGACGCCGCCCAACCGCTGCCGTTTGCTTTTGGTGGCGAGGCCGACCCGGACAGCTACGCCCGGGCAGTTGCCGATGGCGCACTGCTGGCGATGATCGCCACCCTGGGCCTGCTGCAACTCGGCCACGAGACCACCCCGGAGCTGGCCCAGTTGGCCGCCCTGGCGAGCCTGCAATGGGCTGTCGCGGCCAGTTGGCAGCGGCGCTGGGGCAGCCGGGTGGGCGTGATGCTGGCCCTGCCGGCGCTGGCGGCCAGCGGCGCACCGGTGATGGCCCTGGCCTGGGGTCTGGGTGCCTGTGCCCTGTGCCTGCGGGCGCAGGCCGGCCCATGGCGGGCACTCTGGCCCTGGTTGTTGGTGGCCTGCGGGCTGGCGGCGGCGCTGGCCTGGCCGATGCAGGCCTGGGGTTGGCGGCTGTTGGCGCCGACCGATGGCTGGTTGGTGCTGCGAATGTGGTTGTGGTTCTTGTGGCCTGCGGGTGCGCTGGCGTTGTGGACACTCTGGGGCTGGCGCGGCCACTTGCTTCAACCGCACCTGGCGCTGCCTTTGTGGAGTCTGGTGCTGGCCTTGGTCGTCAGCACCGCCATGGGCGGCTCTGACCGGGCCTTGTTGCTGGGTTTGCCCGGCGTGTCGGTGCTGGCGGCCTTTGCTTTGCCGACCCTGCGTCGCAGCGCGTCGGCGGCAGTGGACTGGTTTTCAGTCTTCTTTTTCAGTGCCTGCGCCACCATCACCTGGGTGTTCTACGCGGCCATGCAGACGGCCCTGCCGGCGACCTCGGCGGCCACCTTGAAGCGGCTGGCGCCTGACTTTGTCGCCCGGCTGTCCTGGCTGGAATTGCTCGCCGCCACGCTCGGCAGCTTGGCCTGGCTCTGGCTGGTGCGTTGGCGCACCCGGCGTCAGCCCGCCGTGATCTGGAAAAGCCTGGTGCTGCCAGCCAGTGGGGTCGCGCTCTGCTGGCTGTTGTTCATGACTCTGTGGCTGCCGCTCTTGGACCATGCCCGTAGCAACCGCACGCTGGCGCAGCGTTTGGCCAGACACCTGCCTGCCGGCGCCTGCATCGCCGCGCCGTTGGCGCCATCGGCCTTGGTCGCCGCACTCGAGTACCACAACCGCAGCCGGGTGGATGCCAGCGCCGGTGCCTATGCCAGCGCCTGCCCGGTGCTGCTGCTGGTCCAACGCAACGCCACCGCCGACGCCGCGTCCCGGCAGGCGCAAGGCCTGGGTTGGGTCGAGGTCGCGCGCGAGCGCAGGCCGACCGATAGGCAGGAATTGACCCTGGTCTTCGCCCGCAGCGGCCAGTCGGCGGTCAAGTCTGGGCCGGGCTCGTGATCGCCCTGGCCTGATCGGCCGCCAGGTCCAGGCGGACCCGGCTGGCCGGCAAGATCAACCTGAACCGCGAACCCTTGCCCGGTTCGCTGTCCACCGCCAGGCTGCCGCCATGGCGCTGCATCACGTGCTTGACGATGGCCAGCCCCAGTCCGGTGCCACCGGTGTCGCGGGCGCGGCTGCTGTCGACACGGTAGAAGCGTTCGGCCAGGCGCGGCAAATGCTCGCGCGCGATGCCGATGCCGGTGTCGCGCACTTCCAGCTCTGCCCCGCCATCAGCGCGGTCGCACCAGCCGATCTCGATCGCCCCACCCTCTGGCGTGTAGCGCACGGCGTTGCTGACAAGGTTGCCCAGGGCGCTGTGCAGCTCCGCGTCTGTGCCGGCAATCTGGGCCGATTGAGGCGAAGCTACGCGCAGCGTGTGCCTGCCCTTGGACAGGTTCTGCGCCTCGGTGTGGACCCGCTCTACCAGCCCGGCCACCGATACCCAGCGGTCGGTGGCCGGGCGCGGGCCGCCTTCGATCTGCGCCAGCATCAGCAGGTCAGAGACCAGCAATTGCATCCGTTCGGCCTGCTGCTGCATCAGCACCAGCACACGGGCCCGTTCGGCCTCCGACAGCGGCAGCGTGGCCATGGTCTCAGCGAAGCCCGCCAAGACGGTCAGTGGGGTGCGGATCTCGTGCGACACATTGGCCACGAAATCCCGCCGCATCGCCTCGCTGCGCTGGCGCTCGGTCACGTCCTGGGTGATCACCAGAACCTGGCCGCGGTCATACGCCCGAGTCAGCACCGAGAGCAGGCCCAGGCCACGCGGACCCGGCATGGTGATGCTCTCGTTGAATTCACCCGCGAGCATCAAATCGACGAAAGCGGGTGCGCGAACCAGGTTGGTCACGGGCTGGCCCAGGTCGCGCCGTGGATCCAGGCCCAGGTGATCGGCAGCGACCGCACTGCACCACTCGATCTGATGTTGGGCGTCGAGCAAGATCACCCCGTTGGGAGAGGCCTCGATTGCCGACAGGAAATGCTCCAGGCGCTGCGCCTGGCGCGCGGTGGCCGCTTCCTGCCGGCGCAGGTTGCGCTCGATCCTGTGGGCCAGTTCACCCCAAAGGCCGGCAGGGCTGGGCGCCTCGCCGGCCTGCGTGCCACGCAGCCAGCGCACCAGCTTGGCCGCGCCCAGACCGTCCAGCAGCACCGCCAGCGCGCCCGCGCCGAGCATGCCCAGCGCCAAGCCGAACGTGGTCGCATCCAGCACCGAGCCGATGAAACCGCCGCAGACCCCACCCAGGACCAGCAGCAGCAGCGTCGCCGAAAGGCGTGGAATCAGCCAGGCCATGGCCAACCCAACTCAGGCCGCCAGGCTGCGGACCTGCTGGGTCAGTCGGTAGCCGGCGCCACGCACGGTCTCGATCATGCCCGCACACTGGCCCGGCGACAGGCACTCGCGCAGGCGCTTGACGTGCATGTCGACCGTGCGCTCCTCAATGAACACATGGTCACCCCAGACCCGGTCGAGCAACTGGGCGCGGCTGTGCACCCGTTCCGGGTGCGTCATCAGGTAATGCAGGAGGCGGAATTCAGTCGGCCCGAGTTTCAACTCACACTCGCCGCCACTGACCCTGCGGGTAGACGGATCAAGCCGCAGCACACCGACCTCAACCGCATCGTCCAGGGCCTGCGGCGCCCGACGGCGCAGCACCGCACGAATGCGCGCCATCAACTCCTGGGTTGAGAACGGCTTGGTCAGGTAGTCGTCGGCACCCACATCCAGACCGGCGATCTTGTCAGCCTCCTGGCTGCGCGCGGTCAGCATGATGATGGGCAACCCGCGGGTGCGCGGGTCGGCCCGCCACTGCCTGGCCAACGCCAGGCCAGACTGGCCGGGCAACATCCAGTCCAGCAGCACCAGATCCGGCAACTGCGCACCGATTTCGCGTTGCGCCTGCTCGGCGCTGGCCGCCAACGTGACTTGGTGGCCGGCGTGGCGCAGATTGATCGCGATCAACTCCGCAATCGCCGACTCGTCCTCGATCACCACGATCCTGCTCATAGGCCTCCAGGCATTTCGGGTTATTCAGCGCACCATCGATTCGACCGCATCGACAGGGTTATGTCGCACATCGGTACCCTTGACCACATAAATGATCACCTCGGCCAGATTCTTGGCATGGTCGCCGACCCGTTCGATCGCCTTGGCAACGAATACCAGATCAATCGAACCCGAAATCGTGCGCGGATCTTCCATCATGTAGGTGATGAGTTTGCGCATCAGCCCATCAAACTCTTGGTCGATCTGGTCGTCGTTGCGCAATACCTCGAGCGCGGCATTGACATCGAGCCGCGCAAACGCATCCAGCACCTTGCGCAACTGGCGGATTGCGAGTTCGGCCTCGAAGGCCAGATCCGATACCGGCAAGCGCACCGGGTTGGTACCACCGACATTCAGTATGCGTTGCACCATGCGCGCGATCCGCGCCGCCTCATCGCCGATCCGCTCGAGATTGGCAATCGTTTTCGAAATCGCGATCAACAGGCGCAAATCACGCGCTGTCGGTTGACGTCGGGCAATGATCGTCGACAAATCGCGGTCGATCTCCACCTCCATCGTGTTGACCCGCTCTTCCTGCCTCAACACCTGTTCGGCGACTTCCCCGCTGTAGTTGCTCAGGGCCCACACCGCCTGGGCCACCTGGGATTCCACCAAACCGCCCATTTCGAGCACCCGTGTCGAAATTCCGGACAACTCCGCGTCAAACTGGCTGGACAGGTGTTTTTCAGTCATCGGCATTTCCTTAAATTATCCATACAGCGGTCAACCAAATCGACCCGTAATATAATCCTCGGTATCTTTTTGCTTCGGCTTGGTGAAAACATCACTGGTCGAGCCAAATTCGACAAGATCACCCAGATACATGTAAGCGGTATAGTCTGAGCAACGTGCCGCCTGTTGCATATTGTGGGTGACGATCAAGACGGTGTAATCCGCCTTGAGCTCATGGATCAGCTCCTCAATCTTGCCAGTGGAGATCGGGTCCAATGCCGAGCACGGCTCATCCAGCAGCAACACCTCAGGTTTGATCGCAATCCCGCGAGCAATGCACAGACGTTGCTGCTGACCACCCGA
>JANXYH010000066.1 GCA_025350145.1 Burkholderiales bacterium | reverse complement strand
GATGATCTTGCGCAGCCGCGCGTTGATGCTCTCGATGGCGTTGGTCGTGTAGACCACCCTGCGCACGGCCGGCGCGAACGCGAAGAACGGGATCACCTTGTCCCAGGCTCGACGCCAGGCGGCCACCACGGTGGGGAAGCGACTCGGGATCGGTGAACCAAAGTTCAACCACGCCGTCGATCGGCAGCTCGTCGTAGCCGCAGGGGGCTGCCCTTGACCGCTTGGCGTTCGACCCCACCAGGTTCTGCCGTTAGCCCAATATGCCGGACATGCGCTTTAGCAGCGCTGAAATTCATCGAACCGCCAGTCGGGCGACTTGTTGAGCAATCCCAGCCGCACCATCAGGACTTCAGCTCCAAGAACTGCGAATAGAAGCGGACCCGCGGCTGCGCTGCTTGCGCTGCGTTCACGGCGGCGCCAGATCGCTTGCGCCAGGCTTGCCGGCAACGGTCCATCCGAGCACCGCCAGGCCCAGTCCGCAGAGCGTGATCGCCTGCGCCGCCCAACCCTGGTCGATGGCCGCCGACATGGCCACGACACCCATCGATTGGCCGAGAAACAGCAGGCAGGCGAACAGGGCCACGGCCGTGCCGCGATGCTCCGGCACCATCTGGGTCGCGCGTGTCTGCAAGGTGTTGTGCAGCATGTAGAAGCCGCAGCCGGCCAGCGCCCAGGCCGGCAGCGCAACCAGCCAATGGCCAGCCCAGGCCAGCAACAGCAAGGCGGCGGCCAACAAGCTGCCGCCACCGGCTGCCAGCCCGCGCTCGCCCAGGCGTCGCAACAGCGGCTTGGCGAAGCGGCTGTAGGCCAGGCCGCCGACGCCAAACAGCGCGACCGTGGCCCCGGCGGCGGCCGTGCCCAGCCCCAGGCGTTGCGCCAGGACGCTGGGGCCGAAGGCCAGCACGCCAAACATCAGGGCGCCCTCGGCGGCGGCAAAGGCCAGCACCCAGCGCACGCGGGCCCGCGCGAGCAGGGCGAGCGTGAACCGCAGGCCGGACGCCGACCGATTCCGCTCGGGCAGGGGCTCGGCGGCGGCAGCGCGCCACAGCGGCCAGGCGGCGGCGACAAAGCCAATCGCCAACGCCGCAAAGACCAGCCGCCAGTTGAAGGCCTGGGTCAACCAGGCGCCGATGAACTGGCCGGCCATCATGCCGCTCAAGGTGGCGCCGAGCAGCCTGGCCAGGGTCTCCTGGCGCTGCGCATAGGCCACGCTGTCGCCGATCCAGGCGATCGCCAGGGGCACGATGCCGGCCGCCGCAGCGCCCATCAAGGCGCGCGCAACGACCAGCGCGTCCAGCGATCCGGCCTGCGCCGCGATGCCCGAGGCCAGGGCGCAGGCCGCAGCGGCGCCGGCAATGACGCGGAGCTTGCCGACCCGGTCGCCCAGCGGGCCGTAGAAGAGTTGCAGTACGCCGTAGCTCAGCGCAAACGCCGACACCACCAGCGACGCCTGGCCCAGGCTGCGGCCGAACTCGCCCGCCAGCGTCGCCAGCATCGGGTCGGCGCAGCGCATCGCCGCCATCGCACCGAAGGCCGCGATGGCGACCAGGCGGAGCTGCTTTTCTGGCGTCACGCCGGCAGGCTGGGGTTGGACGACCGGCTGACCGAGGCGCGGATCACGGGCGCTTGGTTGGCGTCATTGGCTGGTGTCATTGGTTGGCGTCATTGGTTGGCGTCATTGTCTGCCGAGGTAGGCAGCGCGCACTGTGGGGTCATGGCGCAGCTCGCGCCCCGAGCCCTGGGCGGTGTTGGCGGTGTTGGCGGTGATGCGGCCGGTCTTGAGCACACAGGCTCGGTCGGCCACCTCCAGCGCCTTGTCGAGATCCGCAAGCACGCCGTCTCGCGGTCGGTCGGCAACCCGACGCCGGGCGTGAACGCCTTTGCCGCGCCGGTCTTCGACTGTTCCGGGGACATTGCACCGGGGCATCACCCGGATGGGCTCGGCCGGAGCCATCGATTCCGCCTGGGACGGGCCGCAAGCGCGCGCCGTCAAGGCCTGCGCCGACGAAGTCTCCAAGCGACTCGGCCACAGACGCCGGGCCGACGATTGAACCCGGGGCCGGTGCGGCTGGGCTGCAGGCCGGGTTGAGCGACGAAGGCGCAGGCCAAGGCCAAGCACCGGCGCCGCGGATCAGCCGATCAGCCGATCACGGCCACCGCGAACACCTCGACCGGGTTCGACACCCCCTTGAACTTCACCGCCCCCAGAGGCTCCAGCGTCACCCGCCCGGCCAGGGCGCTGGCCACCGCCGCATCGACGACGATGTCGCGCGCCGCTTCCTTGGTATGGGTTTCCAGCCGTGCCGCCAGGTTGACCGCATCGCCGATGCAGGTATAGGTCGCGCGCTGCTGGGTGCCGGTGTAGCCGGCGACCATGCGGCCGGTGGCGATGCCGACGCCGATGCGCAGCGGCGGCTTGGCGGCGGCGACCCTATCGGTGTTGAACAGGCCGATCATCTCGACCATGTCCTGCGCCGCCCGCACCGCCGCCATCGGCGCGTCGTCCAGCGCCAGCGGCGCGCCGAAGATCGCCATCAGACCGTCACCGATCATCTGGTTGACGACCCCGCCCTGGCCGCTGATGGCGTCAAACATCAGGGTGTAGTAGGTGTTCAGCAGCTCTATCGTTTCCTGTGGCGACTGCGACTCGACCAGCGCGGTGAAGCCGCGGATGTCGGAAAACATCACCGTCGCCTCGAGGTTGCGCCCGCCCAGCGCAAAACCCGACTGCGCCAGGTCTTGTGCCACTTCGGCGGTGGCAAAGCGCTTGACCATCGCCTGCTGCTGGTCGCGCAGGCGCTTCTTTTCCAGGCTGGCGCCTATCCTGGCCTTGAGCAGCACCGCGTTGATCGGCTTGCTGAGGTAGTCCTCGGCGCCGAGCTCGATGCAGCGCACGATGTTGGCTATGCCTTCCAGCGCCGAGGTCACGATCACCGGCACGTCGCGCAGCCTGACATCGGCCTTGAGGCGCTCCAGCACCTCGAAGCCGTCCATCTCGGGCATGTTGATGTCCAGCAGCAGCAGGTCGTAGGCCTCCTGGCCGAGCATGGCGATGGCCACCGCGCCGTTCTCGGCCAGCGCCACGCGGTGGCCCTGCAGCTCCAGGCTGCGGCCCAGCAGCAGGCGGTTGACCTTGTTGTCGTCGGCCACCAACAGCCGCGCACCGGGATCAGCCATGGGACGCGTCCCGGGTGTGTGCCGCCAGGGCGCCGGCGGCACGGGCGTACTCGGCCTCCAGCGCGTCCAACGCCGAGGCCGGGCAGGGCAGGCCGGCCATCTCCAAGGCCCGGGCCTGCGCGCCCAGCGCCATGGCGCCAAAGGTTTGGCTGTTGGACTTGAGCGAATGCGCGGCGCGGATGAAGGTGGGGGCTTGCCCGTCGCCATGGGCGCTGCGCAACTCGGCGAGCATCGTCGGCGCCTCCTCGAGAAAGGTCTGGACCAGCTCGACGACGAACTCGGCGCCTGCGGCCTGGCGCAGTTCGTCCAGCGTCGCGAAATCTAGGGTGGGTGGCAGGGCGGTCATGGGCTGAAGTCCTCAAGCAAGCCAGGCGGCGCCGACGCAACGCCGCTCCGGCATGCTATCGACCAAATCAGCGGCTGCGCTGCCGCAGCACGGGAAGTTGCCACCGGCCGGGTCGGCCGCTGCGCTGGACAGCCCGGATGGACACGCGCCTGGGCACTTGCTAGGCTAGGCCGATCCACCACAAACGAGAAAGAGCCACACCATGTCTTTGAGCTTCAAGCGCAGCACGATCCAGGCGGCGGTCGTCGGCGTCGGGCTGGCCGGCATGCTGGCCTTGCCAAGCCTGGCTGCGGGCCCGATGGTCAAGACCCAGGCACCGGGCTACTACCGCATGATGGTCGGCGAGATCGAGGTCACCGCCCTGTCCGACGGCACGGTCGGCCTGCCTGTGACCAAGCTGCTCAACAACCTGCCCGAGGGCCAGGCAGAGAAGGATCTGGCGCGCAGTTACCTCAAGGACCCGGTCGAGACCTCGGTCAACACCTACTTGATCAACACCGGCAGCAAATTGGTCATGGTCGACAGCGGTGCCGGCGTCTTCTTCGGCCCGACCCTGGGCAAGCTCCAGGCCAGCATCCGTGCCGCCGGCTACACCCCCGAGCAGATCGACGAGATCTACATCACCCACATGCACGGCGACCATGTCGGCGGCCTGATCGCCGACGGCAAGCCGGTGTTTGCCAACGCGCTGGTGCGGGCCGACAAGCGCGACGCCGACTTCTGGCTCAGCCAGGCCGAGATGGACAAGGCGCCCGAGGCCTCCAAGGGCTTCTTCAAGGCCGCCATGGCCAGCGTTGGCAGCTACCAGGCCGCCGGCAAGTTCAAGGCCTTTGAGGGCAACACCGAACTGGTGCCCGGCGTGCGCTCGCAGGTCGCCTACGGCCATACCCCCGGACACAGCACCTACGTGGTCGAGAGCAAGGGCGACAAACTGGTGCTCTGGGGCGACATGATGCATGTGGCGGCGGTGCAGTTCGCCAAGCCGATGGTGACGATTGCCTTCGACTCGGACAACGCCGCCGCCGCCGCGCAGCGCGCCAAGGCCTACGCCGACGCCGCCGAGCAGGGCCACTGGGTCGGTTCGACCCACCTGAGCTTTCCCGGCCTGGGCCGGCTGCGTGCCAACGGCGACGGCGGCTACACCTTCTTGCCGGCCAACTACCGCTCAGTGCCCTGACGGGCGAGCCTCAGGCGTCGTCAGACTTCTTCGGCTTTGGTCCGGCGGCGCGCAGGTTCAGCAGCCGGCCGAGCAGGTCGAACCAGAACGGGGCGCCCAGCGACACCGACAGCGCGGTGATCGCCCAGCCGACCAGCGTCATCCAGCCGAAGGCGGGCGCGGCGTCCCAACCCACCGGCAGTTTGGCGCCGGCCAGTACGGCGTAGGTTTGGGCGCTGTTGGCGAGCACGTCTGAGCCGGCGGCGCTGGCCACTGACGCAGCGGCACCGGCCGCAGGGGCGGCAGCACCGGCCTGGTCGGCCAGGGCCTGGGCCAGCACCGGGTTGGCCCAGAGGAAACTGGCGATGCGCACGCTGTCGATGTTGAAGGCCACCGCCACCACCACGCCGAAGGCCAGCAAAAAGTGGCCGCAGAACCGCTTGTAGTGGCCCGTCAGGCGGTCCATCGCATCGTCGAACCAGCGCTCGACCCCGGCGTTGAATTTCTTCATGTCACCTTGGGCCTGCTGCAGCAGCGCCGCCAGGCTGTCCCGCGCCCTGCCCTCGGGCAAGGCGGCGATGCCGTCCCTGAGCTGGGCCAGCAGCGGCGCCTGGCCTTGGGGCGTGCCCGCCGCGCCGGTCAGGGCCGAGGTCAATGCCGCCGAGAAGCTGCGCGCCGCCAGATACGAGGGCGCCCGCTCGCCGCGCCCGGGCGAGATCAGGCCATGGTGGAACACCGCCTTGAACAGGCTGTCGGTCTGCTGCGCCGCATCTGGCCCATGGCTGAGCAAGGACAGCAGGGCCGCCTTGAGCTGCTGGCCGCGCCAGTTCAGCGCGCCCGATACCGCCTCTTTGAACTGCGAGGCCAGCATGCCCAGGAGCAGGTAGACAAAGGCCAGGCCGACGGCGACATCGACGAAATGCCAGAGTTGCAGCGGAACGGCGGACATGCTGACGGTCTCCTTGAAGGTCAAGCCCCCTGGGCTGCGGCGGCCATGGTTTGCAGCATCGCGGCCATCTTCTGCTGCAGCAGGTTGATCGCCTTGAGCGGCCGCACCATCACCTTGAAGTCGATGATCCGGCCGGCGTCGTCCCACCGGATCAGGTCGACGCCGTTGACCACGATGCCGTCGATCTCGGTCGCGAATTCCAGCACCGCGTCGCGCTGGCCGATGATCTGCCGCTCATAGCGGAAGCTGGCGTGGTTGAGCACCTGCATCGCGGCCTGCAGGTACAGCCGGGTCTTGGCCTTGCCGCGTTGCGGCGTATGCACCACCGGAGAGTGGAACACCACCTCGTCGTGCAGCAAGGCGTCCAGCGCCGCCGCGTCAGGCGATTGCAGCAACGCGTGCCAGGCTTGGACAGGGTGGGCGGAGGTGTCGGTCATAGGGTTTGTGGTTCGGATTTGAGGTCTGGGAATACGGCGCCTTCATAGCGCGCTTGCCGGCAACGCGAAGCGTGCGCTGACTTGCGCAGCTCAATCGCCCATCGGCTTGCCCTGCGGCACCCAGCGTTTGCCGTCAAAACGCATCACCTGGACCTTGCGGAACATGTTGTAGTTGTCGGCCGATATGCCCATGGTGATGCCGGGCAGCAGCATCGGCGCCGCGAAGTCACGCAACTGGGTCATGCTCTTGAGGATGTTCTCCTGGCTCAGGTCGTCGCCTGCGGCCTTGAGCACCTGGGTCATTGCCGCGCTGTAGGCATAGACCGCTGCGTGGATGCTGCTGTTGATGTCGGCCTTGGGCTGGTATTTCTGCATCCAGGCGGCCCAGAGCTTGTAGTCGGCGTCGTTGTGCCAGGTCGGGTCGCTGGGGTCCTTGACCAGGGAAATGGTCATCACCCCGACCGTGTTTTCCAGCCCGACCAGGGTCAGGGTCGGGCTGACCTGGGCCGACACCTGGCTGATGTAGACCTGCGGCTTCCAGCCCAGGTCGGTGACCTTGCGCAGCGCCTGGCTGACCTGCTTGGAATAGGCCGCCAGTACCACCGTGTCAGCGCCGGCGCTGCGCAGCGCCAGTACCTGCGAATCGACGGTCGGGTCGGTCTGCTCGTAGGTCACCTCGGCCACCAGCATCTTGGCCGCCTGGGCACCCAGGCCAGCCTTGAGGCCGCGCAGGTAGTCTTTGCCGTAGTCGTCGTTCTGGTAAAGGATCGCCACCTTGGCTGCCGGGCGCTCGCGCAGGATCAACTGGCCGTACACCTTGGCCTCGAACTCGTAGCTCAGCAGGGCTGAACTGGTGTAGCGGAACTCCTTGGGCTGCTGGAAGTTGTTCGAGCCCGACATCACGAATAGCTGCGGCACCTTCTTGTCGTTGAGGTACTTGCGCACCGACGAGGCGGTGGCCGTACCGACCTGGTTGACGATCGCGTCGACTTCGTCTTGCTCGACCAGCCGGCGCACCTGCTCGACCGTCTTGGGCGGCTGCAGCGCATCGTCCAGGCTGATCACGCTGACTTTGCGGCCATTGATCCCACCCTCGTCGTTGACCTTGGCAAAGTAAGCCGAGGTGGCCTGGCCGACCGCACCATACAGTGACGCCGGGCCGCTGTAGGGCACGGTATTGCCGAGCTTGATCTCGGTTTTGGACGCGGCCACGACAATCCCTGCGCAGCAGCCAAGCAGGACCGCAGCGGCAGCGCGCCACAGGACTTTGAAAGCCTTCATCTGAATTTCTCCTGAAAAACTCGAACAACGGACCACGACAGGGTATTCAGCGACGCCGCCAGGATTGGCGCAGCGGCCATGCCTTCACATGCTCCTGCGGTATTGCCCGCCAACTTCAAAGAGGCTGTTGGTGATTTGCCCGAGCGAGCAGCAGCGAACCGCCTCCATCAACACCTCGAAGACGTTGGCATTGGCGATCACGGCTTCCTGCAGGCGCACCAGCATGGCCGGCGCGGCGGCGCCGTGGCGTTGCTGAAAATCAGCCAGACGCTGCAACTGCGACTGCTTTTCAGCCTCGCTGGAGCGGGCCAGTTCGATCGTCTCCGGGGTTTGGTCGCCGTGCGGATTGAGGAAGCTGTTGACACCGATGATGGGGAATTCGCCGGTGTGTTTGAGTTGCTCGTAATGCATTGACTCCTCCTGGATCTTGCCGCGCTGGTAGCCGGTCTCCATGGCGCCGAGCACACCGCCCCGCTCGGCGATTTTCTCGAACTCGGCCAGAACCGCTGCCTCGACCAATTCGGTCAACTCGTCGATGATGAACGCGCCCTGGTTCGGATTTTCGTTCTTCGCCAGACCCCATTCGCGGTTGATGATCAACTGGATCGCCATGGCGCGCCGCACAGAATCTTCGGTCGGGGTCGTGATGGCTTCGTCAAAAGCGTTGGTGTGGAGGCTGTTGCAATTGTCGTAGACGGCGATCAGGGCCTGCAAGGTGGTGCGGATGTCGTTGAATTGAATCTCTTGCGCATGGAGGCTGCGGCCGCTCGTCTGGATGTGGTATTTGAGTTTTTGCGAGCGCTCGTTTGCGCCGTATTTGTCGCGCATCGCCACCGCCCAGATGCGGCGCGCGACCCGGCCCATCACGGTGTACTCCGGATCCATGCCGTTGCTGAAGAAGAAACTCAGGTTCGGCGCGAAATCATCGATATGCATGCCGCGCGCGAGATAGGCTTCGACGAAAGTGAAACCATTGCTGAGGGTGAACGCCAATTGGCTGATCGGGTTGGCCCCGGCCTCGGCGATGTGGTAGCCGCTGATCGAGACCGAATAAAAATTGCGCACATCGTGCTGCACGAAGTATTGGGCGATGTCGCCCATCACCTTCAGGCTGAATTCGGTCGAAAAGATGCAGGTGTTCTGCCCCTGGTCTTCCTTCAGGATATCGGCCTGGACGGTTCCGCGGACATTCGCAAGGGCCCAGGCGCGGATTTTCAAGCCCTCGGTGTCGGTTGGCTCGCGGCCGTTGTCGACGAGGAACTTGTCGAATTGCTGGTCGATCGCCGCGTTCATGAACATCGCCAGGATCGTCGGCGCCGGGCCGTTGATCGTCATGCTCACGCTGGTGCTGGGCGCGCACAGGTCAAAACCCGAATAGAGCACTTTCAAATCGTCGAGCGTGGCAATACTGACACCAGAATTACCGACCTTGCCGTAAATATCTGGGCGCGGGTCGGGATCGTTGCCGTAGAGCGTGACCGAATCGAAGGCGGTCGACAGCCGTTTGGCCGGCTGACCTTCGCTGACGAGTTTGAAGCGGCGGTTCGTGCGGAACGCGTCACCCTCGCCCGCAAACATCCGGGTGGGATCCTCGCCCTCGCGCTTGAAGGCAAACACGCCGGCGCTGTACGGAAAGCTGCCGGGGACGTTGTCCAGCATCAGCCATTTCAGCCGCTCGCCCTCGCATTCAAACGCCGGGAGCGCCACCTTGCGGATTTTGCTGCCGCTCAGTGTGGTATGCACCAGCCCTGTCCGCAGGGCTTTGTCGCGGATTTTCACGACATATTCATCACCGGCATACGCGCGCTGCATTTCGGGCCATTGCAGAAGCAGTTTGCGGGCGGCCGGGCTGAGGCCGGCCTGGCGCTCGTCGGCGAGCTGCTGCACGGCGGCCTGGGCGAGCCGGCGCTGGGCGTCAAGCTCACTCTGGCCGTTGCCGCTGCCGCTGCAGCTGCCGTCCGCCAGCATGCGGGCGGTCTCACGTAACTGCTGCAATTCGCGCGCCAGCCGCGATTGGGCCAGCGCGCCGGCCTTGTAGGCGCGCACGGTGTCGCTGATTTCGGCCAGGTAGCGGCTGCGCGCGGCCGGAACCACCGGCGTCTGGTGGGTGCTGAATCGGCTGGCCACCACCGGCAGGCGGCCCGGCGTCAGCTTCAGGCCGAGAGCCAGCAGCCGCGCCTTGAGGGCCTGGTACAGCGCGGTCACGCCATCGTCGTTGAAGCGGCTGGCCATGGTGCCGTAGACCGGCATCTGGTCGGGCGCCAGGCTGAAAGCCTCGCGGTTGCGCTGCACCTGCTTGGCGACGTCGCGCAGGGCGTCGGCCGCGCCCTTGCGGTCGAACTTGTTGATCGCAACGAACTCGGCGAAGTCGAGCATGTCGATCTTCTCGAGCTGGCTGGCGGCGCCAAACTCGGGCGTCATCACGTACATCGGCACATCGACCAGCGGCACGATCGCGGCATCACCCTGGCCTATGCCCGAGGTCTCGACGATCACCAGGTCAAAGCCGGCGGACTTGACCGCGGCCAGCACTGACGGCAGCGCGGCGCTGATCTCGCTGCCGGCGTCGCGGGTCGCCAGGCTGCGCATGAACACTCTCGGGCCGCTGCGCCAGGCCGCGGTCGCGTTCATGCGGATGCGGTCGCCCAGCAGTGCGCCGCCGCTCTTACGCCGGCTCGGGTCGATGCTGATCACGGCGATCTGCAGCCCGTCGTCCTGGTCCAGGCGCAGGCGGCGGATCAACTCGTCGGTGAGGCTGGATTTGCCCGCGCCGCCGGTGCCGGTGATGCCCAGCACCGGGGTCGCCGAGCGCGCTGCGGCGGCTTGCAGTTCGGCCACGAAGGCGGGGTCTGCGCGACCGTTCTCCAGCGCGGTGATGGCCTGTGCCAGCGCCCGCCAGGCGGCCTGGCTGTGGCCCTGCAGCGCGGCCACGGCGGTAGGCGCCTGCGGCGACAGGTCGACATCGCAGCGCATCACCATCTCGCCGATCATCCCGGCCAGACCCATCTTCTGCCCGTCCTGCGGGCTGAAGATGCGCACGCCGCGCGCGGCCAGGGCGCGGATCTCGGCCGGCACGATCACCCCGCCGCCACCGCCGAAGACCTGGATGTTGGCGCCGCCACGGGCTTGCAGCAGCTCCACCATGTAGCTGAAGTATTCGCTGTGGCCACCCTGGTAGCTGCTGACGGCGATGCCCTGCACATCCTCCTGTAGCGCCGCCGTGACGACCTCGTCGACGCTGCGGTTGTGGCCCAGGTGGATGACCTCGGCGCCCATGCCTTGGAGGATGCGGCGCATGATGTTGATCGCCGCGTCATGGCCGTCGAACAGGCTCGCGGCGGTGACGAAGCGGACCTTGTGCGTCGGACGGTACTGGGCCAGGGCACGGAAATCTGCGGACAGGTCGGTCATCGGGGCGCTCCAAGGGCAGGCCGCAGGCGGCGGCGCTCAACGCCTCAGTCTACGGGTGGAACTGACGCCAGGGTTGCACTGGGTAGACTCGCCGCCGACACAGGGCGCCTGCCAACCAATGAACAAGGCCTTTACCCGCGAAGCCGACCCGCCGCCCGACGACGACGGCGACGAGGCCGTGGCCCCGGCGCCCCTGCCTGCGGGCCGCAAGAACTACATCACCCCGGCCGGCTACGCGCGGCTGCGGGCTGAGTGGCTGAGCCTGATGGACGATGAGCGGCCGAAGATGGTCGAGACCGTGTCCTGGGCAGCCAAGAACGGCGACCGCTCGGAAAATGGCGACTACCTCTATGGCAAGAAGCGCCTGCGCGAGATCGACCGGCGGATCCGCTTCCTGACCCAACGCCTGGACCTGGCCGAGGTGGCCGACCCGAGCATCCACCACGGTGGCGAGCAGGTCTTTTTTGGTGCCACCGTCACCTATGCCAACGCGCTGGGCGAGGAGGCCACGGTCACCATCCTGGGCATAGACGAAGCCGACAGCCTGCGTGGCCAGGTGAGCTGGATCTCGCCGATTGCCCGGGCCTTGCTCAAGGCGCGTCTGGGCGATGACGTCCATCTGAGTACGCCCAGCGGCATGCAGACGATTTCGTTGCTGGCGGTGTCGTATCCGGCACCAAAATAGCGGCGAAACCGGCCGTGGACCAGGGCGCTGAACGAATCGGCCGTCGCCAGCAAAAAGGGGATCTGCAGCCACGCTGCCGATCCCCTTTCCAACGCAAATCCCTGAGCTGGTGCCGTTTTGCACGGACTGCACGCATGTTAGGGTTTGTAAGTGCTGCACCGCTAGAGACGAAAGTAGAGCCGGAAAAGCGACATATTGCACTCGGCCACAAACAAATCAGCGGCAGGATGCCAACCTGATAATTCCCAGGCACATGTTTTCCAACCAAGATCCGCTTGCAGACGGACTGCCAGACGAGTTGCTGGACAGCTTCATGCAGACTTGGGGAACCCGCTCCTTTTCGCCGCAAACGGTGTTGATCCAGGAGGGTGACGAGGGCGACTCGATGTTCATCCTGCACAGCGGCCGGGTCAAGATCTATGCCAGCGGCGAAGGCGGGCGCGAACTGGTACTGGACGAGTTGGGACGGGGCCAGTGCTTTGGCGAGCTCTCGCTCGATGGCGCGCGCCGATCGGTGTCGGTCAAGACCCTGCAGCCGACCACCTGCACCGTGGTCAATGGCGCGAATCTGCAAGAGGCTTTCAAGCAGTTTCCGGGGCTGGCGCCGCACCTGATGATGCGCCTGATCCGTATGGTCAGGCGCCTGACCGAACAGGTCAAACGCCTGGCGCTGCAGGACGTGTATGGCCGTGTCGTCGGGGTCTTGATGGAGCTGTCCGACCCGGTCGGCGAGATCCGGGTGATGCGCCAGCGGCTGACCCAGCAGGACATTGCCGACCGCGTTGGCTCGTCGCGTGAGATGGTCCACCGGGTGATGCGTGAGCTGACCATCGGCGGCTATGTCGACGTCGACAGCACAACCCGGTTGCTGACCATCCGAAAGCGGTTTCCGCAGGCCTGGTAGGCCCGGGCTGCGGCCGTGGCGCGAGGCGCCCGCCGCGTTTTCAGGGCTTGATGCGCGCCGCCTTGGCCACGGCCGGGGCGCGCTTGAGTGCCCGCAACACCTCGGCCAGTTGCAGCCGGTCGCGCACCGACACCAGCAGCCGCAGGTCGGCGGCGTCGGACATCGGCTGGTTGTCCATGTCGATGTGGGTGATGTCGGCCTCGGCGCCGCAGACCGCAGCCGCGACCTGGGCCAGCGCGCCCTTGCTGTTGCGTACCTCGACCCGGATGGCGGTCTCGAACGCGCGCACCGGCTGCTCGGCCCATTGCACCGCCATCCAGCGGTCGGGGTCACGCTCGGCCAGGCGACGCCCGACATGGCAGTCCGAGGTGTGCACCAGCAGGCCCTCGCCGCGCCCGAGGTAGCCGTGGATCTCGTCGCCAGGGATCGGGCGGCAGCAGGCAGCCAGTTGCAGTGACGCGCCTTCACCACCGTCGATGCTGACCGCGCCGGGAACGTTGCCGCCGCCATCGTCGTCGTCCTGGCGGTACAGCTCCAGGGACAGCGCCACGGCGCTCGGCCGAAGCCCCAGCTCGGCCATCGAGCGGGCCAGCCGTTTGGCCACGATGTTGGCGATCTTGCGGCCCGTGCCAATGTCGCTGAGCAATTCGGCGCGGCCGCGGTTGCCGCTCCAGCGGGTCAGTTGCTGCCACAGCGCCACGGCCTGGGCGTCGTCGGGATCGTCCGAGGGCAGTTGCAGGCCTTCGTTGCGCAGCGCCTGTTTGAGCAACTTCTCGCCCAGGCTGCGCGATTCGTCCTGCGCCATGGTCTTGAGGTGGTGGCGGATCTTTGAGCGCGCCCGTCCGGTGCGCACGTGGTTGAGCCAACTCGGATTGGGCCGGGCGCCGTCGGCGGTGATGATCTCGACCAAGTCGCCGCTCTTCAGCTCGGTGCGCAAAGCGACCGCCTCGCCGCCGATCTTGGCGGCGACAAAGTGGTCGCCCACATCGGAGTGGATCGCGTAGGCAAAGTCCAGCGGCGTCGCGCCGCGCGGCAGGGACACGATCTTGCCCTTGGGGGTGAACAGGTAGACCTCCTCGGGCACCAGGTCGATCTTGACGTGCTCCAGGAATTCGGCCGAATCGCGGTTGTCGCCCTGGATCTCAAGCAGCGACTTCAGCCACATCGCACCCAGGCGCTGGGCCTCATTCGCGGCACGGCCGTCGCGCTTGGGATATGCTTGTAGAGCCAGTGCGCGGCGATGCCGCTGTCAGCCACGGCGTGCATGGTCTCGGTGCGGACCTGAAATTCGACAGCCGTGCCCAGCGGGCTGACCAAGGTGGTGTGCAGCGACTGGTAGCCGTTGGGTTTGGGGATCGCGATGTAGTCCTTGAAGCGCCCCGGCACCGGCTTGTAGAGCTGGTGCAGCACGCCGAGTGCGCCATAGCACTCGAGCAGGCTGGGCGCCAGGATGCGAAAGCCGAAGATGTCGCTGACCTGGGCAAAGCCAGCGTGCTTCTCGCGCATCTTGCGGTAGATCGAGAACACCGTCTTCTCGCGCCCGCTGACCTGCACCTTGAGCTTGGCACTGGCATAGGCGCGCTCGACATCGAGCCGCACCCGCTCGACGATGTCGCGGCGGGTGCCGCGGGCGCGCGCCACCGCCTTGGTCAGGGCGGCATGGCGCCAGGGGTGCAGGTGCTCGAAGCTCAACTCCTGCAACTCGCGGTAGATCAGGTTGAGCCCCAGCCGGTGGGCAATCGGCGCGTAGATGTCCAGGGTCTCGCGGGCGATGCGCACCCGCTTGGGTGGCGCCATTGCCGCCACCGTGCGCATGTTGTGCAGCCGGTCGGCGAGCTTGATCAGGATCACGCGCACGTCACGGGCCATCGCCAGCAGCATCTTGCGAAACGACTCGGCCTGCCCTTCTTCGCGGGTCGAGAACTGCAGCTTGTCGAGCTTGGTCAGGCCGTCCACCAACTCCGCCGTGGGCGCGCCGAAGCGCTCGATCAACTCGGGCTTGGTGATGCCGCAATCCTCCATCGCGTCGTGCATCAACGCCGCCATCACCGCCTGAGCGTCCAGCCGCCACTCAGCGACCAGGCTGGCCACGGCCAGCGGATGGGTGATGTAGGGCTCACCGCTGGCCCGGTACTGGCCCAGGTGGGCCTCGTCGGCAAAGCGGTAGGCCTCGAGGATCTTCTTGTGGTCGGCCTTGCCGAGGTAGCCCAGCAAGGCCGAGAGCGAGGCAAAGGTCGCCGCCGCAGGCTGGCCCGTGGCGCCGACGCTGGCCTGGCTCGGTGGCTTGTCGCGCCGCGCCTGCAGCGAGGCGGGCAGCAACAATTCGGCGGCGAAGGAGCGAATGCCCATGCCCGGAATTTAGCCTGCTTTGGACCGACACCCGGCCCAAAGGGTGGCCGGCGCCGCCGGCGATTTACCCAAGCGATTGGCGCCGGCGATTAGCACAGGCGCAAAAAAGCGCCCATCGGGCGCTTGCGGCTTAAGGCTGTGAACGGATCGGCGTCAGGTCGGCACGCGGCGCAGCATCTCGATGCCGATCTCGCCGGCAGCGATTTCGCGCAATGCGGTCACGCCGGGCTTGTTCTTGCTCTCGATCTTGGGCGCGTGGCCCTGGCTGAGCATGCGCGCGCGGTAGGTCGCGGCCAGCACCAACTGGAAGCGGTTGGGGATGCGGTCGAGGCAGTCTTCAACGGTGATGCGGGCCATGGATGTCCTGGGTGGGGTGAAGTTGAGGCGGCGCCAGGACAGTCAATCCAGACCCAAGGCCGCAAAGACCTGCGATTTGTTGCGCTGCTGCGCGGCGTAGCGCAGACGCTGCGAATGCACGACCGTTTTCAAATCAAACAGCGCGGCTTCGAACAAAGCGTTGATTATAACGAAATCGAAGTGCCGGGCCTGGTCGACCTCGGCCCGGGCATTGGCCAGGCGCTGGGCAATCACCTCGGCCTGGTCCTCGCCACGGCGGATCAGGCGCTGGCGCAACTCGTCCCAGCTCGGCGGCAGGATGAAGATCAGCACCGCGTAGGGAAACAGTTGCTTGATCTGCATCGCCCCCTGGAAATCGATCTCCAGCACCACGTCGGCGCCGCCCTCCAGGCTGCGCTGGACGGCACTGTGCGAGGTGCCGTAATGCCAGCCGTGGACCCGCGCCCACTCGATGAAATCGCCGGCAGCGACCATGGCGGTGAAGCCCGGTTCGTCGATGAAGTGGTATTCGCGGCCGTCGATCTCCTGGCCCCGCGGTGCGCGCGTGGTGTGCGAGACCGACACGCTCAGGTGCGAATCCAGCTCCAGCAAGGCGTTGACCAGGCTGGATTTGCCGGCGCCACTGGGGGCGGCGACGACAAACAGGTTGCCGGGAGCCGGTGACCTGGGCGATGGGGCAGCAGCAGCGTCGCTCATGGGTGGGGCAGTTTAGTGGCCAGGCCACGCGGCCAAACGGGTCGCTACAGGCGCAATTCCGTGGCCGGGTCGAACAGGCTGACGCGCCGGATGTCGATGTCGAAGCCGACCCTGCCCTGGGCCGCATCCGGCACCACCGCCTCGGCATTGACCTCCACCGCCAGGCTGGCCCCGCCGCCGGCCGTCAGCCAGACCACCTGGATGCCGCCCATGGGCTCGACCAGCCCGACCTCGGCCTGGGCCAGGCCGGCGGTGGCCTCGGTCAGCCGCAGGTGTTCGGGGCGGATGCCCAGCACCACCGCCCGCTCGGCCTGCGGCGGCTGCGTCGACGCCGCAATGGCGTCGCCCGGCAGGGCCAGGCTGAAGGCCGCCGATTCAAATCGCAGCGCCCCGTCGCGGTGCACCAAGCGGCCGTCGATGAAATTCATCGCGGGCGATCCGACAAACCCTGCGACAAACCGGTTGGCGGGCCGCTCATAAATCTGCCTGGGGGTGTCGATCTGCAATATCTTGCCGCCGCGCATGACGGCAATCCGGGTCGCCAGGGTCATCGCCTCGACCTGGTCGTGGGTGACGTAAATCATCGTCTTGCCGATATTGCGGTGCAGGGTCTTGAGCTCGCGCCGCAACTCGGTGCGGAGTTTGGCGTCGAGGTTCGAGAGGGGTTCGTCGAAGAGATAGACGCTGGCGTCGCGGACCAGCGCCCGGCCGATCGCCACCCGCTGACGCTGGCCGCCCGAGAGCTGGGCCGGCTTGCGCTGCAGCAGCTCGGTGAGTTGCAGCATCGCCGCCGCCTGCTGCACCCGGCGCGCTACCTCGGCCTTGGGCGCACCGCTGCTGCGCAGGCCAAACGACAGGTTACGCTCGACCGTCATGGTCGGGTACAGGGCATAGGACTGGAAGACCATGCCGATGCCGCGCCGGGCCGGGTCGGCGTAGGTGATGTCCTTGCCGCCAACGCTGATCCGGCCATCGCTGACATCGAGCAGCCCGGCCACGGTGTGCAACAGCGTCGACTTGCCGCAGCCCGACGGCCCGAGCAGCACCAGGAACTCGCCCTCGGCCACCGCCAGGTTCAGATCCTGCAGGATATCGGCCTGGCCGAGCCGCACCTGCAAGCCTTGGATATCGACGGCACTCATGCGCTTGTCAACCTTTGACGGCACCCGCCGCAATACCCCGCACAAACCACCGCCCGGAGACGAAATAAATCGCCAAGGGGAGCATCGAGGTCAACACCGTGGCGGCCATGTTGACGTTGTATTTGACCTCACCAAAGGTGGTCGCGATGATGTTGTTCAACTCCACCGTCATCGGCTGGTTGCTGCGCCCGGCAAACACCAGGCCGAGCAGGAAATCATTCCAGATACCGGTGGTCTGCATGATGGTCGCGACGACCAGGATGGGCAGCGACATCGGCAGCATCACCAGGCCGAAGATGCGCCAGAAGCCGGCGCCGTCGATCCGCGCGGCCTTGAACAACTCCAGCGGCAGCGAGCCGTAGTAGTTGCGGAACAGCAGGGTCATGGTCGGCATGCCGAAGATCGTGTGCACCAGGATGATGTTGGGCAGGGTGCCGAAGATTCCGGCCATGGCCGAGCCGCGCACCAGCGGGTACAGCAGCACCTGGTAGGGCACGAAGCTGGCCAGCATCAGCACGCCGAACATCCATTCAAACGCCCTGGGCCGCCACAGCGCCAGGGCATAGCCGTTGACCGCGCCGATCGCGATCGACAGCAGGGTCGAGGGCACGACGATCGCCACCGAGTTCCAGAAGCCGCCGCGGATGCCGTTGCACGACAGCCCGGTGCAGGCCTTGGACCAGGCCTCGCTCCAGGCGCTGGCGTCAAGCACGCCGGGCAGCGCAAAGATCGCCCCCTGGCGAATCTCGGCGACCGACTTGAACGAGGTCGCCAGCATGATGTACAGCGGCAGCAAAAAAAACACCGCCGCGCTGAGCAAGAAGGCATAGACCGCCCAGCGCCCGGGGTCGAACAGCGGCTTCGGTGGCGCCGGGTAGCGGCGTGGCTGGTTCAACCGTGCAGTCCCCGCGCCGCCTGCCTGCTGCGCATATAGAACCAGGGCGCCAGCACCGCCAGCACCATCACCAGCATCACCGTGCTGGCGGCGCTGGCCAGGCCGATGTTGGATCGGCCGCCGATGTGGTCCATGATGAATTTGGCCGGCACTTCGGTGGCGATGCCAGGCCCGCCCTGCGTCATCACCAGCACCGTGTCGTACAGCCGCACCACCCCCAGCGAGAGCAGCACCAGGCAGGTGCCCAGGGTGGGCCCGAGTTGCGGCAGCACGATCTGGGCGTAATAGCGCCAGCGCGGGATGCCCTCGACCCGCGCCGCCATCCACAGCGACTCGTCAATGCCGCGCAAACCGGCCAGCATCAGTGCCATCACCAGGCCGGCGCCATGCCAGATCGCCGCCAGGGCGATGGTGTAGATCGCCAGGTCGGGGTCGGCGATCCAGTCGAAGCGAAAGCTGGTCCAGCCGAGGTTGCGCACCGAGGTCTGCAGGCCGAGCTGCGGGTTCAGCAGCCATTGCCAGACCACCCCGGTGGCGATGAAGGACATCGCAAAGGGGTAGAGAAAGACCGTGCGCAACAGCCCTTCGGCACGCACCTTTTGGTCGATGAACACCGCCAGCAAGAAGCCGGCGACCAGGCACAGCGTCAGGAAGCTGGCGCCGAAGGCCAGCATGTTGTGCAGCGAGACATGCCAGCGGTCGGTGGTGAAGAGCCGCTCGTACTGGCTGAAGCCGACGAAGTCCGAGCGCGGCAGCATCTTCGACGAGGTGAACGAGATGCCCACCGACCAGAGCACCGTGCCGAGGTAGATCACGACGACCGTGAAGGCCATCGGCAGCAGTGCCAGGTAGGCCGCCCAGGGCCTGGCCGGGCGGCGGCGCGGCGAGCCGGTCAACCCTGACTCAGCGCTTGATCGCGACCTGCAGGCTCTTGACCACGTCGTCGATGTTCGGGCTGGGGTTGTTCCAGAACTTCGAGATCACGTCCTGCACCGCACCGGCGGCGTCGGGGTTGATCAGCATGCCCGGGCTGGGCAACTGGCGCGACGGATCCTTCATCACCGCCAGACCGGTCTGGGCGCAGATGTCCATGCCGCTGGCATCGACATCGGTGCGGATCGGGATCGAGCCCTTCTTCAGGTTGAATGCCACCTGGAGGGGCTTGGAGGTGATGACCGTGGCCAGCAGGTGCTGGGCCTTGATGGCCTCGGCGTCGGCGGTCTTGGGGAAGATGAAGACATCGCCGCCGACCATATAGGGCGACTTCGCGCCAAAGCCGGCGATGCAGCCGTATTCCTTGCCCGCCACCTGGTTGGCCGCCTTGAACTCGCCCTTGGCCCAATCGCCCATGACCTGGAAGCCGGCCCGGTTCGTGATCAGCATCGAGGTCGAGTCGTTCCAACTGCGGCCGGTGGCGCCGGCGTCGATGTAGCCCTTCAGCCGCAGGTAGCTGCTGAGCACCTTCTTGAAGCCGTCGGAGGCAATCGCGGCGCTGTCGCGGTCGCGGTAGAACTTCAGGTACAGCTCGCTGCCGCCTACGTTCATCAGCATCGCGTTGAAGGTCAATGCCTCCCACACCGGCGCGCTGCTGAACGCCAGGCCGGGCATGCCGGCGGCCTTGATCTTGTCCAGCGCGGCGAAGAACTCGTCCACGCTCTTGGGTTCGGCCGCAACCCCGGCCTTGGCCAGCACCGCCTTGCTGTAGAAGATCCAGGCCGGCATGTGGATGTTGATCGGCACCGCGTAGTAATGGCCTTTGACCTTGATGGCGTTGATGATCGGCGCCGGCAGCAGCTTGTCCCAGCCCTCTTTGGCAGCGACTTCGTCCATCGAGGCCAGCAGGTCGTCGGCGATCAGGTCGTGGTACTGCTTGGAGGTGTTGAACTGCGCGGCCACCGGCGGCTTGCCGCCGACGATGCGGCTGATCGCTGCGGCGCGGGCCGGCTCGCCACCGGCCACCGCGCTGTCGACCCAGGTGCCGCCGGCCTTGTTGTAGGCCTCGGCCACCTCCTTGATCGCCGCCGATTCGCCGCCCGAGGTCCACCAGTGGATGACTTCGGCCTTTTGCGCGATTGCGGGCAGGGCGACCAGCAGGCTGGCGGCGATCGCGGTGCAGGCCAGGATGGGGTGCAGGTTCGGGCGGGTCATGATTGACTCTCGGCTGTGCGCCGGGGCGCAGGGTGGAGGTTCGAGGCTGCGGGCAGACGCGGCCAGCGCTAAAAGCTGGCGGAATTCAAGCACGCCCCCTGGCGCCTGGCACTCGGGCATTGCCCCAAGGGCAGCGCCGATCACGGCGCCAACTGCCATGCCGCCAGGCGCCGGCTGTGGTCTTGCGGCACGGCCGCCGAGCCGGCAAAGATCCGCCCGGGCCCGACCGCAGCCGCCGCCACGTCCGGCCAGCCGGGATCGCCGCTGTGGGCAAAGCGGCGCAGCGCGTCGCTCATCTCGGCGGCCAATGCCGGCGCCTGCCTGTCGCCCTGCAGCAGGCGGTAGACAGCCGGGTCGGACTGGCCCCAGACGAAGGGTTCGCACATGCCGTGCGAGGCGCCAAAGGCGGCGAATTCACCCGGCGGCGACCAGTCCAGCTGCGCCAGCCAGGCGGCGCCACCGGCGGCGGTTTGGGCCAGCGCGGTGCGCAGCGCCGGGACGGCGTAGACCGCGTCGGTCAGAAAGCGCTCGCGCATCGCCTGCAGGTCGCCCTCGCCGGCCAGGCGATAAACCGCCAGCAACTGCGCGGCGGGCTCGCCCGGGCCGACGAAGCGCGCGACCTCGGCGGCGAACCCGGCCTCGTCGTCCAGCCTGCGCATCAGGCCAAGGCGAAACCACAACCTGGCTTCGTCGCGGGTGCTGAGCAGCACCAGCCGGTGGCCGGCCACCTGTCCGCAGCGGATCGCTTGCAGCGGGTGTTCGGCCAAGGTCTGGCCGTCCAGCACCACGCCCAGGGTTCGCCCGCCCGGGGCGTTGCGGTCACCCAGGTCGGCGTCCAGCACCGCCTCCTGGGCGGCGACCAGCCGCGCCGGTTCGACCGCGCGCAGGCCCGCCAGATCGCCTGGCGCCAGGCCAAGCTGGCCGAACAGGTCACAGGCCACGGCCGTGGCCTGGTCGCGGCTCAAGATGCGCGAGGCCGAGCCACTTTGCATCCAGGCCTGGGCGACACAGGCCCGCGCCGCCGGCATCGCCAGCAGCGCCGCCGCCATGAAGGCGCCCGAGGACAGGCCGAACAGGGTCACCCGCGCCGGGTCGCCGCCAAAGGCCGAAATATGCTGCTGCACCCAGCGCAGCGCCAATTGGGCGTCGAGCAGGCCGGGGTTGGCGACGACATCGGCGCCGCTGCCGCAACAGTCGCCGAGCCAGAGGAAGCCGGCCGCGCCGACCCGAAAACCCAGCCGCACCACCACCGTGTCACTGCGCTGGCACAGGCCGGCCGCGTCATGCGCGCCGTCGCTGGCGCTGCCGCCCTGGAAGCCGCCGCCGAACAAATGCACCAGCACCGGCCGCCCGGGTGTCTGCGGCTCGGCCAGCGCCGGCGTCCAGATGTTGAGGTGCAAACAGTCCTCGTCCATCGCCCGGGGCGGGCCGTCGGCGACGAAAGGGTTCGGCCGGCGCGACTGCCAGGCGTCGGGGCCGGCCTGGCGGGCGGCGATGACGGTGTCGGGGTCGGCTGGCAGGGGTGCCGGCCGGGGCGCGGCAAAGCGGTGCTGGCCGGTCGGCGGCAGGCCATAGCGGATCCCGAGGAAGGCCAGCGCCGCGCCCTGGCGCAGGCCACGCCAGGCCACGCCCTGGCTGCGGGCGATGACGGGGTCGGCGCGGCCGCTGTCCACGGTCTTCAGGCCAAACGGTGGCAAGCCGCGAGGTGGCCATCGGCCAGCGCCCGCAGTGGCGGCGCGGTGGTCGCGCACAGGCCGTGGGCGTGCGGGCAGCGGGTGCGAAAGCCGCAGCCCGAGGGCGGCGCCGCCGGGCTCGGGATTTCACCCTGCAAGGGCGCCACAGCGGCCCGGTCGCCATGCCCCGGCACCGCCCCCAGCAAGGCCTGGGTGTAGGGGTGGGCCGGTGCGCCGAACAGCCGCGCCTTGGGCCCGACCTCGACGATCTCGCCCAGGTACATCACCGCGATCCGGTCGCACATGAACTCGACCACGCGCAGGTCGTGGGAGATGAACACCAGGGTGTTGTGGTGCCGCTCCTTCAAGTCCAGCAGCAGGTTCAGCACCTGCGCCTGGACCGACACATCGAGCGCGCTGACCGGCTCGTCGGCGACGATCAGGGCCGGCTCGGTGGCCAGGGCGCGGGCGATGGCGATGCGCTGGCGCTGCCCGCCGGAGAACTGGTGCGGGTGGCGCTGCAGGGCGGCCGCCGGCAGGCTGACCTCGTCGAGCAGGGCCAGCGCCCGGGTGCGGCGCTGCGCCGCATCGCCGATGCCATGCACCAGCATCGGCTCCTCGACCAGTTCGGCCACCGTCATGCGCGGGTTGAGCGAGCCGTTCGGGTCCTGGAACACCATCTGCATCTGCCGCCGCACCTGGCGCAGCGGCTCGGCCGCCAGCGCCCGCAGGTCCTGGCCCTGGAAGCGGATCTGGCCGGCGTCGGCCTCGATCAGGCGCAGCAGCAGGCGCGCGGCGGTGGACTTGCCGCTGCCGCTCTCGCCGACGATGCCGAAGGTCTCGCCTCGCGCGACCGTGATGTCGATGCCGCGCACCGCCTGGACCTGGGCGAAATGCTTGACCAGGCCGCTGGCCAGGAGCAGTGGCTCGGCGCTCACGGCCGCGCCTGCAGCGGCTGCCAGCAGCGCAGCGACGTCGCCGTCGGCCAGCGCTGGCCGCTGCCCGCACTGGCCATCGGCACGCTCGCAGCGCGGCGCAAACCGGCAGCCGGTCGGCCAATCGCCCAGCGCCGGCACCTGCCCGGCAATCGCCGGCAGGCGGCGCAGCCCCGCCTTGCCCGGAATCGCCGCCACCAGCCCGGCCGCATAGGGGTGGCGCGGCGCGGCCAGCATCGCCCGCGCCGGGCCGCGCTCAACCGCGTCGCCGGCATACATCACGATCGCCTGGTCGCAATGGTCGGCGACCACGCCCAGGTCGTGGCTGATGTAGAGCATCGCCAGGCCGAGTTGGCGGCGCATCCGTGCCAGCAGGTCCAGCACCTGGGCCTGGATGGTCACGTCCAGCGCGGTGGTCGGCTCGTCGGCGATCAGCAGCGCCGGCCCGCAGGAGACCGCCATGGCGATCATCACCCGCTGGCGCATCCCGCCCGAAAGCTGGTGGACATAGCCATCAAGGATGTTGCGGCTGGGCGGAATGCCGACCTGGTCGAGCAACTCGGCAGCACGCTCGCGCGCCGCGCGCCGGCCCAGGCCCTGGTGGCTGCGCAGGGTGTCGCTCATTTGCGCGCCTATCGTCAGGGTCGGGTGCAGGGCCGTCATGGGCTCCTGGAAGGCGAAGCCGATGCGCGCCCCGGCCAGGCGGCGGCGCGCCCGGGGCGGCAGGCTCAGCACATCCTGGCCTTCGAGCCGGATGCGGCCACTGACCACCGCGCCCGGCGGCGGCAGGCCGGTCAGCGCCAGCGCTGTGATCGACTTGCCGCAGCCCGACTCGCCGACCAGTGCCAGCGCCTGGCCCGGCGCGATCTTTAAGCTGATGTCGGTGACGACCGGCACCAGCCTGCCGCCAATCGGCAGCGCGACGCTGAGCTGCTCTACCTCGAGCACGGGCGGGCTGGACAGGGCGTTCATCCGAGCCTGATCCGCGGGTCCAGCCAGGCGTAGAGCAGGTCGACCAGCAGGTTCAGCAGGGCCAGCATCACCGCGATTGCCAGCACCACGCCCTCGACTACGGGATAGTCGCGGCGCGAGACCGCGTCGATCAGCAGCTTGCCCAGGCCGGGCAGGGAAAAAATCATCTCGATCGCGACCGCGCCGGAGAGCAACTGGCTGGCCGACAGCCCGGCGATGGTAACCACCGGGATCGCCGCCATGCGCAGCGCGTAGCGGCCGATGACGGTGCGCTCGGGCAGGCCCTGGGCGCGGGCGGTGGTGATGTAGCCCTCGCCCAGCACGTCGAGCATCGCGCTGCGCGCCATCCGGGTCATCAGCGCCGATTGGCGGATGCCCAGGGCCAGCGCCGGCAGAGCGATGCTCAGCGCAGAGGCCCAGCCGCCGTGGCGGAACTCGACATAGCCGGCGACCGGAAAGATCGGCCAGGTGACGGCGAACAAAAAAATCAGCAGCAACGCGAACCAGAACTCGGGCAAGGAGATGCCGAGCACCGCTGCGGCGACCAGGCCGCGGTCGAGCAGCGTGTCGCGGCGCATCGCCGCCAGGCTGCCCAGCACCACCCCCAGCGACACCGCCAACAGCAGCGCGACGATGGCCACATGCACGGTGACGACGGCGTACTCGGCGATCAGCGCGGTGACCGGCTTGTGGAAGAACAGCGATTGGCCCAGATCCAGGCTCAGCACATGGCCGGCCCAGGTGGCGAACTGGATCGGCAGCGCCCGGTCCAGGCCCATCTCATGGCGCAGCGCGGCGATCTGGACAGTGGTCGCCTGGTCACCCAGGATCATCGCCGCCGGATCGCCGGGCGCCAGGCGCAGCAGCAGGAACACCAGCACCATCGGCACGACGATGGTCGGCAGCATCAGCCCCAGGCGGCGCAGCAGGTATTTGCCCATCTCAGCGCTGGCGCAACTTGGGGTCTAGCAGGTCGCGCAGGGCATCACCCAGCAGGTTCAGCGCCAGGATCGTCAGCACCAGCGCCAGGCCGGGAAAGGCGACGATCCACCAGGCCTCCTGGATGTAGTTGCGGGCCTCGGCCAGGGCGCTGCCCCAGCTCACATCGCGGGCGCCTATGCCCAGACCGATGAAGCTCAGGCCGGCCTCGCCCAGCACCGCCGCCGAGAACACGAACGAGGCCTGGACCAGCAGCGGCGACAGCACCGCCGGCAGGATGTAGCGGCGCAGCAGCCGTGGCGTGGGCACGCCAACCGCGCGCGCGGCCTCGACCATGGGCAGCTCGCGCACCACCAGCACCTGGCCGCGCACGACCCGCAGCGCCGGTGAGATCAGCACCAGGGTCAGCGCCAGGGTCACGGTGTTGATGCTCGGGCCGAGGTAGCCCGCAGCAGCGGTCGCCAGGACGATGCCGGGGAAGGACATCAGCCCATCGACCACCCGCATCAGCACCACATCGAGCTGCCTGAAGAACCCCGAGAGCAGGCCCAGCACGGTGGCAATGGCCATCGCCAGCACGCTCACCACCACCCCCACCCGCAGCGAGGTGCGGCCACCGAACAGCACCAGCCCCAGCATGTCGCGGCCGAGGTGGTCGGTGCCGAACCAATGCTCGGCCGAGGGCGGCATCAGCCGGTTCAGCGGATCGATCTCCAGCGACTTGGCGCCCACCAGCCAACCGGCGCCCAGGCTCAGCACGACCAGCCCAGCCAGCACCGCCAGCGCCGCCAGGGCGGTGCGGTGGCGGCCCAGGCGCTGGCCGAAAGCCAGGTGCTCAGCCACCGCGCGTCACTTGGCCGGCGGAGGTGCGATGTTGCCGACCCAGGCGGTGTTGGCCGGGCTGGTCGAGACCCCGACCGTGCCCTTGCGCTGGGCCGTCAGCAGCGACTCGGTGCCGTACTTCATGAACGGTGCCTCGTGGTAGATCAACGCGTGCAGCTTGTGCCAGACCGCGACCCGGTCCTTGGGCTCGGTGGTGGTGGCCAGTTGCTTGACCAGCGCCTCCTTCTCGGCGTTGACCCACCAGCCAGGGAAGCTGGCGTTGAGGTAGGGGATCACCACCGGATCGACATAGGTCGGCAGGAAGCTGGAGAACATCTCGAACGCCGCCGGGTCGGTGCGGGTCTGCACATAGGTGGCTGCGGGCATCACCAGGATCTCGGTCTTGATGCCGAACTTGTCGAGCTGCTGCTGCGCCGCCAGCGCCGGCAGGTAGTGGCCTTGGTAGAAATCCTTGCTCGTCAACCAGCGCAGCGGCTGGCCCTTGTAGCCGCTCTCGGCCAGCAGCTTCTTGACCTTTTCGGCGTCGGCCTTGCCCCAGCCCTCGGCGCCGGCGGTGGAATGCCAGACGCCCTTGCGGTCCGGCGCCCAACTCGGGTCGACGGCATAGAACTGTGGGTTGGACGAGGCCGCCCGCATGATCGGCTCCATCGTCAGCGCGGCCTGGATCGCCTGGCGCAACTTGAGGTCGGTGGCCGGGCCCTGCTTGTTGTTGAACACCACCGTCAGCGACTGGTTGTCGGCGACGATCAGCGGCTCGGTCTGCGGGTTGTTCTTGATCGCGTTGTAGAAATCGAACGGCAGGCCGATCGCCAGGTCGGCCTTGCCGGTGATGACGCTGTCGCGCCGCACCGAGGGCTCGGACTGCGGCATGAACACGATCTGATCGGCATAGGCGGGCTTGGCGCCGGCATGGCCGTTGGGCTTCTCACTGCGCGACTGGTAGCCGTCGAAGCGGCTCAGCACCGCCTGGCGGTCGGGCTGGAACTCGGCCAGCTTGTAGGGCCCGGTGCAGTCCAGCGACTTCATCGGCAGGCTGCCGCTGGCGCCTTCCAGCGAGGCCTTGGAGAACACCGCCGCCGGCCCCAGCGTCAGCAGGCCGATCAGCATGCCGCTGGGCTCGGGCAGGCTCAGCACCACGGTCTCGGCGTCGCCGGCCTTGATCTCGCTGACCAGGTTCTTCAGCACCGCGCCGGTGCCGGCACTGGTGGCATAGCGCTTGAGCGAGGCGACCGCGTCGTCGGCACTCAGCGCCGCGCCGCTGTGGAACTTGATGCCGCTGCGCAGCTTGATCGTCAGCGTCTTGCCGCCGTTGCTGTAGGCAAAGGAGCGCGCCAGCATCGGTTGCGGCTGCCAGTTGTCGTCGAGCGCGAACAGGCCCTCGCAGGCGTTGGTGGCCACCAGCCAGTTGGTGCCCAGGGTGCTGACCACCGGGTCGGGGTTGGCCGGCAACTGCGCGACCACCAGCCGCAGCGTGCCACCACGGGTCTGGGCGGCGGCGGCCAGCGGCATCGCCAGCGCAGCCGCACCCAGGGCGGCGGCCAACAGGTTCAGGTGGGCAGGCGGGTCATAGGAGTCTCCTCGTCGGGGCGGTGGCGGGTCATTCGGGTTCGATCCCGGCGGCCTTGATGAT
>JANXYH010000055.1 GCA_025350145.1 Burkholderiales bacterium | reverse complement strand
GAGAGGCTGAGAGGCAATCCCATGCACCCGCGTAAGCCCCGAATTCAAGCCCAGCGCAAAGCGCAGACGGGTTGGTGGACCCATCGAGCATTGCAACGCCGAGTGGGTTTGAATTCGGGGCTTACCCGAAGGGCCGGGGTGACCAAGGGCCCTGCGCGGCGTTGCAACGCTTGCCCGCACGTCAGTGCGGACTGCGCGTCGCGCCTTGCTCAGAGCCCTTGGTCACCCCGGCGCGGGCGCATGGGATTGCCTCTCAGCCTCTGAGCGCTTGAGCCCAGACACTCAGCCTGGGCGCGCCGCCAGGATCTTCTTCGCCACCTCGGCAAAGCCAGCGCCGCGCTCAGCTCGGGTCACATAGGTCGGCAAGTGCGTCAGCAGCGGCACAAAGCGGGCGATGTTGGCCACGCCGACCGACAGCGGCAGGCGCTCGAACATCACCTGGTCGTTGCTCGAATCGCCGACATAGAGCCATTCGGCCGGCCGCAATTCGCCGCCCAGCACCTGCCGCACCGCCCAGCAGGCGCCGCTGAACTTGTGGTGCGCGCCGATCCAGCCGTTGATGTGGATCGAGCTGACGCTGGCCGTCAAACCCTGCGCTTGCATCAGCGCCACCACCTGGGCGATGCGCTCTGGTGGCAGGTGGGCAAACTCGCTGTGGTCGATGGCGATGTCGGTGATCCGGCCGGCGCTGTCGCGCGCCAGCGCCGTGCCGGGCACTTCGGCCAGCACCGCGCGGGCGCAGGTGGCCAGGCGCTCGGCGTTGGCCTGGCGAACTGGCAGCGGGTCGGCATATTCAATCGCCGCTTTCTGGGCCGACCGGCGGCGCCACATCAGCGCACCGTTTTCAGCGACGATCGCCCGCACCGGCCAGGCCAGCGCAAACGCCCGGCTCCAGCCGGCCGGGCGCCCGGTCACGGCGATGACCGGCAGGCCGGCCGCCGCCAGGCGCTGCAATCCGGCCAGCGCCGCCGGCTCGATCTGGCCGTCACGGGTCAGCGTGTCGTCGATGTCGGTGAGCACGCCACGCAAGCCAGCCAGCGCAGCGTCTGGGCATTCGGCCCAGGGACGCAGGGTCTGCGGCGGGTCGGGGCGAAAAGGTCGTGGCGTCACGGGCGGTGGTGTCACGGGCGGCGGGCGGGGCGGCGGCAAAGTCTCCCACAGGCACAGCCGCCCGAACACCCGACCGTCCAGACGCCCCCGGCCCCGGCCCCGAGGCACCGAACTGACCGGCAATCGCCGCCCGCCAGAAGGCATTGCCCACCACTGCCGCGGCTTAGAATTCGCCCTGTTTCGAGGAGCGTTGCAAGGCCAACCCCGGCCCCAGGCTCGAAACCACTTCCAGTGCAACGTCGCTCGCCCGCAGGTCGTCCGTGGGTGGGTGCAATTCCAAACCCCTCGCGTTTTGCCGATTTGCCAGCAGTGCCTGCGGGTTCAACCGCCGTTTTGCCAATCCTCTTTTTTTTGGAGCTGCCTGCCATGAATGCCGTCAACCTCGCCCCCGCCGACAGTGCCATCGCCGACCTGTCGCTGGCCGCCTGGGGCCGCAAGGAAATCCACATCGCCGAAGTCGAGATGCCGGCGCTGATGGCGATCCGCAGCGAATACGCCGCCAGCCAGCCGCTCAAGGGCGCACGCATCACCGGCAGCCTGCACATGACGATCCAGACCGCCGTGCTGGTGGAGACGCTGCAGGCGCTGGGGGCGCAGGTGCGCTGGGCCTCGTGCAACATCTTCTCGACCCAGGACCATGCCGCCGCCGCGCTGGTGGCCAACGGCACGCCGGTGTTCGCCTACAAGGGCGAGAACCTGAAGGACTACTGGGACTACAGCCACCGCATCTTCGAGTTCGGCACGGGTCCGGCAGGAGCCCCTGTCGGCGCTCCGGGTACCACTCGCGAGGGCCCGAACATGATCCTCGACGACGGCGGCGATGCCACTTTGCTGATGCACCTGGGCCAGCGCGCCGAGCGCGACCTGGGCGTGATCGCCAACCCCGGCAGCGAGGAAGAGCGTGAGCTGTTCGCCGCGATCAAGGCCAAGCTGGCGACCGACCCGAGCTGGTACAGCCGCAAGAGCGCCGAGATCATCGGCGTGACCGAGGAGACCACCACCGGCGTGCACCGCCTCAACGAGATGAGCGCCCAGGGCACGCTGCTGTTCCGCGCCATCAACGTCAACGACTCGGTCACCAAGAGCAAGTTCGACAACCTCTACGGCTGCCGCGAGAGCCTGGTCGACGGCATCAAGCGCGCCACCGATGTGATGGTCGCCGGCAAGGTCGCGGTGGTGGCCGGCTATGGCGATGTCGGCAAGGGCTCGGCGCAGGCGCTGCGGGCGCTGTCGGCCCAGGTCTGGGTGACCGAGATCGACCCGATCAACGCGCTGCAGGCGGCGATGGAGGGTTTCCGCGTCGTGACCATGGATTGGGCCGCCGACAAGGCCGACATCTTCGTCACCGCCACCGGCAACCGCGACGTGATCCACCACGGCCATATGCTGGCGATGAAGCACAACGCCATCGTCTGCAACATCGGCCACTTCGACAACGAGATCGACATCGCCTCGGTCGAGCAGTACGAGTGGGAGGAGATCAAGCCGCAGGTCGACCACATCCTCTTTCCGGCCGCCGATGGCCGGCCGGCCAAGCGCATCATCCTGCTGGCCAAGGGCCGGCTGGTGAACCTGGGCTGCGGCACCGGCCACCCCAGCTACGTGATGTCGTCGAGCTTTGCCAACCAGACGATTGCCCAGATCGAGCTGTTCTGCCACCGCCAGCGCTATGCGCCGGGCCAGGTCTATGTCCTGCCCAAGCACCTTGACGAGAAGGTGGCGCGGCTGCAGCTGAAGACGCTCAACGCCCAGTTGACCGAGCTCAGCCCGGCCCAGGCGGCCTACATCGGCGTGCCACCGCAAGGCCCGTACAAGCCCGACAGCTACAGGTATTGATTGGCCCCCCGAGTCGCCTTCGGCTCCTCCCCCCAGGGGGGCGCCGCTGGCGGCCCGGCGGAGCCGGTTCCGCGGCGGCCGCTTGGTGGTCGCGGTCGTGCCGACGGCGGCTGCGTTTCGGATGCCGCTGCCCTGCGACTGAATGGACAGGATCGAAGGCTTCTCAACCGCTTGCCGCCATGACTTCTACCGCCACCGCCGCCACCACCGCCACCGCGCCGCCCATCAGCATTGAATTCTTCCCGCCCAACACCCCCGTCGGGGCGGAGAAGCTCAAGACCGTGGTGCAGGATTTGGCGGCGCTGCGGCCGGAGTTTTTCAGCGTCACCTATGGCGCCGGCGGCGCCACCCGCGACAAGACGCTGGCCGCCGTGCGCGACATCGCCGCGCTCGGCCATGAGGCGGCGCCGCATCTGTCCTGCGTCGGCTCGACCCGTGCCAGCATCGCCCAGACGCTGGCGACCTACCGCGCCCAGGGCATCCGCCGGATCGTCGCCCTGCGTGGCGATCTGCCCAGCGGCATGGCGGTGGCCGGCGAGTTCCGCTATGCCAGCGAGCTGATCGCCTTCATCCGCGAAACCCAGGGCGACGACTGGCACATCGAGGTCGCCGCCTACCCCGAATACCACCCCGAGCAGCGCTACGCCCGGCGTGACCTGCAGCACTTTGCCGCCAAAGTCAGGAGCGGCGCGGACTCGGCCATCACCCAGTTCTTCTTCAACCCCGACGCCTATTTCCACTTCGTCGACGAGGTGCGCGGGCTGGGCGTGGCCGTGCCGATCGTGCCCGGCGTGATGCCGTTCCACAACTTCGCCAAGGTCGCCCAGTTCGCCGCCCGCGACGGCATCGAGATCCCGCGCTGGGTGATGCTGAAGATGGAGGGCTACCTCGACGACGCCGCCTCGATCCGCGCCTTCGGCATCGAGGTGGTGGCGCGGCTGTGCGAACGCCTGCTGGCCGGCGGCGCGCCGGGGATCCACTTCTATGCCCTGAACCAGTCGCCACTGGTGCTGGACATCAGCCGACGCCTGGGCTGGCTGGCCTGAACCCAGGCTGCGGGCGCTGGGTCTTCGGCTCAGCGCACCAGGCAGGGCCGCTTCGGGTCGAAGCGCCAGCCCGGGATCAGGTACTGCATCGCGTCGGCGTCGTTGCGCGAACCCAGGCCATGCTGAAGGTAGCGCTGGTGGGCCTTCTCGACCTCGACCATGTCGAGCTGCACGCCCAGTCCGGGCTGGGTCGGGACATCGATGACGCCGCCCCGGATCTGCAAGGGTGATTGGGTCAAGCGCTGGCCGTCCTGCCAGATCCAGTGGCTGTCTATGGCCGTGACCTTGCCCGGCGCGGCGGCGGCCACATGGGTGAACATCGCCAGCGAGACATCGAAGTGGTTGTTCGAGTGCGAACCCCAGGTCAGGCCCCAGTCGCGGCAGGTCTGGGCGACGCGGACCGAGCCGGCCATGGTCCAGAAGTGCGGGTCGGCCAGCGGGATGTCGACCGATTGCAGCGACAGCGCATGGCTCAACTGGCGCCAATCGGTGGCGACCATGTTGGTCGCCGTGGGCAGGCCGGTGGCGCGGCGGAACTCGGCCATCACCTCGCGGCCGGAGAAACCGTCCTCGGCGCCGCAGGGGTCTTCGGCGTAGGCGACGATGTCGCGGCTGTCGCGCATCAGCCGAACCGCGTCCTTGAGCAGCCAGCCGCCGTTGGGGTCCAGCGTCACCCGGGCCTGCGGGAAGCGCTCATGCAGCGCGGTGACGGCCGCCATCTCGTCCTCGCCGCGCAGCACCCCGCCCTTGAGCTTGAAGTCGTTGAAACCGTAGCGCGCATGTGCGGCCTCGGCCTGGCGCACGATCGCCTCGGGCGTCAGCGCGGGCTCGTGGCGCAGCGCCGACCAGGCGTCGGCGGCGTCGGGCTCGCTGGCGTAGGCCAGGTCGGTGCGGCGGCGGTCGCCGACGTAAAACAGATAGCCCAGCACCTCGACCCGGTCGCGCTGCTGGCCCTCACCCAACAGCGCCGCCACCGGCAGGCCCAGGTGCTGGCCGAGCAGGTCCAGCAGCGCCGATTCGAGCGCGGTGACGGCGTGTATCGCCACCCGCAGGTCGAAGGTCTGCAGGCCACGGCCGCCGCTGTCGCGGTCGGCAAAGCGCTCGCGCGCGGCCTGCAGCAGCGCCAGATGCCGGCCTATGGGCTGGCCGATCAGCAACTCGCGCGCGTCGTCCAGGGTCTGGCGGATCGACTCTCCGCCCGGCACCTCGCCGATCCCGGTGTGGCCGGCGCTGTCGCTGAGGATGACGATGTTGCGGGTGAAGAACGGGGCATGCGCGCCGCTCAGGTTCAGCAACATGCTGTCGCGGCCGGCCACCGGGATGACCTGCAACTGGGTGATCAAAGGTGTGGCCATGGTGGGCTCAGTAGGACAGGCCGAAGCCGTAGGGGAAAAGGGTGTCCTCGGGGCGATAGCCCGGGGCGTCGGGCGCCTTGGCAATGACCGCTTGCGGCCGGCTGGCAAGCGCGAATCGCCTGTTGCTTTGGGGCTGAGCCGGTCCACTCAGCGCGTCCAGCGGCGGCAGCGGGTTGGCGACATCGGGTTGGCGACATCGGGGCGGATTATCGCCATGCGGGTGCTTGCCGCAGACCGGCCGAGACCGGCCGCAGCAGGCGCCGCCGCCAAGCCAGGCACGGCTTGATCGGGATCAAGCCGGCGGTGGCCGCAGGTCCAGACAATCGATCAACCCGCGCCACGGCTATGCCACCACTCCGCGTCCCTGCTTCGCCGCCATCACCCCTGCCGGGCGGCTGCGTGCGTGGTCGCGGCAGGCGTCGCTGATGCCGGCGCCGGTGGCCGCCGGTGCCGTCTCGCCCTGGGCGGTGCTGGACGACGCGCGCGAGATCGAGCGCTTCACCACCACCACCACCGCCTCCTGCGGCAGCGGCGGCGGTGCGGGCGCCGAGGCCAGCAGCTACCTGCGCATTGCCGGCATGCACTGCGCCGCCTGCGCCAGCGCGGTCGAGGCGGCCTTGCTGCGGGTCGACGGGGTACGCGAGGTGCAGGTCAGCGTGTCGGCGCAGACCGCCCGGGTGCGCTGGTCACCGGCCCAGGGCCGACCCTCGGCCTTTGTGGCAGCGCTGCGGCAGGCCGGCTACGACGCCGTGCCCGACACCGCCAGCGCGGCGCGGGATTTGCGTCGGCGCGAGCGCCGCGACGCGCTCTGACGGCTGTTCGTCGCCGGCTTTTGTGCCATGCAGGTGATGATGCTGGCCACGCCCGCCTACCTGGCCGGGCCGGCCGGTCTGGCGCCGGATTTGAAGCGCCTGCTCGACGCCAGCGCCTGGCTGCTGAGCCTGCCGGTGATGCTGTTCGCGGCCCAGCCCTTCTGGGCCGGCGCCTGGCGCGCCTGGCGGCAGCGGCGGCTGGGCATGGATGTGCCGGTGGCGCTGGGCAGTGGCGTCGCCTTCGCCGCCAGCAGCGTCGCCGCCTTCGATCCGAGCGGCCCGCTCGGCGACGCCGTCTATTTCGACTCGCTGACGATGTTCATCAGCTTCTTGCTGGCCGGCCGCTGGCTGGAGATGCGGGTGCGCCAGCGTGCCGCCGAGTCGCTGGAGGCGACCTTCGGCCGCCTGCCCGAGACAGTGCTGCGCGAGCACCCGGACGGCAGCGGCGCAACGCCGGTCAGCGCGCTGCGATTGCAGCCCGGTGATCGGCTGCGGGTGCCGCTGGGTCAGGCCTTCTGCGCCGACGGCGTGATCGTGCAGGGCTCGACCCGGGTCGACGAATCGCTGCTCACGGGCGAGGCGCTGGCGGTGGCCAAGGCCGAGGGCGAGGGCGACGCGGTCGTGGCGGGCAGCCTGAACCTGGGCGCGCCGGTGCTGATGCGGGTCGAGCGGGTGGGCGCCGACACCCGCTACGAGGCGATCGTGGCGATGGTCCGCGAGGCCGCCACCTGCCGCCCCGGGGCGCAACGCCTGGCCGAGCGCTGGGCCGCGCCCTTCCTCTGGGCGGTGCTGCTGCTGGCAGCGCTGGCGGCTGCGGCCTGGAGCCTGATCGATCCGGCGCGCGCGGTCGGGGTCGGGGTCGCGGTCTCGATGTTGATCGTCACCTGCCCCTGCGCGCTGTCGCTGGCCGCGCCCTCGGCCTGGGTGGCCAGCAGTGCGGCGCTGGCACGGCATGGCCTGCTGCTGCGCCGGACCGAGGCGATCGAGGGCCTGGCGACGATGCAGACGCTGTTTGTCGACAAGACCGGCACCCTGACCGAGCCGCTGCCCGGCGATCTGGCCATGGTCCACGGCAGCGCCGCCCCGGACAGCGGCGACGAGGCGCAGTGGCGCGCCATCGCGGCGTCGCTGGCCGCCTGGTCTACGCACCCCCAGTCGCGCGCCTTGGCCAGGCCCGGGCTGGCCGCGCCCTGGTGCTAGCGATGGGCGCGGGGGCGCAGATCGCCCGCGCCGAGGCCGACGCGGTGCTGGTCTCGAACCGCCTGGACGATGTCGTGCGCGCCCGGGCGCTGGCCCGCAAAGCGCAGCGGGTGGTGCGCCAGAACCTGGTGTGGGCGGCGGTCTACAACGCCGCCTGCGTGCCCCTGGCACTGTTGGGCGCCCTGCTCGACCCCTCGATGCTGAGCGCGCTGGACGCCGCCGGGCCGCTCTCGCCGGGCGCGATCCACAGCCTCGCGTTCCTGGTGTTCTGGGCCGTGATCGCGGCCGCCAGCGCGCTGACGCAATGGCTGCAGGGCGACACGCCGGCCACGCCCTGGGTCGGGCCATGACGCCCTGGCCGCTGCTGCTGGCGGCGCTGGCGCTGGGCACGGCGTCGATCCCGCACTGCGCCCTGATGTGTGCCGCGCCCTGCGCCGCGCTCAGCCAGGGCGGTGGGCGCGCGGCGCTGGGCTTCCAGGCGGCCCGCCTGGCCGGCTACATGGCCGCGGGCGCAGTCGCTGCCGGCAGCGTCGCAGCGCTGGGCGAATGGCGCCAGGCGGCGCCAGCGCTGCAGCCGCTGTGGACCCTGCTGCACCTGGGATTTCTGGCGCTCGGCCTGCACTGGCTGGCCACGGGCCAGCAGCCAGCGCTGCTGCGCCGTGACGCCACCCTGCCGATCGTGGTGGTGCAGCGTCATGAGTCAACGAAGGGCCGCTCCCGAGTGGACTCAACCCCCTCGGGGCGCGGCGGCGGGCCTTTGCCGCCGCCTGGGGGCGGTCATCAGCGGCCGCTGCGGGCCGTGGCCGCAGGGCTGGGCTGGATCGCCTGGCCCTGCGCGACGCTGCAGGGCGCGTTGCTGCTGGCGGCGCTGGCCGACGGCGCCGCTGCCGGGGCGCTGGTGATGGCCGCCTTTGGGCTGGCCTCGTTGCCGGGCCTGGTCGCGGCGCCATGGCTGTGGTCACGCTGGCGCGCGGCGCATGGCGCAGCGCTGTCGCCCGAGCGCGCCACCAGGCTCGGCTACCGGGTCGCCGGCGCCGGCCTGGTGCTGGCCTCTGGCTGGGCGCTGGCGCATGGCCTGGTCGACCGCGTCCTGGCCTGGTGTGGGGGCTGAGCCGCGGGTCGGCCCGCCCGATCCGCCCGATCCGCAGATCCGCCCGCCCGCCCGTCAAGCCAGGGCGTGCAGCAACACCGCCTGCACCACCAGGCGCCGACGGGCCTGGTTGTCGGGCCAGCCGGGCGCCAGATCGGCCAGTCGCAACAGCGTCCCAGGCGCGGCGGCCAGGCCCTCGATCAAGGGTACGCCGGCCACCTCGCCGATGCGCCGCACCCACTCGCCGGCACTGCCGATACAGACCAAGGCGTCGTAGAGACGCCCGATCACATGGGCGGTGGGCTGCAGGTTCATGGGCCCCGCGAGCAGGGCCAGGTCGGGGCTCAAGCAAGCCACCCGGGCGCCCAGCGCCAGCGCCGAGCTGTGCACCAGGGCAATGTCGTGCGCCAGGGCGTTGTCGTGCGCCTGCCCGGTGCCGCAGAGCAGGCCCAGGTTGCAGCCCTGCAGTGCCAGGACGGATATCGCCGACGGCCCGCCGCCCGCCAGCAGTTGGCCGATGGTGAGCGCAAGTGCGTCAGCCTCGCTGGCCGACAGGTTCGCGAGGTCTAGGCAATGGGGGCGCAGGAGCGGGCGGGGCATCGGCGCGGGTGCGGTCCAAGGGGTGAAGGATCACCAAGGGTCGCCAAGCCTATGGCGGCGCCGCCGCCGCGCCTTGATGCCGGTCAAACCAGCGCCTTCGGTCGCGGCGGGCAATGCCGCTCCAGGCCCGCCAAACCATTGCGACAGGCCCGCGACAGGCCTGCGACACAGCGTTACACGGTGACGCACTGCGTTCTTGGTCCGGCGCGGCGGGCTTTTTAGGATGGCCGCATTGCTTGTTCCACCACCCCGGCCCACCACCCCGGCCAACCACCAGGACCAGCCCATGACCCCGCTTGCCCCAGCCGACACCTCGCCGGCCAGCCGCCGCAGCAGCCTGGAGATCAACCAGACGCTGGCGCTGCTGGCCCAGCACCTGCAGCCGCAGCGGCGCATCGTCCATGCGGGCGAGCCGCTGTACCGGGCGGGAGAGCGCTTCGACCGGCTGTTCGTGCTGAATTCCGGCTTGGTCAAGATCGTCAACGCTGCGGCCGATGGGCGTGAGCAAGTCGCCGGTCTGAAGTTCCGCGGCGACTGGCTGGGCTTTGACGGCATCGCCGACGGCAGCTACCGCTGCGACGCGGTGGTGCTGGACACCGGCGAGGCCTGGGTGATCCGCTACGAGGCCCTGCTCGGCGCCTGCGTCGACAGCCGGGCGCTGATGACCGCCCTGCATGCCGCCATGAGCCGCGAGATCGCCCGCGACCGCGACTCGATGCTGTCGCGCTGCACCCTGCCGGCCGACGCCAGGGTGGCCGAGTTCCTGAGCCAGTGGGTGAATTCGCTGGCCTGCCGCGGCCTGCGCACCGACCAGATCGCGCTGCGCATGACCCGCGCCGAGATCGGCAACTACCTCGGCATGACGCTGGAGACCGTCAGCCGCGCGCTCTCGCGCCTGGCCCGCGACCAGGTCATAGGTTTCGCCTCCAAGGGCCGGCGCGAGCTCAGCATCCCGAGCGCCGACGCGCTCAGCGCCTTCGTTCAGCGCTGCATCGCCCCGCCCGAGACCATCGCTGCGGCCGCGACAAGTTGTTGACCTCCTGCGCCGCCAGCCAACGCCAGACCCAGCCCGGAGACCGCCCATGCGACTGAGCTTCCTCGGCGGCGCCGGCACGGTCACGGGTTCGAAGTACCTGCTCGAACACCAGGGCCGGCGCCTGCTGGTCGATGCCGGTCTGTACCAGGGGCTCAAGCAGTTGCGGCTGCGCAATTGGGCCGACTTTGCGGTTGCGCCGGCCAGCCTGGACGCGATCGTGCTCAGCCATGCCCACCTCGACCACAGCGGCTACATCCCGCGGCTGGTGCAGCAGGGCTTTGCCGGGCCGGTGTACTGCACCGCCGCCACCCGCGACCTGTGCGGGCTGATCCTGCCCGACTCGGGGCACCTGCTGGAGGAGGAGGCCGCCTACGCCAACCGCCATGGCTTCTCGCGCCACCAGCCGGCGCTGCCGCTGTACAGCGCGGCCGAAGCCCGGGCGGCGCTGCGCCACTTCAAGGCGCGCGAATGGGGCGAGCGCTTCGAGCCAATACCTGGTGTGCGGGTGTGCCTGGCCCGTGCCGGCCACTTGTTGGGCGCGGCCAGCGTACGGATCGAGTGGCAGGACCGGGCGATCCTCTTTTCCGGCGATCTCGGGCGCAGCGACGACCTGTTGATGACCCCGCCGCAACCGCCCGAGGCGGCCGACACGGTGGTGATCGAATCGACCTACGGCGACCGGGCCCATGCCGCCGCCGATCCGCTGACCGAACTCGCCAGCGCCATCAACCGCACGGCCGCGCGCGGCGGTGTCGTGCTGGTGCCGGCGTTTGCCGTCGGGCGGGCGCAGGCGCTGCTGTATGCCGTGCACTTGCTGCGCGAGCAGGGCCGCATCCCCAGGCTGCCGGCCTTCCTCAACAGCCCGATGGCGGCCAGCGCCACCGCGCTGTACCGCGCCCATGCCGGCGAACACCGGCTGGACGCCGAGGCCTGCGCGGCGATGGGCGCGGCGGCGCAGATCGTCAACAGCGTCGAGGATTCCAAGCGCCTGAACGACATCCGCTACCCGGCCATCATCATCTCGGCCAGCGGCATGGCCAGTGGCGGTCGCGTGCTGCACCACCTCAAGGCCTTCGCGCCCGACCCCCGCAACAGCATCGTCTTCGCCGGCTACCAGGCCGCCGGCACGCGTGGCGCGGCGATCGTCGCTGGCGCGGCCAGCGTCAAGATCCACGGCCAGCAGGTGGCGATCCGGGCCGAGGTGGCCATGCTCGGGGCGATGTCGGCCCATGCCGACCGGAACGAACTGCTGGCCTGGATCGGCGCCCTGCCGGCTGCCCCGCGCCAGGTGTTCGTGACCCATGGCGAGCCGGTCGCCGCCGACGCCCTGCGCCAGGCCATCAGCGAGCGCCACGGCTGGCCCTGCGCGGTGCCCGAGTACCGCGGCACGGTCGAGCTGTGAATGCGCCAGGCATTGCGCCAGGGCGTGGCGCTGGCAGCGGCGCTGACAGGCCTGCCTGCTCCGGCTTGTCCGCTGGCTTGACGGCCGTGTTGCGGCCTGGGTTGACGGCCAGTCAGCGTGCCGGGAAGAGCCGCGCCATGGCCTGCGCCAGCGCGTCGCGCGCGAACGGTTTTTGCAGCAGCTCCCAGTGGCGCGGCGCGACCCGGTCAGCCTCCAGCAGTTCGGCCGAGAAACCCGACATCAGCAGCACCGCCAGACCGGGCAGCCGGGCCTGGGCCAAGGCCGCCAGCGCGGTGCCGCGCATGCCAGCGCCCAGGGCGATGTCGCTGAGCAGGAGTGCGACGCCGGGGTTGTCGGCCAGCAGCAGCAGCGCCTGCTCACCGCTGGCCGCCGCCCAGACCCGGCAGCCCAGTGCCTGCAGATGGCTGTGGACCACGGCGCGCACCTCGGGGTCATCTTCGACCAGCAGCACGGCCAGGTCCGCAGGCAGGGCAGGCGCCGGGTCCGCGTCCAGCGCGTCAGCCACCGCGTCGGACGCCGCGGCCGGCGCAGCGGCCAGCGGAAGGTAGAGCGTCACGCCGGTGCCGGCGCCGGGGGCGCTGTCCAGCACCACCGCACCCCGCGATTGCTTGACGAAGCCGTAGACCGTGCTCAGTCCCAGGCCGGTGCCGCGGCCCGCCCCCTTGGTGGTGAAGAAGGGCTCGAAGGCCCGCTCCTTGACCGCCTCGGACATGCCGCTGCCGCTGTCGCTGACCGAGATCGCGGCGAAGTTCGGCACCAGGCGGCCAGGGCTGTCGATCGGCTCGGCCAATCCCGGTGGCAATTCATCGGCCGCGGCATCGACCACGCCAGCGCGAAAGCGCAGGCTGCCGCCCTCGGGCATGGCATCACGGGCATTGATGGCGATGTTCAGCAGCGCCGACTCGAGTTGCGAGGGGTCGGCCAGCACCCAGGGGCCGCCGCCCGGTGGCAGCTCGATCGCCACCCGGATGCGCTGGTCCAGGGTGCGTTGCAGCATGTCGGCCAGCGAGCCCAGCATCGCGCCGGCATCGACCGCCGTCGGCTGCAGCACCTGCCGGCGCGAGAACGCCAGCAGCTTGGCGGTGAGCTCGGCGCCACGCCGCGTCGCCCGCGTCGCCGCCGACAGCATCGGTTGGCGCTGCGCCGGCGTGGCGTCGGCCGGCAAATCGTCGAGCACCTGCAGGTTGCCCTGGATCACGGTCAGCAGGTTGTTGAAATCGTGGGCGATGCCGCCGCTGAGCTGGCCGACGCTTTCCAGCCGCAGGGCGTGGTTGAGCGCCTCCTCCGACGCCGCCCGCTGCAGGCTGGTGGCGAGCAGGCTGGCGGCGGATTCGAGGAAGCGCAGTTCGTCGTCGCCGAAACGGTTGGCCTGGCGCGAGCAGACGCTCAGCGCGCCGATGGTCCGGCCCCGGTCCGACAGCGGCACGGCCAGTCCGCCGGCCAGCCCGGCGTCCAGGTAATGCGCGGGCACGCTGAAGCGCCGCTCCAGGCGGTAGTCGGCCACGAGCAGGGGCAGGCCTGTGGCCAGCACCCGTCCCGGGCTGCTGTCGGGCTGGTTGGGCAGGCGGCTGCCGACCGGCTCGCCGGCAATCTCGCCGACGCCACTGGCCACCCGCAGCCAGGCGCGGTCCTGCGCCAGCAGGAACACCCGGGCCACCTCGACCTCGAGCGCGGCGGCGGCAAGCGCCGGAATCTGGTCGACCACGGACTGCAGCTCGCGGGCATCGACCGCCAGCCGGCCGAGCTGGGCCAGGTGCTCGCTGTAGCGGGCGCGCTTGAGTGCTTGCTTGACGCGCGGGTACTCGGCCACGCCGCGGATGGCCGCCACGACCAGCGGCAGGCGGTGTTCATGCAGCGGGCTGAGCGCGATCTCGACCGCCACCTGGCTGCCGTCCCGGCACTGCGCCACCAGCGCCATCTGCGCACCCATCGGCCGGGCCCGCGGCGCCTGGCCATAAGCCTGCCGGTAGGCGGCATGGCGCGGCCGGATCGCGTCGGGCACCAGGGCATCGACGTTCAGGCCGATCAGTTCGTCGCGGGCATAGCCCAGCAACTGCTCGGCCGCCGGGTTGGCCAGCACGATCCGCCCGCCTTGGTCGACCAGCAGCATCGCGTCGGGGTAGGCGAAGAACAGCGAGCGAAAGACGCTGTGCTCGTCAAGGCCCGATGGCAGGGCCGGCGCCGGCGCAGCCTCGGTCATGGGCCTGGCCCGGCGGCGGCGTCGCTGACCAGGATGTAGCCGGCGCTGCGCACCGACTTGATCAGCCTGGGCTCGTTGGCGTCATCGCCGAGCTTGCGCCGCAGCCGCCCGACCTGGACGTCGACTGTGCGGTCGAACGGGCCGGCCTCACGGCCATGGGTCTGGCCGAGCAGAAAGTCACGCGACAGCACCCGGCCCGGGTGTCGGGCAAAGGCCTGCAGCAGGCCGAACTCACCCGATGTCAGCAGCACCTCATGGCCCTGCGGCGCGAACAGCCGGCGCGCGGCCAGATCGAGCTGCCAACCGGCAAAGCGCAGGCTGTTCGGCGCCGCGCTTTGCGCCGTTGCGCCGGGGCTGCCGGCGCTGTCGGCCGGCACGATCCGGCGCAGCACGGCCTTGATCCGGGCCAGCAGTTCGCGCAGGTCGAAGGGCTTGGTCACGTAATCGTCAGCGCCCACCTCCAGCCCCACCACCTTGTCGACCGCGTCGCTGCGGCCGCTGACGATGATCAGGCCGCAGTGCCAGTGCGCGCGCAGTTGCCGGGCGATTGCAAAGCCGTCCTCGCCGGGCAGGCCCAGGTCGAGCAGCACCAGCGCCGGTGGATCGCTGGCCATCAGCCCGAGCAGCGCCCGGCCGTCGTTGAGCGGCGTGATCCGGTAGCCCTGCCCGGCCAGGTAATGGCCGAGCAGGGCGGTGATGTCGACCTCGTCGTCGACGACGGCGATGTGTACGGCAGCGGTCAAAGTCCGGACCCTCGGCCGGGCAGCGGCGGCGCGGGTTGCGGCTGGACCACGGCCAGCACCCGGGTTTGCAGGTTCGAAGCGGAGGTCACGTCGGTCGAAGTTGAGCCGTGGGCGGTGGGCGGTGGGCGGTGGGCGGTGGGCAATGGGCGGTGGGCAATGGGCAATGGGCAATGGGCGGGTGGCGCCAGGTCTGGGCTGGGTGTTGGCGGGCCGGCAGGTGGCAAAGTCGGGCTGTCGGCGGTGAAACCGCACTGCCGCCGCGGCCGGCGCTGCCCGGCCAGCAACACCTGCGGGCCCTGCGGCATGCCTATGCTACTGGCGTACTGGCCCTCGAACTTTGCACTGGATCGCCCTCGATGCCCTGTCTGCACCACGGCTGGAACGCCAGCCTGCGGTTCATCTGCGCTGCGGCCATCGCCTGGATCGCTGCTGCGGCGCTGGCGCCGGTGGCTGCCCTGGCCCAGGCCGGCGTGGGCTTTCCGAACAAGCCGGTCACCCTGGTCGTGCCCTTCACCGCCAACAGCGGCAGCGACATCATCGCCCGCGTCATCGGCCCCAGGCTGCAAGCGCGTTGGGGCCAGCCGGTGGTGGTCGACAACAAGCCCGGCGCCAGTGGCAACCTCGGCGCCAGCCAGGTGGCCAAGGCGGCGCCGGACGGCAGCACCTTGTTGATGGCGATCAACACCTTCACGATGACGCCGTCGATCTACAAGAACATGCCCTTCGACAGCGTCGCGGACTTTGCCGCCGTGACCAAGCTGGCCGAGGCCAGCTACGCCTTCGCCGTCCACCCGGCCATGCCGGTCAAGGACATGGCCGGCCTGCTCGCCTACCTCAAGAAGAACCCGGGCAAGCTCAACTACGCCTCGCCCGGCAACGGCACGCCGCACCACCTGGCGATGGAGTTGCTGCGGGCGCAGACCGGGCTGGAGGTGCTGCACGTGCCCTACAAGGGCATTGCCGGCGCCATCACCGACCTGATGTCTGGCCAGGTGCAGATGATGTTCGCCACCCTGCACTCGGTGCGGCCCTATGCGCTGGCCGGCAAGCTGCGCCTGCTGGCCGTGACCGGCCCGGCACGCCACCCGCTGGCGCCCGAAGTGCCCACCTTTCGCGAGCAGGGCATCGAGGTGATGGACAGCGTCGATGCCTGGTACGGCGTGCTGGCGCCGGCCAAGACCCCGCCGGAGACCATCGCCAGGCTCAACGCCGACTTCGTCGCCGTGCTCCAGTCCGACGACATCAAGGCCGAATTGGCCAGGCTCGGCCTGCAGGTGCGCACCGGCACGCCGGCGCAACTCAGCGAGCTGATCAAGAGCGATTTGCAGCGCTGGCACAAAGTTGTCAGCGACGCCGGAATTACCGCCGATTGAACCCCGTAGCCCTGACACCTTCAACCTGAGACCTTCAACATGAACCCCGCTGCACCGGAGATGGGAATGACAGCTTCGACACAAGGCGCCGCCCGCGCGCTGGCCGCTCTGGCCACGCTGGCCTGCCTGCCCTGGCTGGTGTCGTGCAGCAGCATGACGGCCGAGCCGCCGATAGACCACGGCACGCTGATCCGCAACGTCACGGTCGTCGACACCCGCGACGGCACTTTGCGCGCCGGCCGCTCGGTGCTGATCGAGGGCCGGCGCATCGCCCGCATCATCGACAGCCCTGCCGTGGCGGTGACGGGCTCGGCGCAGGTGGTCGACGGAACGGGCAAGTTCCTGATCCCGGGTCTGCTGGACATGCACACCCACGCCCTGGCGTCGACCGCCGACCTGCCCGCGCAGTGGGCCCTGTTGATCGCCAACGGCATCACCGGCATCCGCCAGATGGCCGGTTCGCAGGAGCTGATCCAGTTGGGCCGGCAGGTCAACCAGGAGCGCGAGGCCGGCCGCGTCGACGCCCCCGAGGTGCTGCAGGTGGCGGGTGATTTGCTGGCCGGGATTCCTACCGCCCCGGCCGCCGTGGCCTTCGTGCGCCGGCAAAAGGCAATCGGCGCCGACATGGTCAAGATCGTCGCCGCCAACGCCGAGGTGACGCGCGCCGCCCTGGCCGAAGCCCGGGCCCAGGGCATCCCGGTGGCCGGCCACTTGAGCGGCGCGGTCGGTGCGATCGAATCATCGGCGCTGGGCTGGCGGGCGATCGAGCACTTCGGCGCCGGCACCGGCGTGCTGCTCGACTGCGCCCGCGACGAGGCCGCGATCCGCAGCGCCTTGCTCAATGGCGAGGGCGCCAAGCCCACTCCGTTCGGGCCGGCGGCCGTGATCCTGCCGATGCTGGACCGCGAGCTCGATGCGCCGTTCTACCAGCGCATCCTGAACAGCCACGATGACGCCAAGTGCCAGGGCATTGCGCGGCAGATGGCCGCCAACGGCACTTGGCAGGTGCCGACCTTGATCCGCCTCAAGACCATGATGCTGGCCGCCGACCCGGCCTTCCGCCAGGACACCAACCTGCGCTATGTCGAGCCCAAGCGGGTCGCGCTCTGGCAGGGGCTGAGCCAGCGCTTCTCGGCCACCATGCCGCCGCCGGCCGCGCTCACCTTTGCCAACTACTACGCTGCGGTGCAGCGGATGACGCGCATGTTCAAGGCCCAGGGCACGAAGATGCTGACCGGCTCGGACACCGGCGGCATCTGGGTCGTGCCCGGCTTCGGCCTGCACCAGGAGTTCCGCGAGCTGGCTGCGGCCGGCCTGAGCCCGCTGGAGGTGCTGCAGATGAGCACGCTCCACGGCGCCGAGTTCCTCGGCCGCCAGGCCAGCATGGGCACGGTCGACGAGGGCAAGAACGCCGACCTGGTCCTGCTCGATGCCAACCCGCTGAGCAGCGTCGACAACCTGGCCCGGATCGCCGCCGTCGTCGTCGCCGGCAAGGTCTTTGCCAAAGACCGGCTGGAGGCGATGAAGGCCGAAGTCGCTGCCGGCTATGCCGCAGCTCGCTGAGAGGCTGAGAGGCAATCCCATGCACCCGCGTAAGCCCCGAATTCAAGCCCAGCGCAAAGCGCAGACGGGTTGGTGGACCCATCGAGCATTGCAACGCCGAGTGGGTTTGAATTCGGGGCTTACCCAAAGGGCCGGGG
>JANXYH010000194.1 GCA_025350145.1 Burkholderiales bacterium | reverse complement strand
CCAAGTCGATGTCTGTTCGCAACGATTCCGCGCGCTGCGGCGTCATGGCGATGGCGAACAAACGGCCATCGGTGGCTTGAAGGTGCTCGGCCTCGGCGAGAACCATCTCCGTGGCTGCCGACAACTGTCTTGAGCGCCGCTCAGGACAGTTGACGCCGGACACATAGCGCCATACGCCGACCACGGCACGCACGAGCAGTTCCACGCCAATTTGAGGTTCCCTGACGTTCGTGGCAGGCGCGGCCGGAACGTCCATCTGCGCGATGCCGCAGCTTCGCGCTGAGTGCCAGTTCGGTGCGCCGATATTGACGATGAATCACGTTTGCAACACACTGCTGGCATGAAGACCGCGATCCTTCCGCAAGTGCGCGTCGAGCCTCAACTCCGGGCTGAGCTCGAAGCCGTGTTGCGCGAGGGCGAAACGCTGTCGCAATTTCTTGAAGCCACAGTCCGGCAGGCGGTGGACTACCGGCGCATGCAGACTGAGTTCGATGCCCGAGCTGATGCTGCCTGGTCACGCTTCCAGCAGACCGGCACCGCAGTGCCGGCATCGGAAGTCGTTGCCGAAATGCGGGAGCGGCTTGAAGCCAAGCGACGGGAACTCCAGGACAAGCACCGTCCAACGAAGGCATGACCTTCACAGTTGTTGTCGAGCCTGAAGCCAGGGCCGACCTGCTGCGGCTCTACGAGTTCCTGGTTGACCGCGCCGAATACGTCGAGGACCTGGATGTTGCCGACCGCGCAATTCAAGCCATCGAGGCAGCGCTGAGCGCGTTGGGGAGAACCCCGTTCCTGTTCCGCAAGGAGGAGGCGGCACGCAGCTCGCTTCGCCGCGAGTTGCTCATTCCCTTCGGAGCCTCTGGCTACGTTGCAAAGTATGAAATCGCCTCGCCGCATCTGGTGGTGGTTCTGGCCGTTCGGCATCAACACGAGGGCGACTACCGATGACTGAACCGCCGGTGCTCTCAATATTCGGTCGGCGGGGTGGGTGAAATTCGGATCGGCGCGGACGGCAAACGGCGTCCCTTGTTGGCGCTGGAAGCGGTCGGCCCTGTGCCAGGCCGGGGCGGCTTAGCCCGATACCCCGCCCGGCTCGGTCAAAACCTTTTCCGCCATCACAGTTGCCGCTGCGACCAGCAAGGGCACCGCCGCATGTGCTGCGGTCAACGCTGACGCCGACTCCGTCGGGTCGCGTACGTACCCGTGGACCATGCGGTTGCGCAGTCTGCGCAGTTCGGTCCAGGTTTGCACCGAGGCTATCCAACCCAGGCGTTCGGCCCGGTTCAGGTTGTCTATCGCTGCCGCCACGGGCTCGGCCAGCCAGTCCAGCAAGGCCGGCAGCAACTTGTCGGCCAAGGTGTCCTGCAGGCGGCCGAAACGGGCCACGAAGGCGTCGGTGCGCTCGGCCAAGTCGATGTCTGTTCGCAACGATTCCACACGCTGCGGCGTCATGGCGATGGCGAACAAACGGCCATCGGTGGCTTGAAGGTGCTCGGCCTCGGCGAGAACCGTCTCGGCCAGGAATTGCAACTTTGCTGCGCTTGCCGTCATGTCGTCAAGCTGCCCTCAGACAGGAATGCCATCGTGCCGCGCAGCATCCAGGATGGGTGACGCAGGCGTGGCCGGGTCTGCGACCAGGATGTCGATCTTCTGCAGGCCCAGTTTCATCTGGATCTGAGCGCCCAGCCGGACACCGAGGTGCCAGCGGTCGGCGACGGGTTCTGCCAGTTCGATCAGCAGGTCGATATCGCCGCCACGCAGTTCCGGCCGGGTGTGCGAACCGAACAGCAGGACGCGCGCCGATGGGCCGGCGACTTCGACCGTGGCCTGGCGGATGACCTCGCGTTCGCGCGGGCTGAGTCGCATCTGACAAGTGCCAGCGTCAGGGCAGCGCTGGGGGCCGTGCCTCAGCCAACCAGCGCCGCCAGCGCCCGGCCGGCGATCTCGTCGACGCCGCCCAGGCCGGAGATGCGGGCATAGCGCGGCGCCTGGGTGTCCTGCGTCGCGGCCCAGGCGGCGTAGTACTCGACCAGCGGCCGGGTCTGGTTCTGGTAGACATCGAGGCGGTGGCGGACCGTGGCCTCGCTGTCGTCGACGCGCTGGATCAGGTCTTCGCCAGTGGCGTCGTCTTTGCCGGCGAGCTTGGGCGGGTTGAACTGGAGGTGGTAGGTGCGGCCCGAGGGCAGGTGCACGCGACGGCCGCTCATGCGCTCAATGATGGCCGAATCGGGCACGTCGATCTCGAGCACGACATCGAGTTTGACGCCGGCGGCCTTCATCGCGTCGGCCTGCGGCAAGGTGCGCGGGAAGCCGTCGAACAGGAAGCCGTTGGCACAGTCGGCTGCGGCGATGCGCTCCTTGACCAGGCCGATGATGGTGTCGTCCCTGACCAAGGCGCCCGAATCCATCACTTTCTTGGCCGCCAGGCCGAGTGGCGTGCCGGCCTTGACGGCGGCGCGCAGCATGTCGCCGGTGGAGATTTGCGGGATGCCGTATTTCTGGCAGATGAAGGTGGCTTGGGTGCCTTTGCCCGCCCCTGGGGCGCCCAGCAGAATCAGTCTCATCCGGTCCTCGTCTTGTGGTGTGGGGTGCGGCGCCGGCGGGCCGCTTTGAGCCGCCAGGCGGGCCGCTGGCCGCCAGGCGGCGGGCAGCTTAGCACGCGCCTTTGCCGCGCCCGCTCAGTGTTCGCCTGTGCCCTGGGCGGCGAAGATGGCCCGCACCCGGGCCAGGTCTTCCGGGGTGTCAATGCCCGGGCCGGGCCGCTCGGCGCTGGTGTGGACGGCGATGCGCTCGCCGTGCCAGAGCACGCGCAACTGCTCCAGCGACTCGAGTTGCTCCAGCGGCGCCGCCGGCAGTTGCGGAAAGCGGCGCAAGAAGCCGGCGCGGTAGGCGTAGAGGCCGACATGGCGCAGCGGCGCTGGGTACGGAGCAGGGGCCAAGGCGGTGATGCCGGCGGCAAAGCCGTCGCGCCACCAGGCGATGGGCGCGCGGGAGAAATACAGCGCCCGGCCGGCGGCGTCGGTCACGACCTTGACGACGTTGGGGTTGGTGAATTCGGCGACATCGGCTATGGCATGGGCGACGGTGGCCATCACGCAGTCGGCCTGCTGCGCCAGCAGGGCGGCGCAGGCGTCGAGCATGGCCGGGGCGATCAGCGGCTCGTCGCCTTGCAGGTTGACGACCAACTCGTCGCCGTCCAGGCCCAGCAGCACGCAGGCCTCGGCCAGGCGGTCGCTGCCGCTGGCATGGTCGGCGCGGGTCAGCACGGCCTCGACGCCGTGGGCTGCGCAGGCAGCAAGCACTGCGGCGGCGTCGCTGGCCACCACCACCCGGCTGGCGGCGCTGCGGCGGGCGGCCATCGCCACCCGCACGATCATCGGCAGGCCGGCGATGTCGGCCAGGGGTTTGTCGGGCAGCCGCGTGCTGGCCAATCGGGCGGGGATCAGGACGGTGAATCTTGGGGCGGGCGGGCGCACGGGGGGATGGCTCACGGCGCGCGGCCTCAGAGCGGGCTGGGCGGCGGCGGCTCGAACGCCGGCAGCGCCCGCGCCTCGGCCTCCAGCATCACCGGGATGCCGTCGCGGATCGCAAAGCCCAGGCGGTCGGCCAGGCACAGCAGCTCGGCCGGCCGGCCCTGGGCGTCACGGCCGAGCTGCAGCGGCCCCTTGCAGACGGGGCAGACCAGCAGGGCGATCAATCGGTTGTCCAGGCTCATGTCAGCGGGGCGCGGTGGGTGGCGGTGGAGTTGGTGGTGGAGGCGGTGGCGGCAGGCGCCGCGCCAGCGCCTCGGTGAAGGACGCGGGCAGGCGGAAGTCTAGCGGCGCGACCCAGACGCGGCCGGCGCCGAAGCCGGCAGGATCAAGTTTGACGGCGTCCTTCTCCGTCACCACCCAGTCCGCACCGGCCGCAATCTCGGTCGCGATCTCGGCCGCGATCTCGGTCAACCAAGGCGGGCGGGTGAAGGCGTGGTGGTCGGGCAGCGGAACGGGTTGAATTTGCAGCCCCTGGGCACGGAGCATGGCAAAGAAGGCCTCGGGATGGGCCAGCCCGGCGGCGGCGACCAGCGGGCGCCCGCGCAGCGCCGCCCAGCTCTCGGGCAGCGGCCGGGCGCCGGCCCGCCATTCGGCCCAGGGCAAGACGCCGGCCAGTTGCCGGCTGCCAACATGCCCCGGCCAGGCCAGGCTGGCCGCGCCGTGGGTGTACAGCAGCAGGGCGTGGGCTGGCGGCTCGGCCGGCAGTGGCGCGCGCAGCGGGCCTGCGGGCAGACAGCGGCGATTGCCAACGCCACCGGCGTCGACCACGATGACCTCGATGTCGCGCGCCAGGCGCAGGTGCTGCAGGCCGTCATCGGCGACCAGGATGTTGACCCCGGGCCGGGTGCGCAACAGGGCCTGGGCGGCTGCGACGCGGTCGGCGCCGACGGCCACCGGCACACCGCAGCGGCGCAGGATCAGCAGCGGCTCGTCACCCGCCGAGGCAGCGCTGTCTTGCGGCGCAAGCAGGCGCACGGCGGTGCCCTGGCGACCGTAGCCGCGCGAGACCACGCCGGGCGACCAGCCCGCGCCGCGCAGCCAGTCGACCAGGGCGACCACGGTCGGCGTTTTGCCGGCGCCGCCAACCACCAGGTTGCCGACCACGACCACCGGCACCGGCAGGCGGACAGCGCGGCACCAGCCGTGGCGGTACAGGGCCTGGCGCGCCGCCACCAGGGCGGCGTAGAGCGCCGCCAGCGGTCGCAGCAGCAGCGAGCCGGCGGGCGTGGGCCGGGCCCACTGGCCGCTCAGCCAATCGCGCCAGGGCATACGCCGACCCAAGCCCTCGCGCTGCTCGCCCGGCCGCCGCTCAGCGGGGGTTGCCGGCGGTGGCATTGCCGGCTGCGGCGCCTCCGGCTGCGGCGCCTCCGGCTGCGGCGTTTCCGGCTGTAGGCAACTGCGAGGCAAAGGTCAGGCGCGGCAGGTTGGCGCGGCGGGCGGCGTCCATGACGTGGATGACCGACTGGTGCGTGGCCAGGGCGTCGGCCGAGACGATCACCACCACCTTGTCGTCGGGCGCGGCAGCGACCCGGCGCAACTCTGCCGCCAGGCTCTGCACCTCGCGGCCCTCCAGGGCGCGGCGGTTGACGCTGTAGCGGCCATCGGCCGAGACGCTGACCAGGATCTCGGTCGGGCGCTCGCGGATTTGTTCGGCGTCGGCCACCGGCAAGTTGATCTGCAACTCGCTGTAGCGGCTGTAGGTGGTCGACAGCATCAGGAAGATCAGCACCACCAGCAGCACGTCGATGAACGGGATCAGGTTGATCTCGGGCTCCTCGGGCTTGCGGCGGCGAAAATTCATGGCGCCAGGCCCGCGCCGGGCCGGCCCGTCGGGCTGCGCACCGCAAAGCGCATCAGGTGCGGCACCATCCGCTCGGCGGCCAGCTCCAGGCCGAGCATGTGGCGCTCGACCACGCCGCGCAGGTAGCGGTAGAACATCAGCGCAGGTATGGCGATGATCAGGCCGAAGGCGGTGTTGTACAGCGCCACCGAGATGCCATGGGCCAGCAGCGCCGGGTTGGTCGCACCGGTGGGCGCCTGGGCGCCAAAGATCTCGATCATGCCGACGACCGTGCCGAACAAGCCCATCAGCGGCGCGGCTGCGGCGATCGTGCCGAGCGCGTTGAGGTAGCGGTCAAGATGCTGCGAGGCCTGTCGGCCGGCGTTCTCGAAGGCCTGGCGCAGGGTGCGCTCGGTGATCCGCGGATCGCTGATCACGACCTGCAGCCCCACCGCCAGCAACTCGCCTAGCAGCGAGTTGGCCGCCAACTTGGCGACCACGTCGGCCGAGGGCAGGCTGCTGCGGGTGATTTGCAGCACTTCTTCGAGCAGCTTGGGCGGCAGGATGCGGGCCTGGCGCAGGCTGCTCAGGCGCTCAATCACCAGGGCCAGCCCGACCACGGAGCACAGGATCAGCGGCCAAATCGGCCAACCAGCGGCTTGTATGATCGACAGCAACGGTGCGGTCTCGGGGCTGGGTGTTTGGGGGTGATTCGGGGGTGATTCGCGCTGGTGTGCTGAAGTGCTGGTGCGCTGGGGCCCACAGGCCAGGCGCGCAGTCCAGGCGACCAGCCAGCGCGGAGCAGGGCAGGGCGTCGGCAGATTATGGCCTGCGGTCTGCGGCCCGCAGTACCGCCCAGGGCGGTGCCAAAGCGCCAGCGCCCAGCCCGCGCCCGTCAAGCCCAGGGCCGATTCAAGCCAGCGGCGCGACAGTCGTCCACATCTGCTGTGGATAAGGCTGTGGGCAAATGGGTGGGCAGGGCCCGGGCGATCAGGATTGGCGCGGGTCGGCTTGGTTTGCCAGAAAATGGGGCAGCAATTTATCCATATGGATCAACGAGTTGCAACCATATGACGGTGTTGTGACAGCAACCCGGCGGAGGCCGGAACGGCATCTCCCAGGCCAACCCACGGAGGCCGGCAATGGCGCTTGACTTCGGCAGCTTGGCGCCATCTTCCGTCGCCCAGGGACGCCCTTGGGGCGTGGCCGCGCTGCTGCTGGCGGTGGCCGACGCAGTGCAGGCACGCCTGGGCGCGGTGACGGTGCAGGGCGAGCTCTCGGGCTTCTCGCGGGCGGCCAGCGGCCACTGCTATTTCAACCTCAAGGACAGTGACGGCGGCGGCGCCTTGCTGCGCTGCGCGATGTTCCGCCGCGCGGCCGGCCTGCTCGGCTTTGCGCCGGCCGACGGCCAACGCGTCGAACTGCGCGGCCGGGTCACGGTCTACGAGGCGCGCGGCGAGCTGCAGTGCGTGGTCGAGGCGATGCAGCCGCTGGGCGTGGGCTCGCTCTACGAACTGTTCATCCGCCTCAAGGCCAGGCTCAGCACCGACGGCCTGTTCGACCCTTCCCGCAAGCGCACCCTGCCGGCCTTTGCCCGGGTGCTGGGCGTGATCACCTCGCCCAACGCGGCGGCCTGGCACGACGTGCTGACCGCCGTGCGCCGCCGCGCTCCGCATGTCCGCCTGCTGCTCTACCCCAGCTTGGTACAGGGGCCGCAGGCGCCGGCCGAGTTGCAGCGGGCCTTGGCGCTGGCGGTAGGGCGCAACGAGGTCGATGCCCTGATCCTGTGCCGCGGCGGCGGCTCGCTCGAAGACTTGTGGGCGTTCAACGACGAGGCGTTGGTGCGTGCCATCGCCGCCAGCCCGATCCCGATAGTCTGTGGCGTTGGCCACGAGATCGACGTGACCCTGGCCGAACTTGCCGCCGACCTGCGCGCCGCCACGCCGACGGCGGCGGCCGAGCTCGCCACGGCGCAGCGTGACGACCTGCTGGCGGGCCTGGACGGTTTTGCGCAACGTCTGCAACGTGGCCTGCGCCAGCGCCTGGACAACCAGGGCCAGCGCCTGGACCGGCTGGCGCTGCAGCTCGGGCGACCGGCACGGCTGCTGGCGCGCCAGGGCGCCGCCCTGCAGGCCCGGCAAACGCGGCTGGACTGGGCCCTGGCACAGCGCCTGGGCGGTGAGCGCCAGGCGCTGGCGCTCACCCGTGCCGCCCTGGGCGCGGCGCTGCAGGCAGGCCTGTTGCGCGAGCGCGAGCGACTGGCCCGGCTGGCGCTGCGCCTGCACGCCCACGACCCGCAGCAGGTGCTGGCGCGCGGCTATGCCTGGCTCAGCGACGACCAGGGCCGGTCGGTGACGCGGGCCGCCCAGGTCAGGCCCGGCCAGGCCCTGCAGGCGCGCTGGGCGGACGGCCAGGCGCAGCTTCGGGTCGAATCCAGGCTGCCAACCGAGCCGGCCTGAGCGCAGTGGCGCCCGCACCGGCGCTGCCTACAATGCCCGCTGCCCAACCCCAGCACTGGGCGATGCGGCCCAGCCGCCCGCCTTGTCCCGTCCCCAGCCCGAGGATAGACCGCCATGACCCACACCCTGCCGCCGCTGCCCTACGCCACTGACGCCCTGGCGCCGCACATGTCGAAGGAAACCTTCGAGTACCACTACGCCAAGCACCACCAGGCCTACGCCACCAACCTCAACAACCTGATCGTCGGCACCGAGTTTGCCGAGGCCACGCTGGAAGCCATCATCCAGAAGGCCAGCGGCCCGATCTTCAACAACGCCGCCCAGGTCTGGAACCACAGCTTCTTCTGGAACAGCATGAAGCCGGCCGGCGGCGGCGCCCCCAGCGGCGCGCTGGCGGCGGCGATCAACGCCAAGTGGGGTGGTTTGGATGCCTTCAAGGAAGCCTTCACCAAGAGCGCGGTCGGCAACTTCGGTTCGAGCTGGACCTGGCTGGTGAAAAAACCCGACGGCACGGTCGACATCGTCAACACCAGCAATGCCGCCACGCCGCTGACCGGTGCCGACAAGCCGCTGCTGACCATCGACCTGTGGGAACACGCCTACTACATCGACTACCGCAACCTGCGGCCGAAGTTCGTCGGCACCTTCCTCGATGCGCTGGCGAACTGGGGCTTTGCCGAGGCCAATTTCGCCTGATCCTGACCACGCCTGGTCAGGGCTTGAACGGTGCGCCGAGCAGCTTGAAGCCGGCCTTGATGCCGCGCTTGGCGAACCAGCCTTGGCGCATCTCCAGGGTGAAGCGCACCGGCTTGGCCGAGCAGTGCGAATCCTCGCTCTGCGGCGCCATGTCGGCCAGGTTGACGATGCTGCCGTCGTCGGCGACGAAGGCGATGGTCAGCGCGGTCGGCGTGTTCTTCATCCAAAAGCACTGCGGCGACGGCGCATCGAAAACGAACAACATGCCGTCGTTGCTGTCCAGATCGCGGCGGTACATCAGGCCAGCCTGACGCTGCGCCGGCGTCGCCGCCACTTCGGCGCGGATCAGGTGCATGCCGGCCTTGAGTTGGATCGCCTCAAGATGCTGGCCCAGCTCCTGGGCTTGCGCGGCCAGGCCAAATGCGGCCAGGCCAATTGCGGCCAGGGCCCAGGCGGGCGATGTCAAACGGTTCATTCACGGGGCTCCGGGTGCCGAGGTAGGTCGTCGCTTGTCGGTTGTCGACATGGGGCCAATTTCACCATGCGCCAGCGGCGGCGGGGCGCCGCGCCCGGCTGGCCGCCATGATTTCGACGCAGCAATGAAAACGCCCTGCTGATGCTCGGGGCATCGGCAGGGCGGGGCGTCGTGCAACTGGCAGCCTGCTGGCCGCCAGCTTGATTACTTCTTGGAAGCGGCGGCAGCGGCGGGGGCGGCAGCCTTCTTGTCGTCCTTCTTGGCTTCCATCGGCATGTCTTTCTTCGCGCCAGAGGCGGCGGCGGCGGGGGCGGCAGCCTTTTCTTCCTTCTTGGCAGCGTCGGCGGCGAAAGCGCCGGTGGTGGCAAAAGCGGCGACGATCAGGGCGGCCAGGAGCTTGTTCATTTCAGAGTACCTTGTGACTTGGGTTGGTGAAAAAAGCCAAACGTTTGTTTACGTGGCAGGGCGTCAACGCGAACCCCGCGCATTCGGTTGACACCTCCGTGCAATCAAGGCCCCGGCATTGCGCAGATGCCACGCAGACTCGAAAATGACCCGGCGCCGCCCATGCCGACCGGACGCTGCGCCTGGGTCTGGCCACCGCAAGGTGCCGACTGGGCGCAAACCAGGCAGCCAAGCATTGCTGGAGAAAGCCTTCCCATGACCCAAGCCGTTCGTGCTTCCGACACCCCCTTTGCCGCCGCCGTGGAACAGGGCAAGGACTACTGGTGGTGCTCCTGTGGCCAAAGCAGTAACCAGCCGTTCTGCGACGGCAGCCACAAGCTTGAGGGCAAATTTGTGCCGCTCAAATACACCGCCGCCGACACTGCGACGGTCTACTTCTGCGGCTGCAAGGCCAGCGGCAACCAGCCGCTGTGCGACGGCTCGCACAAGGTCGCGCCCTGACCTGGGCTGTGCCGCCGACTTGACGGCAGCAAAGCCCATGACGTGCCCCGACGCGCCTCCAACCCAGCGCCGCAACCCATTGCACGGGCTGACGCTGGAGCGACTGGTGCAGGCCTTGGTCGAGGCCTACGGCTGGCCCGGCTTGGCCGAGCGCATCCCGCTGCGCTGCTTCAGCAGTGATCCCAGCCTGGCGTCCAGCCTGAAGTTCCTGCGCCGGACGCCCTGGGCGCGGGACAAGGTCGAGGCGTTGTACCTGTTCATGCTGCGCCAGGCCAAGCGGCAAGACCGGGGCTGAGCTGGCCCTGGTCGGCTTGGGCGCGCTCGCCACAGTGGCCACGCTGCGGGTATGCGCGGTGCGCGCCGCGGGGTTGCGCCAGGGACACTGCGCTGATGACCGATGGCGCAACCGATCCGACCGTGACAAGCACCCCGGCGGCCGACGACCCGGTGCTGCAAAGCCTGCGGCTGGCGCCGTTCGGGCTCGACGACGCTGCGCTGGACTGGGTTCGCACGGTGCGTGCCGGCCTGGACACCGAGGCCAGGTTGCGCCAGTTGTGCAATCTCGCGATGCATGGCGACGCCCCCGAAGAGGCCGCACGCATCGCCGCGTTGGGCGTGGGCGGCGTCACCCGCTTCGTCGGTGCCAACCTCGAGGCCGCCTGGTCCGCCACCCGCAGCCTGGTCGACAGCGCCGAGATCCCGCTGCTGGTCAGCGGCGACATCGAGGGCGGGGCGATTGCCATCTCGTTTGCCAGCCAGATGCCCAACCAGCTCGGGCTGGCGGCCAGTGGCCAGCCCGAGTTGGTCGAGCGTGCGGTCGAGGTGCTGGCCGCGGAGGCCAAGGCGCTGGGCTACAACTGGTCGTTCACCCCGGTGCTGGACATCAACGCGGCGTTCCGCAGCGCAATCGTCGCGACCCGCTCCTATGGCTCGAACCCACAGGTGATTGAAGCGCTGGCGCTGCGCAATGTCCGGGCCTTCCAGCGCGCCGGCATCGCCGCCACCGCCAAGCATTGGCCTGGCGAGGGTTATGACGACCGCGACCAGCACCTGCTCACCACCCTCAACCCGCTGTCCGAGGCCGACTGGCAGGCCAGCTTCGGCCGGCTCTACCGCAGCCTGATCGAGGCCGGGGTGATGAGCATCATGGCCGGCCACATCGCCTGGCCGGCCTATGCCCGGCGCCATGGCGCAGAGGGCTTGGAGGCCTGCCGCCCGGCGTCGATCTCGGCGCTGCTGACCCAAAAGCTGCTGCGCGAGGAACTGGGCTTCAACGGCCTGATCATCTCCGATGCCAGTGCCATGGCCGGCCTGGGCAGTTGGGGGGCGCGTGCCGATTTCGTCCCCGAGGTGATCGCCAACGGCTGCGACATGCTGCTCTTTCCGATGCACTTCGAGACCGACCTGCAGCACCTGCTGGACGCGGTCGCCGACGGCCGATTGAGCCTGGCCCGGGTCGACGCCGCCGTCACCCGGGTGCTGGGCCTGAAGGCCGCGCTGGGCCTGCACCGCCAGCAGCCGCGCATGCCGACGCTGGCCCAGGCGCAGCAGACCATCCGCTGCGAATCCCACCTGGCGCTGCAGGACCAGGCGGCTGGCGCCGGCATCACCTTGGTCAAGGATGTTCAGGGCCTGCTGCCGCTGTCGCCGCAAAAGCACCGCCGGATCGTGCTCCTGACCGACCCGCAACGCGCCGGCTTCGTCGCCCAGCCACCGCTGCCGCTGCTGTTGCCGCAATGGCTGGCCGACGAAGGTTTTGAGCTGCGCCCGCACGACCCTGACAACCCGCCCACGGCCGACAACTGCGACCTGCTGCTGTACCTGCTGGCCCAGGAGTCGCTGCTCGGCCAGGCCAATATCTATCTCGACTGGAAGCGGCTGCATGGCCAGGCCATCCGGCCGATGATGAGCCGCTACTGGCCGCAGTTGCCCTGCCTGCTGGTCTCGCTCGGCCAGCCCTACTACCTCTATGACGCGCCGCGCATGCCCTGTGTTGTCAACGCCTATTCGGCGATTGAGCCGGTGCAGCGCGCGCTGCTGGCACGGCTGCTCGGCCGGGCGCCGTTCAGCGGCCGCAGCCCGGTCGATGCGAGCTGCGGCCTGGCTGATGCGATGTATTGAGTCACCGCGCCGACACTTTCGCCCCAAGTCCAACCAAGCCTGAGCAGTTGGCCAGGCCAAGCCCTCGCCCTGTGGCGCAACGCCGGTCTGGTGATGAACCGGAAAGCGGGTTTGCAGTTCATGGGCGACCGGGCCAAGGGCCAGTGCCTGGCGGCGACTCGGGCTAAGCTCAGCCCCTATGACCCTGCAAACCCTAGAACACCAGACCGGCGCCGACCCCAAGGCGGCGATCATCGTCCTCCATGGCCTGGGCGCCGATGGCCATGATTTCGTGCCCATCGCCCAGGAGTTGGAGCTGCGCGCGGTCGGCCCGCTGCGCTTTGTTTTTCCCCATGCGCCGGTGCGGCCGGTGACGCTCAACGGCGGCATGGCGATGCGCGCCTGGTACGACATCCTCGGCACCGAGTTGCAGCGACGCGAGGACGAGCCCGGCCTGCGCGACTCGATGGCCGAGATCCAGGCGCTGATCGAGCGTGAGGTGGCACGCGGCATCGCGCCCGAGCGGATCGTGCTGATGGGCTTCTCGCAGGGCTGCGCGATGACCCTGCTGACTGGCCTGCGCAGCCCGCAGCGGCTGGCCGGCCTGGTCGGGCTCTCAGGCTATTTGCCACTGGCCGCCAGCACCGCAGCAGAGCGCAGCGACGCCAACCGGCTGGTGCCGATCTTCCTGGCCCACGGCCAGGTCGACCCCATGGTCGTGCTGGCACGCGGCAGCGCCAGCCGCGACGCGCTGCTGGGCCTGGGCTACCAGGTCGATTGGCATGAGTACCCGATGCCGCACTCGGTCTGTGCCGAGGAGATTGCCGACCTCAACCGCTGGTTGCTCAAGGTGCTGGCGCCGATCTGAGCGCAGCGGTGGCACTGCGGCGGCGCTGGCGATAATCGGCGCCCCTAAAACCTTGGGCCGAAGCCGCGACCATGATCACCGTCCACCACCTCAATGAATCGCGCTCGCAGCGCATCCTCTGGCTGCTGGAAGAGCTGGGCACGCCCTACCAGATCAAGCATTACAGCCGCAACGCCACGACCCGGCTGGCGCCACCGGAGCTGATGGCGGTGCATCCGCTGGGCAAATCGCCGGTGCTAGAGGACGGCGGCCGGACACTGATCGAGTCGGGCGCGATCGTCGACTACCTGATCCGCCACTACGGCCAGGGCGCTCTGCAACCCGCCGCCGGCAGTGCCGATTTCGAGGTCTACAACCAGTGGCTGCACTATGCCGAGGGCTCGGCGATGCTGCCGCTGCTGCTCAAGCTGTACGTGTCGCGGCTGGGCGATGCCGGGGCACCGCTGGCGCCGAGGATCGACAGCGAGTTGGCCAACCACCTGGGCTATGTCAATGCCAGCCTGGCCGACCGGCAGTGGCTGGTCGGCAGCGAACTGAGCGGGGCGGACATCCAGATGAGCTTCGTCGGCGAGGCCGCGCGCGGGCTGCGCGCCGGCTACCCGCACATGGACGCCTGGATCCGGCGCTTCCAGCAGCGGCCGGCCTACCGCCGGGCGCTGGAGCGCGGCGGGCCGTACGCGCTGGCAAGCTGAGCGGCGGGTCAGGCACTACAGACATGAGCGACCACTACGCCGTCATCGGCAACCCGATCAGCCAGAGCAAATCGCCGCTGATCCACGCCGGCTTTGCCCAGGCCACCGGGCAGGACTTGGTCTATGGCGCGATCCTCGGCCCGACCGAATCGACCGAGGCGTTTGCGCAGGCGCTGCGCGACTTCGCCGCCACAGGCGGACGCGGCATGAACGTCACCGCGCCATTCAAGCTGCAGGCCTTCGCGCTGGCCACCGAGAAGCTGGAGCGGGCCGAGTTGGCCGGGGCCACCAATGCGCTGAAGTTCGAAGGCGACGCCATCATTGCCGACAACTTCGACGGCGTTGGCCTGGTCAACGACATCCAGCGCAACTTGGGCGTGGCGCTTGCCGGCAAGCGGCTACTGCTGCTGGGCGCGGGCGGTGCGGCGCGCGGCGCGGTGCTGCCCCTGCTGGCTGAGGGGCCGGCCGAACTGGTGGTCGCCAACCGCGACTTGGCCAAGGCACAGGCGCTGGCGGCACGTTTTGCCGCGCATGGCCGGATGGTCGGCTGCGGCTATGGCGAAATTGCCGGCGAGCGTTTCGATGTGGTCATCAACGCCACTTCGGCCAGCCTGAACGGCGAGTTGCCGCCCTTGGCAGCGCCGGCCGTCCGCCCCGATGGCCTGGCCTACGAAATGGTCTATGGCAAGGGCCTGACGCCGTTCCTGCGCCAGGCCCAGGCCCACGGCGTGCGCCAGATCGCCGACGGCGTGGGCATGCTGGTCGAGCAGGCGGCGCTGGCGTTCGAATGGTGGCGCGGCGTGCGCCCGCAGACCCAGGCCATGATCCGCCAATTGACCGTGCCGCTGGTCTGACCTGCAGCCCGGCCGGATAACGATTTCTACAGGCGGCGCAATGCAAATCCTGATGCTCAACGGCGTCAATCTGAACATGTTCGGCAAGCGCGACCCGGCCCAATACGGCACGGCCACGCTGGCGCAGATCGACGCCCGGGTGCAGGCGCTGGGCCAGGAACTGGGCGTGGCGGTCGAGTGCTTTCAGACCAACTTCGAAGGTGCGATGTGCGAGCGCATCCACCAGGCCCATGCCGAGGCGGTCGATGCGGTGCTGATCAACGCCGGCGCCTGGACCCACTACAGCTACGCCATCCGCGATGCGCTGGCGATCCTCCATTGCCCGGTGATCGAAGTGCACATGTCGAACATCCATGCGCGCGAGCCGTTCCGCCATGTCTCGGTCTTCGCCGAGATCGTTCGCGGCAGCGTCTGCGGCTTTGGCGTCGACAGCTACTTGCTGGCGCTGCGGGCGGCCGTGGCTGGCGTTCAGGCAGGGCGACCGGGTCAGGCCTGAGCCGCAGGGCCACGCTGCTGCGCAAGCGCCGGCTACAGGCGTTTTGCAGCGGTTTTGCAGCGCCCGGTGGGAACGGCAGTAACCGCCGATTACACCTGGCCAGGTATCTGCGAGGTTTGAGCTTGTTCTGTGCGGGTAGCAGCCGGTCACAGCGTTGTGGCGGTTGCAGCACCCTCTACCCACAGGACGGCCAAGATGACACCCATGCCCCAGCCCCCGGTTGCCGATCAGGCCACCACCTCGCCCAGCCGCAGGCCCAGGCAGTCGGGCCTGCCTCGCCACCGCCGGCAGTTGCGGGCCATCGCCCTGGCGGCCTGTTTGTGCGGCTTGGGCGGCTTGAGTGGCTTGGGCACCACCGCCCAGGCCCAGGTGGTGATGGCCGGCAGCTACCAGAACTTCGATGTGCTGAACAACACCGGCGCGCCGACCCACGGCTTCGAGATGGAGGTCTGGGGCGTCAGCAAGGCGCAACTGACGCGGATCTTCCCGTCCAACTTCAACCCCACCGTGATCCGCTATGGCTTTGGCCAGGCGACCGACTTTCCCGGAGGCGTCTACGTGCGCTGGATCGCGCCCTATGACCCGGCCAGCGGCAGCTTCACCACCGCCACCCCGGTGCCGCCGAATTTGACCACCGTGCCCGGCGATTCCTGCTGGACGCTGGGCATGCCCGCCACCTACCCCAGCGCGGGCTGCGAGCATTTCGGCATCAGCACCTATTACGTCAACCCGACCAAGATCCTCTACCGCTGGCTGGTGGCCGATCCGGCCAACCCCGGCTCGGTCAAGGCCGCCGGCGCCGACATCGCCATCCCGGCGCCGATTTGGGTCGCCCAAGCGCCGGCCAACCCCGGCCTGCCCCCGGTGATCGTGGCCGAAATCCAGGCGCCGCCGCCGCCCGTGCCGGTGCGCTTCGGCGACGCCCAGTGGGTCAAGGTCTACAAGACCGAGCAGGCCGGCCGGGTCGACCTGGACGCGCTGGTCGGCGACAACCATGCGGTGGTGCCCGAGCAGGCCGCGCAACTCGAAGTCAACTGGTCGTTGCTGCAGGCCGACCCGCCTGCCGGTGGTGGCCAGCGGCGCCGCGGCAAGCTCGCCAACCAGGGCGGGGCAGGCAACGGCAACCATGCGGTGGTGCGGCGCTACGAGTACTACAAATACGCCGGTGTCTACGACCCCATCACCCATGAAGCGCTGTGCGCCGACGTGACTTGCACCGCGCCCGGGCCGGGCGAACTCGGTGACGCCATCGGCGCACAGAACGCCGCCGCCAACCTCGACCTGAACGCCCTGACGGTCAGCCTGGCCGGCACCGGCGGCGGCGTGGTCAGCTCGTCCGACAAGACCTTCAGTTGCGGCAACAGGTGCTATGGCGTCTACAAGCCCGGCAGCAACATCACCCTGACCGCCAAGGCCAACTCCGGCAGCAGCTTCAGCCAGTGGAGCGGGGCCTGCGCCGGCAACTCACCGACCTGCACCGTGCTGCTCAACGCCGAGAGCGGCGCGACCGCCACCTTCACCGCTGCAGCGGCGGGCGGCGGTGGCGGTGGCGGTGGTGGTGGTCTGGCCAGCTTCAGCCTGTCGATCGGCAAGTCCAACAGCGGCACCGTCACCAGCACCCCGGCCGGCATCAACTGCGGCAGTGCCTGCGCCGCCAAGTACAGCGCCGGATCGGCGGTTACGCTGGTCGCCACGCCGCCGCCGGGCCTGGCCTTCCTGGGCTGGAGCGGCGCCTGTGCCGGCAGCGACCCGTCCTGCACCCTGACGGTCAATGCCGACACCAAGGCGCAGGCCAGCTTCTCGAAATAAGGCCCGCTGGCCTGGATCCCGAGCGCGCCCGGTCAGCCGGGCGCGTTTGCCTTTGGTGCTGCAATCATGTTGACGGGCGCGGACACGCTGGCGGTCAAGGCGATACTGAAGTCAGGCCTGGCACCGGCCCCTGCGCCGCTGGCGCGAATGGCTGACGGTCGCATCGGCGCAGCAAGGGAGATCCACATGAGCAACTTCGAGATCGAGGTCGCGCCCGCAGCCTGCGGCGCCACCGTCCATGGCCTTGATCTGCGCCAGCCGCAGACGCCCGAGGCGGTGGCTGGTCTGCGTGCGCTCTGGCTCAAGCACCAGGTGCTGGCCTTCGACGGCCAGGAGCTGTCGCTGACCGACCTGGAGCGGGTCGCGCTGGCGTTCGGGCCGTTTGGCCAGGACCCTTACTTTGAGGCCATCCCCGGCCACCCGCACATCGCCCAGGTCAAGCGCGAGGCAGAGGAGACCAGCAGCCTGTTCGCCGACAACTGGCATTCGGACTGGAGCTTTCTGGCCCGGCCGCCGGCCGCCACCTTGCTCTATGGCAATGTCATCCCGCCTGTCGGTGGCGACACCCTGTTCGCCAACCAATACGACGCCTGGGAGGCGTTGCCCGTGGCGCTGAAGGCGGCGCTGCAGGGCGCCCAGGGCGTGCATTCGGCGCGGCGTGGTTACGCCAAGTCGGGCCGCTATGGCCAAGGCGATGTCGGCCGCTCGATGGCGATTCGCTATGACGATTCGGCGCTGGCGACACAGCTCCACCCGGTCGCCCGGAGCCACCCGGAGACCGGCCGCAGCGCCTTGTTCGTCAGCCCCGGTTACACCATCGCCATCGCCGACATGCCCGACGATGAAGGCCAGGCGATCTTGCGCGAGCTCTACGCCCACCAGGGCCAGGATCGGTTTGTTTACCGCCACCGCTGGTCGGCGGGCATGTTGGTGGTCTGGGACAACCGTTGCCTGGTCCACGCCGCCACCGGCGGCTATGCCGGCCACCGCCGGTTGTTGCACCGGATCACGGTGGGCGAGCGGCCAGCGGCGTAGGCCTGGCCGGCCGACCCAGCAGATCCCCGGGCCGGGCGACGCAAACCGCGCCAGGGCCATCGCCAGCAGCGCAATCCGCCGGCTTGCATGTCCATGGCCGATTCTGAGCGCAGCGGCCGACTGCGACAGACCGCCATCGACCCGCCTTCTGGGCATCAGCGATCGCGGCGGCGGCACGAAATTCCCGCCGCAGGCTGTCGGTCCGGATTTCAAGCCTTGTTTCACGCCTTGCCCAGCGCCGTGTTGCCGCAATATCCCGGCCAAGCCGCCTGAGACCCCGGTCTCGATAGAATGAACCATGCCCTCCGAAGAGCCGCCCAGCCCGCCTGCGCCAGCGCCGCCGAGTCCGCGCCGGGACGACGCCGGGGCGGTGGTGGTCGAGCGCAAGACCGCGCGCACCAAGCCACCTCGGATGTACCAGGTGGTGCTGCTCAACGACGACTACACCCCGATGGAATTCGTGGTGATGGTGCTGCAGCAATTCTTTCGCCTTGATCTCGAGAGTTCGACCCTCATCATGCTCAAAATCCACCACGAAGGCCGTGGTGTCTGCGGCGTCTTCTCGAAAGACGTTGCCTCGACCAAAGTTGAACTTGTCGTGTCCGCCGCACGTCGCGACGGGCACCCGCTGCAGTGCATTATGGAGGTCGCATGATCGCCCAAGAACTCGAAGTCAGCCTGCACATGGCGTTCGTCGAGGCGCGCCAGCAGCGCCACGAATTCATCACCGTCGAGCACCTGCTGCTGGCCCTGCTGGACAACCCCTCGGCGGCCGAGGTGCTCAAGGCCTGCGCGGCCAACATCGATGACCTGCGCAAGAGCCTGGGCACCTTCATCAAAGAAAACACCCCCACCGTCGGCGGCAATGACGAGGTCGATACCCAGCCCACGCTGGGCTTCCAGCGGGTGATCCAGCGCGCCATCATGCATGTGCAATCGACCGGCTCGGGCAAGAAGGAAGTGACCGGCGCGAACGTGCTGGTGGCGATCTTTGGCGAGAAGGATTCACACGCGGTGTACTACCTGCACCAGCAGGGCGTGACCCGGCTGGACGTGGTCAACTTCATCGCCCACGGCATCAAGAAGAGCGAGCCGCCCGAGGCTGCCAAGCCCAGCGAGGGCGGTGGCGCCGAGAACGAGAAAGAAGAAGCGCCGGATGCCAAGGGCTCGCCGCTGGAGCAGTTCACGCAGAACCTCAACCAGCTCGCCCGCGACGGCAAGATCGACCCGCTGATCGGCCGCGAGCACGAGGTCGAGCGGGTCATCCAGATCCTTTGCCGGCGGCGCAAGAACAACCCACTGCTGGTCGGCGAGGCCGGTGTCGGCAAGACCGCCATCGCCGAGGGCCTGGCGTTGCGCATCACCCAGCAGGAAGTGCCCGAGGTGCTGGCCAATGCCACCGTCTACGCGCTGGACATGGGCGCCCTGCTGGCCGGCACCAAGTACCGGGGCGACTTCGAGCAGCGCTTGAAGGGCGTCTTGAAGCAGCTCAAGGACCAGCCCAATGCGGTGCTGTTCATCGACGAGATCCACACCCTGATCGGTGCCGGTGCGGCCTCGGGCGGCACCCTGGACGCCAGCAACCTGCTCAAGCCGGCGCTGTCCAACGGCGCGATGAAATGCATAGGCGCGACCACCTTCACAGAGTACCGCGGCATCTTCGAGAAGGACGCGGCGCTGTCACGGCGCTTCCAGAAGATCGACGTGGTCGAGCCCTCGGTCGAGGAAACGGTGGAGATCCTCAAGGGCCTGAAGTCGCGCTTCGAGGACCACCACAACGTCAAGTACGCGATCGGCGCCTTGCAGGCCGCGGCCGAGCTGTCGGCCAAGTTCATCAATGACCGGCACCTGCCCGACAAGGCGATCGACGTCATCGACGAGGCCGGTGCGGCGCAGCGCATCCTGCCCAAGAACAAGCAGAAGAAGACCATCACCCGCGGTGAGGTCGAAGAGATCGTGGCCAAGATCGCCCGCATCCCGCCGGCCAGCGTGTCCAACGATGACCGCAGCAAGTTGAAGACCCTGGACCGTGACTTGAAGAGCGTGGTCTTCGGCCAAGACCCGGCAATTGACGCGCTGGCGGCGGCGATCAAGATGGCGCGCTCCGGCCTGGGCAGGCCCGACAAGCCGATAGGTGCGTTCCTGTTCAGCGGCCCGACCGGCGTGGGCAAGACCGAGGTCGCCAAGCAACTGGCCTACGTCCTGGGCATCGAGTTGATCCGCTTCGACATGTCCGAGTACATGGAGCGCCACGCCGTCAGCCGGCTGATCGGCGCGCCGCCGGGCTATGTCGGTTTCGACCAGGGCGGGCTGATGACCGAGGCGGTCACGAAGAAGCCGCACTGCGTGCTGCTGCTCGACGAGATCGAGAAGGCCCACCCGGACGTCTACAACGTGCTGCTGCAGGTGATGGACCACGGCTGCCTGACCGACAACAACGGGCGCAAGGCCGATTTCCGCAATGTCATCGTCATCATGACGACCAATGCCGGCGCCGAGACGATGAACAAGTCGACCATCGGTTTCACCAACTCGCGCGAGCAGGGCGACGAGATGGCCGACATCAAGCGCATGTTCACGCCCGAGTTCCGCAACCGGCTCGACGCCACGGTGTCGTTCAAGGCGCTGGACCGCGACATCATCCTGCGCGTGGTCGACAAGTTCCTGCTCCAGCTCGAAGGCCAGCTCGCCGAGAAGAAGGTCGACGTGACCTTCACCGATCCGCTGCGCGCGTTCCTGGCCAAGAAGGGCTTCGACCCGCTGATGGGCGCGCGGCCGATGCAGCGCCTGATCCAGGACACGATCCGCCGCGCCCTGGCCGACGAACTGCTGTTTGGCAAGCTGGTTGACGGCGGCAGGCTGACGGTCGACATCGACGCCGACGACAAGGTCTTGCTCGACATCCTGCCGCCGAAGAAGAACGACAAGTCCAAGGCCGAAGCCACAGCGGTCTGACCGGCAGGCCGAGCTCGCCGACCGCCGGACGCAAGTTCAGCCAGCGTCTGGCGCTGGCCGACCGGCCGGATCCTGCTTGAAGTAGCGCGCCAGCAGCGCGTACAGCTCGGGGTGCTGCGCCCGCATCTCGTCGGGTCGGACGAAGAAGGCCTCGCAGGCGACGGCAAAGAATTCGTCCATGCCGCTGGCGCCGTAGGGGTCTAGCAAGGTCGGGCGACCGCGGTCCACGGCGGTGCGGAAGTGGGCGTACTCGTCGTCCATCAGACGCAGCCATTCGCCCCGGTCCATGCCCGGCGGCAGCGGCGGCAGGCCGTTGGCGACGCCGTCGGCCATGTCCAGCACATGGGCGAATTCGTGGATCACGACGTTGTAGCCCCAGGCAGCGCTTTGCCCGGCCGCGCCCACGTCGCGCCAGGACAGCATCACCGGGCCGCCCTGCATCGCCTCGCCCGAGAGCTGTTCGTCCCATTGGTGGACGATGCCATGGGCATCGGCCCACTCGCGCTGGGCGACGACCTCGTCGGGGTGGACGACGATGCCCACAAAGCTGCGGTACGGTGCCAGGCCTAGCCGCAGCACCGGCAAGCAGGCCTGCGCCGCGATGCTGACGGCCATCGCGTCGTCGACCACCAGGCCGCCAGCGCCATGGAACTCCTTGGTGTCGAGGAACAGGCTGCTGAGGCGGCGCAATTCGCCCCGATCGGCCGCGCCGAGGCGGGCCAGGAACGGCAATTGCGCGACCGTGTCCCGCCAGAGCGGGTCGGGAATGGCCCGTCGCGTCAAGGCACGGGACTCGCTGGCCCGGCGCCAGCCCTGGGACAGGCGTGCCCAGAGGCTCACGCCGCCAGGTCCAATGGCGTCAGTCCAGCCCGGCTCAGGCGCAAGGCCTGGGCCCGGGGCGCGGCCGAGCTGTCGAATTCCCAGTCGCCGAGCACCAGACGCTGCCCACCGCCGGGCAGGGCGTGCCGCCCGGGTCGGTGGGTGTGGCCATGGACCAGCGTTGTCGCGCCCACCTGGCGCAGCCAGTCGGCCGCAGCCGCGTCGTCCACTTCGCCCAGCGGCAGTGCCCTGGCCTGGGCTTGCAACTGGTGCGCGGCGCTGGCGTCGCGCATCGATCGCGCCTGGCGCTGGCGCTCGGCCAAAGGCAGCGCCAGAAAACGGTGCTGCCAGGCCAGCGAGCGCACCTGGGCGCGAAAGCGCTGGTAGTCGAGGTCGGCCAGGCAGAGTGCGTCGCCATGGCTCAGCAGCAAAGGCTGGCCCCAGGCATCGAGCACGGTCGGGTCGCTCAGGCGCTGCACGCCGACTTCGGCCAGCAGGGCATCGCCGACCAGAAAGTCGCGGTTGCCGGGCATGAAGGCCAGGAACCGGCGCTGCGCCGCCGCCCGCAAGACCTTGACACATTCGGCCTCGAAACCGGCGCTGCGGGCATCGTCGCCGACCCAGACCTCGAACAGATCGCCGAGGATCAGCACCGCGTCGGCGGGCGTGCCCAACATCTGCCTGGACCAGGCCGCAAAGGTGCGCGGCTGGCCGGGGTTGAGGTGCACATCGGACAGCAGGTCGACCGCCTGCCAGGCCGGATCGAGCCTGAAGTAGCCTGGCGCGGCAACGCCCGCTGGGGCAAGAAAACCCGGACCGGCTCCGGCGTCCTCTTGCGGCAAGGTCAATCCAGCGCCACGGCCTTGATGATCAGCACATCGGTCTGCGGCACATCGTCGTGGCCGCCCTTGCGGCCGGTGGCAACGCGCTCGATCTGGTCGACCACGTCCAGGCCAGCCACGACCTTGCCGAACACCGCATAGCCCCAGCCCTGTGGCGACTCGCTCTTGTGGTTGAGGAACTCGTTGTGGCTGGCATTGATGAAGAACTGCGCCGTGGCCGAATGCGGCGCATTGGTGCGCGCCATGGCCAGCGTGTACTTGTCGTTCTTCAGGCCGTTGTTGGCCTCGTTTTCGATCATGCCTCGGGTGGGCTTTTGCTGCATGCCTGGGGCAAAGCCGCCGCCTTGGACCATGAAGCCCTTGATGACGCGGTGGAACACCGTGCCGTCGTAGTGGCCGGCGCTGACGTATTCGAGGAAGTTGGCCACCGACTTGGGCGCCCGGGCGTCGTCCAGTTCGATCATCAGTACACCGGCGCTGGTGGTCATCTCTACGGTCTTGCTCATGCTGCTCATTTCTCCAAGGTGGCTTTTTGAATCGTGATCGCTTGCTGCGGAACGTCTTGGTGGCCGGCCTTGCTGCCGGTGGCCACGCTGCGGATGCGGTCGACCACGTCCAGGCCCTCGACGACCTTGCCGAAGACGGCGTAGCCGCTGCCCTCGCCGCTGCCGTCCAAGCGCAGGTTGTCGGCGACGTTGATGAAGAACTGGGCGGTGGCCGAATTGGGTGCATTGGTACGCGCCATCGCCACCGTGCCCTTGAGGTTGGACAGGCCCCGACCGGTCTCGAGCGGGATCGGCGCGCGCGTCGGCTTCTCGACCATGTCCGCGCCGAAGCCGCCACCCTGGACCATGAAGCCGTCGATGACGCGGTGAAAGACCGTGCCGTTGTACTGCCCGGCCTGCACATACTGGACGAAGTTGGCGACCGTCTTGGGCGCCTTCTCAGCATCGAGCTGCAGCACGATCTCGCCCTGGCTGGTGCTCAGGCGCACCTTCTGCGCCCAGGCAGGCAGGGCCAGCGCGGCGGCCATGCCCAGGGCGAAAACGCTCAAGCTGCGGGACAAGGTCTGGGGCATGGTCAAGTGCATGGGCTGCCGAAAGCGGCGTAGGGAGGGTGGGCAGAAGGCGTCAAAAGCACCCGCCGCTATACTGATTTGGGCGATTGTATCGACGCCCATAGACGCGGTTTTGAGCCAAACCACAGGCCCGCCCGGGCTTGTCGTCGGCGCGTTCTGCGCACCTGCCCTTTGACCACGGCCGCCCTGGTTTTCGATCCAGCGGCGGCCGTTTTTGCCACCCCTGTCGCGCCGTGACCCTGCGAATCCACAACACCCTGACGCGCCGCCAGGAGGCCTTCGTGCCTATCGTGCCCGGCCAGGTCCGCATGTACGTCTGCGGCATGACCATCTACGACCTGTGCCACATGGGCCACGCGCGGATGATGATGGCCTTCGACGTGGTCTGCCGCTGGCTCGGCGCCAGCGGCTACGCCGTCACCTACGTGCGCAACATCACCGACATCGAGGACAAGATCATCAAGCGCGCGGTCGAGCGCGGCATCAGCATCCGCGCGCTCACCGACGAAATGATCGCCGCGATGCGCCAGGACCTGGCAGCCATCGGCACCCTTGCGCCCAGCCACGAGCCGCGCGCCACCGACTATGTGCCGCAGATGGCCGCGCTGATCGGCGTGCTCGAAGCCAAGGGCCTGGCCTACCGCGCCAGCAGCGGCGACGTCAACTTTGCGGTACGCAAGTTTCCAGGCTACGGCAAGCTCTCGGGCAAATCGATTGACGAGTTGCGCGCCGGCGAGCGGGTGGCGGTGCTCGACGGCAAGGACGACCCGCTGGACTTCGTGCTGTGGAAGTCGGCCAAGCCCGAGGAGCCGGCCGACGCCAAGTTCGACAGCGCCTACGGCCCGGGCCGGCCGGGCTGGCACATCGAGTGCTCGGCCATGTCCTGCGCCCTGCTCGGCGAGCGCTTCGACATCCACGGCGGCGGCATGGACCTGAGCTTCCCGCACCACGAGAACGAGATCGCCCAGAGCGAGGGCGCGAGCGGCCAGCCGTTCGTCAACTACTGGCTGCACAACGGCTTTCTCAACGTCGACAACGAGAAGATGTCCAAGAGCCTGGGCAACTTCTTCACCATCCGCGAGGTGCTGCAGCGCTACGACGGCGAGACGTTGCGCTTCTTCATGCTGCGCACCCATTACCGCAGCCCGTTCAATTTCAGCGACGCCGGGCTGGACGATGCGCGCAGCGCGTTGCGGCGCCTGTACACCGCGCTGGACGCGGTCCCGCCCGAGCCCGACGCGGCCGTCGATTGGGCGCGGCCACAGGCCAAAGCGTTCAAGGCGGCGATGGACGACGACTTCAACACCCCGGGCGCGCTGGCGGTGCTGTTCGAGTTGGCCAACGAAGTCAACCGTGACCGCTCGGCTGCGGCCGCTGCCCAGTTGCGCGGCCTGGCCGCGACGCTGGGCATCCTGCAGCAGCCACCGCGCGGCTTCCTGCAGGCCGGCAGCGGGCTCGACGAGGCCAGCATCCGCGCCCGCATTGATGCCCGCGCGGCGGCCAAGGCGGCGCGCGACTTCGCCAGTGCCGACCGCATCCGCAGCGAACTGGCCGAGGCCGGGATCGAGCTCAAGGATTCGGCCCAGGGCACGACCTGGGTCACCCGCGACAAGGGCTGAACGCATGGCCGCAGCCGAACCCGTGGCGGTACAGGCCCTGACCGCCGCCAGCACACCGATCTTCTGGGACGACGCCTGCAAGCACCTCTGCCGGCGCGACCGGGTGATGAAAAAGTTGATTCCGCGCTTCGGCCAGACCCGGCTGCAGAGCCGCGGCGACGCCTTCACCACGCTGGCGCGCTCGATCGTCGGCCAGCAGATCTCGGTCAAGGCCGCGCAGTCGGTGTGGGACCGCTTCGCCGCCCAGGTCGGTGGCGCAAGCCAGCATCTGCTGCCCCAGGCGGTGCTGGCTCAGGACACGCCCAGCCTGCGCAGCGCTGGCCTGTCGGCACGCAAAGCCGAGTACCTGACCGACCTGGCCCGGCACTTCGACTCGGGCATGGTCCATGTCGACCAGTGGCAGGCGATGGACGACGAGGCGATCATCAACGAACTGGTGGCGATCCGCGGCATCGGCCGCTGGACCGTCGAGATGTTCCTGATTTTTTACCTGCTGCGGCCGAACGTGCTGCCGCTGGACGACCTGGGTCTGCTCAAGGGCATCAGCCTGAGCTACTTCAGCGGCGAGGCGGTATCACGTGCCGAGGCCCGCGAAGTGGGCGAGGCCTGGGCGCCGTTCCGCAGTGTCGCCACTTGGTACATTTGGCGCAGCCTGGACCCGCTGCCGGTCGAGTATTGATTACGGAGCAACGACGCATGAGCAAACGCCATTTCCTCGAGTTCGAGCACCCGATTGCCGAGCTGGAATCCAAGATCGACGAACTGCGTTACGTGCAAACCGAGTCGGCAGTCGATATCTCCGACGAGATCGAGCGCCTGGGCAAGAAGAGCCAGCAACTGGCCCGGGACATCTACGCCAACCTCAACCCCTGGCAGGTCACGCAGATCGCCCGCCATCCGCAGCGGCCATACACGCTCGACTACGTGGCCGAGATGTTCACCGACTTCGAAGAGTTGCACGGCGACCGCCATTACGCCGACGACGCGGCCATCGTCGGCGGCATGGCCCGCTTCAACGGCCAGGCCTGCATGGTCATCGGCCACCAGAAGGGGCGCGACACCAAGGAGCGCGGCGTGCGCAACTTCGGCATGCCGCGGCCCGAGGGTTACCGCAAGGCGCTGCGCCTGATGAAACTGGCCGAGAAGTTCGCCCTGCCGGTTTTCAGCTTTGTCGACACCCCCGGCGCCTACCCCGGCATCGGCGCCGAGGAGCGCGGCCAGAGCGAGGCCATCGGCCGCAACATCTTCGAAATGTGCCAACTGAAGGTGCCGATCATCGCCACCATCATCGGCGAGGGCGGCTCGGGCGGCGCGCTGGCTATCAGCGTCGGCGACCAGGTGCTGATGCTGCAGTTCGCGGTCTATTCCGTGATCACGCCCGAGGGCTGTGCCTCCATCCTCTGGCGCACCGCCGAGCGGGCCAGCGACGCCGCCGAGGCAATGGGCGTCACGGCGCACCGGCTCAAGGCGCTGGGCCTGGTCGACAAGATCGTCAACGAGCCGGTCGGCGGCGCCCACCGCGACCCGCGCCACATGGCCTCGCAGCTCAAGCGCGCCCTGGTCGACGCCCTGCGCCAGGTCGCCGACCTGTCGACCAAGGAATTGCTCAACCGCCGCCACGAGCGCCTGCAGGCCTACGGGCGGTTTTCCGACAGCAAAGAGCGCTGATCCGCAGTGCCAAATTCGGCTGCAGACGCGGCTGCAGCTGCGGCTGCGGTCGCCAGGCCGACGGTGGCCGTGGCCTTCAGCGCCGGGCACGACTCGACCGCCCTGCTGCACGCCACCTGCGCAGCGGCCAAGGTGCTCGGCCTGGCGGTGGTGGCACTGCATGTCCACCATGGCCTGTTGCCCGAGGCCGATGCCTGGTTGCGCCATGCCCGGGCCGTGTGCGCCCGCTGGCGCCGTCGCGGCGCGCCGCTGCGCCTGCTCAGCGCCCGCCTTCAGACCCGGCCTGCACCCGGCGACAGCGTCGAGGCCTGGGCGCGGCGCGAGCGCTACGCCGCATTGGCGGCGCTGGCCAAGCAGGCCGGCGCAGGCCTGGTGCTGCTTGCCCAGCACCGACGCGACCAGGCCGAGACCGTGCTGCTGCAGGCCCTGCGCGGCGCCGGACCGGCCGGGCTGGCGGCGATGCCGACCTCGGTCAGCGACCAGGGTTTGGTCTGGGCCAGGCCCTGGCTGACCCGGCCGCGCCAGGCGATTGACGCCTACCTGAGGCGACACCGGCTGGCGGCTGTCGATGACCCCTCCAACGCCGATCCGCGCTTTGCCCGCAGCCGAATCCGGCATGGCCTCTGGCCGGCGCTCGAGGCGGCCTTCGGCGACGCCGAGCAGGCCCTGGCCGCCGTCGCCAGTCGCGCTGCCGAGGCCCGATCGGCGCTGAGCGAACTCGCCCAGCTTGACCTGGCGACCTGCGCCGACGCGCGCGGGATAGACCTGCCCGCCTGGCGAATGCTGTCGCCGGCGCGCCAGGCCAACGCGCTGCGCCAATGGTGTCAGGCCCAACTCGGCGTCGGCCCGCCCGAGACCCTGGTCGGGCGGGTGCTGGCTTGGTCCAACCCAAGCGGCGCGGCCAGTTGGCCCGCCCCTGGCGGCATGCTGCGCCTGTACCGAGGCCGGCTGAGCTTCGTGCCGGCGACCCAAGCGCTGCCGGGCTCCCCGCCGACATCGCTCAGGCTCGACCTGTCACGTCCAGGCCGGGTGGCGGTGCCCGACTGGGGCGGCAGCTTCGAGGTCAGCGAATGCCGCAGCGGCGGGGTCGCGGCCGAGTGCTTGGCCGCGGCCAGCCTGCGCCCGCGCAGCGGCGGCGAGCGCTTCCAGTGCCAGCCGCGCAGCCAGGCGCGCAGCCTGAAAAAGCAGTTCCAGTCGGCTGCGGTCTCGCCCGCGAAGCGCGTCGGCCCGCTGGTCTGGGCCGACGACAGGCTGCTGTTCGTCCCCGGCCTGGGGCTGGACGCGCGCGTGCTGGCCGCCGCCGGGCAGCGCCAATGCCGGCTGCGCTGGCTGGCGGATGCGGCCGCTTGAGCCGGCCAGGGCGGTCCAAGCCGGACCATGGCGGGCCGCTAAAATCAGCGGTTTGCGTTGCTGCCGGGCAAACCCGGCGCGGCGCCACCCGCTGTCTGCCCCCAAACCCTGCACCATGGCATTGATCGTCCACAAATACGGCGGCACCTCGATGGGTTCGCCCGAGCGCATCCGCAACGTCGCCAAGCGGGTCGCCAAATGGGCCCGCGCCGGTCACCAACTGGTGGTCGTGCCCTCGGCCATGAGCGGCGAGACCAACCGCCTGCTGGGCCTGGCCAAGGAATTGCAACCGGCGCTGGTCGACGATGCGGCGCTGCGCGAGCTCGACATGATCGCCGCGACCGGCGAGCAGGTCTCGGTCGGCCTGCTGGCGCTGGCGCTGCAGGCCGAGGGCCAGCCCGCGGTCAGCTACAGCGGCTGGCAGGTGCCGATCACGACCGACTCGGCCTACACCAAGGCGCGGATCGCCTCGATCGACGACCAACGTGTGCGCGCCGACCTCAGCGCCGGCCGGGTCGTGGTCATAACCGGCTTTCAGGGCGTAGACGCACTCGGCTCGGTCACCACGCTCGGGCGTGGCGGCTCGGACACCTCGGCGGTGGCAGTGGCTGCGGCCATGCAGGCCGCCGAGTGCCTGATCTACACCGACGTAGACGGCGTCTACACCACCGACCCGCGGGTCGTGCCCGAGGCCAAGCGGCTGGGCACCATCAGCTTCGAGGAAATGCTGGAGATGGCCAGCCTGGGCAGCAAGGTGCTGCAGATCCGCTCGGTCGAATTCGCCGGCAAATACCGGGTCAAGCTGCGCGTGCTGTCGAGCTTCACGCCCTGGGACATCGCCATCGACGAAGAGGCCCAGTCGGGCACGCTGATCACTTTTGAGGAAGACGAGAAGATGGAACAAGCCGTTGTCTCCGGCATCGCGTTCAACCGCGACGAGGCCAAGATCACCGTCGTCGGCGTGCCCGACACCCCGGGCATCGCCTTCAAGATCCTCGGCGCCGTGGCCGCTGCCAACATCGATGTCGACGTGATCGTGCAGAACATGTCGCACGATGGCCGCACCGATTTCTCCTTCACCGTGCACCGCAACGACTATGCCCGCACGATGGCCCTGCTCAAGTCCGATGTGCTGCAACTCACCGGCGCCGCCGATCTGATAGGCGACGCCAAGATCTGCAAGGTCTCGATCGTCGGCATCGGCATGAAGAGCCATGTCGGGGTCGCCAGCACGATGTTTCGCACGCTCTCGGAAGAGGGCATCAACATCCAGATGATCACCACCAGCGAGATCAAGACCTCGGTCGTGATCGATGAGAAATACATGGAGCTGGCGGTGCGCGCGCTGCACCGTGCGTTCGGCCTCGATGCGCCCAGCGACGCGGCTTGAGGAGCCTTTGCCTGGGCTAGAATCTGCCCTCTTCGCGGAGTCGTGACCGAGTGGCCGAAGGTGCTCCCCTGCTAAGGGAGTATGTGGGCAAAACCTGCATCGAGGGTTCGAATCCCTCCGACTCCGCCAGCGCCAAGCCCCAAGTGATCAGTGATCTTTGGGGCTTTTGCCTGCCTCGCCTGACCAGGCGCTTGAAGGACCCATCGTGACCGGCTTGCACGAATGCGGGTACAGGCTGACCCGGCCAGGCCCTGTGCTCGCCCGCCGCCAATGCCTGGCGACAGCCGCCATGATGCTTTGCGGGGCAGCCGCAGCACAGAGCTTCCCCAGCCGCCCGATCACCCTGGTGGTGCCATTCGCCCCCGGCGGCATCGCCGACCTGACGGCGCGCGCGGTGGCACAGGCGATGGCGGGGTCGCTGGGCCAGGCGGTGGTGGTCGACAACCGGCCCGGCGCGGGCAGCATCGTCGCCAGCCAGATGGTGGCCAGTGCGGCGCCGGACGGCCACACCCTGCTGCTGGTCAGCAACGGCCACGCGGTCAGCGCCGGGCTGTTCAAGCATCTGCCCTTCGATGTGCAGCGCGATTTCGCGCCCATCGGCTTGCTCGCCAGCTTTGACCTGGCGGCGTTCGTCGCGGCCAACGCGCGCTTCAAGACGCTGGCCGAGGTGCTGGCCTATGGTCGCGCCAACCCGGGCAAGCTGACCCTGGGCACGATTTCGGTCGGCAGCACCCAGCACCTGGCGGCCGAGCTGTTCAAGTCCAGCGCCGGCATCGACGCGCTGGTGGTGCCCTACAAGGGCACGCCGGCGGTGTTGCAGGCGCTGCGCAGCGGCGATGTCGACGTCGCTTTCGAAATCCTTGGCCCCTGGCTGGGACAGGTGCAGGGCGGCAGCCTGCGCGCCCTGGCGGTCAGCTCCAGCCAGCGCTTTGCGTCGCTGCCGGAGGTGCCGACGGTGCAGCAGGCCGGCGTCGCCAGCTACGACGTGGCCTCGTGGAATGCGCTGGCGGCGCCGGCGCGAACGCCCGCCGCCGTGCTGGCCCGCTTGAACCGCGCCGCCAACGAGGCCCTGCAGCAAGGCCCCGTGCGCAGCCAGTTGCAGGCGCTGGGGGTGCGCGTCGAGGGCAGCAGCCCGGAGGCGATGCAGGCCTTGATGGGCAACGAGATCCGCCGCTGGGCAGCAGTCATCCGCAAGGCCGGGATCGAGCCGCAGTGAGGTTGCGCCAACCCGGCGGTTGCGTGTCCGTTGTCAGGCCATGCCCTCCGCCCAACGCTCGTCGCTGCGGCTGAGCCGCCGGATCACCCAAGTCGCCCGAACAGGTTGCGACAAACCTTGCCACGATGCTGAGCGGCTGGGCATGGCAGCATGGGCACAATCCAGCCCTGGCCATCGCTTGCCCGGCCAACTTCCGACCCGCTGACCACGACCCATGCGACTGCGTATCACCGGCATTTCCTCGATGGCCACGCGCGGCGTGCTCAATGAGCTTGCGACGCAGTACAACGCCGCCACCGGCCAGTCGCTGGCCTTCGAGTCTGTGGGCGGCGTCGACGCTGCCCGGCGGGTGGAAGCGGACGAGGGCTTCGACATCGTGGTCCTGGCTGCCGACGTGATCGCCAGGCTGGTGGCCCAAGGCCGGGCGCTGGCCGGTACGGCCGTCGATCTGGTGCATTCCGGTGTGGCGGTGGCCGTGGCCGCTGATGCGGCCCAGCCTGACATCGGCAGCGAGGCGGCAGTGCGCGCGGCGGTTCTGGCGGCACCCAGCATCGGCTACTCGACCGGGCCCAGCGGGGTGGCATTGGCCAGGCTGTTCGCGCGCTGGGGCATCGCCGAGCAGATCGCGGCGCGGCTGATCCAGGCCAAGCCGGGTGTGCCGGTCGGCGCGCTGGTTGCCGCCGGCCAGGTGGCGCTGGGCTTTCAGCAGCTCAGCGAACTGATCCACCAGGACGGCATCAGCGTCATTGGCCCGCTGCCGCCCGAGATCCAGATCACCACCACCTTCAGCGCCGCGCTGTGCCGCAGCGGCAGCCAGCCCGAGCTGTCCGCCACCGTGCTGCGCTTCCTGGCCTCGCCCGAGGCAGCCGCTGCCAAGCGCAATCACGGCATGCAACCGGCCTGACACCTCAGCCGCACCTTAGCCGCACCTTAGCCACTCTCAGCCGAAAGACCCCTGCGCCATGATCATCGATGTCCACGGCCACTACACCACCGCGCCCAAGGCGCTGGAAGCCTGGCGCAACCGCCAGATTGCCGGCATCCAGGACCCGGCACTGAGCCCCAAGCCCAGCGAGTTGAAGATCAGTGACGACGAGTTGCGCGAATCCATCGAGACCAACCAGTTGGCGATGATGCGGGCCCGCGGCAGCGATCTGACGGTGTTCAGCCCGCGGGCGATGTTCATGGCCCACCACATCGGCGATTTCCAGGTCTCGGCCACCTGGGCGGCGATCTGCAACGAGCTCTGCTACCGCGTCAGCCAGCTCTTTCCCGAATCCTTCATCCCGGCGGCGATGCTGCCGCAGTCGCCTGGCGTGGACCCGGCGACCTGCATCCCCGAGATGGTCAAGTGCGTCGAGCAGTACGGCAACGTCGGCATCAACCTCAACCCCGATCCCTCGGGCGGGCACTGGACCAGCCCCAGCCTGGCCGATCGGCACTGGTACCCGATCTACGAAAAGATGGTCGAGCTGGACATCCCGGCGATGGTCCATGTCAGCACCAGTTGCAACCCCTGCTTCCACACCACCGGGGCGCATTACCTCAATGCCGACACCACCGCCTTCATGCAGTTCTTGAACAGCGATTTGTTCAAGGATTTCCCGACCCTGAGGTTCTTGGTGCCGCACGGCGGCGGCGCAGCGCCCTACCACTGGGGGCGGTTTCGCGGTCTGGCGCAGGAGATGAAGAAGCCGCCGCTGTCTGAGCACCTGCTCAACAACATCTACTTCGACACCTGCGTCTACCACCAGCCAGGCATCGACCTGCTGACCAAGGTGATACCGGTCAAAAACATCTTGTTCGCCAGCGAGATGATTGGCGCAGTCCGCGGCATCGACCCCGAGTCTGGCCACCACTACGACGACACCAAGCGCTACATCGAGGCCAGCACCCAGCTCACGCCGGAGCAGAAGCAGCAGGTCTATGAAGGCAATGCCCGCCGCGTCTTCCCCCGGCTGGACGCCGCGCTCAAGCGCCAGGGCCGCTGAGCATGGGCGCCGTCGTCGAAGGGGTGCTGCGCCGCCCGTCAGCTTGGATAACTGGCTGGCGATGGACTGCCTCAAGCCGATCTCGGACACACCGCCGCCGTGATGGATGCGATGCTGGCGTTCTTCGACCGACACCTCAAACCCTGAAAGCACCACCATGAGCATGAACAACCTGGGCCTGGCCAAGCGCAACATCGTCCGCGCCGACAAGGCCGCCGTCGCCCAACTTGCGCGCTTCGGCAGCGCCACGGTTCATGAAGCGATGGGCAGGGTCGGCCTGATGAAGCCCTACCTGCGGCCGATCTACCCCACGGCGGCGGCCTGTGGCACGGCGGTGACGGTGCTGATGCATGCCGGCGACAACTACATGCTGCATGTCGCGGCCGAGATGATCCAGCCCGGCGACATCGTCGTTGCGGCCCTCACCACCGACAACGACGACGGCTTCTTCGGCGACCTGCTGGCCACCAGTTTCCGTGCCCGTGGCGCGCTTGGCCTGGTGATCGACGCCGGCTGTCGCGACGTCAAAGACCTGACCGAGATGAACTTTCCGGTCTGGAGCAAGGCCATCCATGGCAAGGGCACGGTCAAGTCAACCCTGGGTTCGGTCAACTTTGCGGTGGTCTGCGCCGGCGCCCTGGTCAACCCCGGCGACGTGATCGTGGCCGATGTCGACGGCGTGGTGGTGGTGCCTGCGGCCCTGGCCCAGCAAGTCGCCGATGCGGCGGCGGCGCGCGAGGCCAACGAGGGCGAGAAGCGGGCCAAGCTGGCCCAGGGCATCCTTGGCCTGGACATGTACAACATGCGGCCGGCGCTGGAAAAGGCCGGGCTGAAGTACCTTGACTGAGGCGGCGCAGCCGAGTCCCCAGGCGATGCAGATCGGCCTGGTCGGCTACGGCGAAGTCGGCCAGATCCTGGCCGAGGATTTGCGCGCCCAGGGCCAGGCGGTGCGGGCGTTCGACCTGAAGTTCCATTCGCCGCACGGCCTGCGGCTGCTGGCCCACGCACAGCAGCATGGCGTGGCCATCGCCGCCTCGCATGCCGAATTGGCCGAGGGCTGTAGCCTCGTCATCAGCACCGTCACTGCCAGCCAGGCGGTGGCGGTGGCGCAGGCCTGCGCGCCAGCAATGGCGCAGGTTGGGGCGCAGGGCGGAGGGCAGGGCGGCTACTTTCTGGATCTCAACTCCGCCTCGCCCGGCGCCAAGATCGCCGCCGCTGGCTGGATAGACGCCGCCGGCGGCCGCTATGTCGAGGGCGCGGTGATGACCTCGGTGCCGCCCTACCGCATCCGTGTGCCGCTGCTGCTGGGCGGGCCGCACGCCGCCGCGCTGTTGCCGCTGCTGGCCGCCATGGGCTTTGCGCCGCGGCAGGTCAGCACCGCAATTGGCGTCGCCTCGGCCACCAAGATGTGCCGCAGCGTGATGGTCAAGGGGCTGGAGGCGATGGTGATCGAGAGTTTCACCACCGCCAGGGCCTACGGCGTCGAGGCCGAAGTCATCAGCTCGCTGGTTGAAACCTTCCCCGGCATAGATTGGGAAGTCCAGGCCAGCTACTTCTTCCAGCGCGCGATCGAGCACGGCCGGCGACGCAGCGAAGAAGTGCGCGAGGTGGCGGTCACGGTCGGCGACATCGGCCTGGTCCCGCACAGCGCTGCCGGCACCGCCGAACGCCAGGCCTGGATCGCCGACCTGGCCGACACCGGCCTGTTCGGCGCCCGCGGCATGCCAGACTTTGCCCGCAGCCCGGACTGGCGCGTCGAGGCCGACAGGATCCTGGCGCGGGTTCGCCCCATCACCACCTCCACACCCAAACCCGCACCCACCCCCTGAATACCCATGGCATTTGACAAGACCCCCGGCTGGCTGGATTGGTACAGCGGACCCAGCAAACCCCAGTTCAAGCTGCCGCCGAACGCAGTCGACGCCCATTGCCATGTATTCGGCCCGGGTGCGGAGTTTCCTTTTGCGGCCGAGCGCAAATACACCCCTTGCGACGCTTCCAAGGCGCAGTTGTACGCCCTGCGTGACCACCTCGGATTTGCCCGCAATGTGGTCGTGCAGGCCACCTGCCACGGCGCTGACAACCGCGCCATGCTCGATGCCTGCACCAGCAGCGGCGGCAGGGCGCGCGGCGTCGCCACGGTCAAGCGCAGCGTCAGTGATGCCGAGTTGCGATCAATGCATGCGGCCGGCGTGCGCGGCGTCCGCTTCAATTTCGTCAAGCGCCTGGTCGATTTCACGCCCAAGGATGAATTGCTGGAAATTGCCAGCCGCATCCACAGCCTGGGCTGGCATGTCGTGATCTATTTCGAGGCGGTCGATCTGCCCGAGCTCTGGGATTTCTTCAGCGCCCTGCCCAATACCATCGTGGTCGACCACATGGGTCGTCCCGATGTCAGCCAGGGGCTGAACGGCCCGGAGTTCGAGTTGTTCGTCCAATTCATGCGCCAGCACCCCAATGTCTGGAGCAAGGTGAGTTGCCCCGAACGGCTGTCGGTGCGTGGCCCCAAGGCGCTCAACGGCCAACAATCGGCCTATGCCGATGTGGTGCCGTTTGCCCGCCGTATCGTCCAGACCTTCCCCGACCGCGTCCTCTGGGGTACCGACTGGCCCCATCCCAACCTCAAGGACCACATGCCCGACGACGGCCTGCTGGTCGACTTCATCCCGCAGATCGCACCTACCGCCGGGCTGCGCCAGAAACTGCTGGTCGACAACCCGATGCGGCTTTACTGGCCTGAACTTCAACCTGAATCAACCTGAATCAACCTGACATGAGAAACGGAGCCGACAAAGTGAAATCCCTGCCATTGACCTTCCGCACCACCGCCACCGCCGCCACCACCGCCGCTGCCGCAGCCTTGCTCGCCGGTTGTGCCAGCGTGTCCGCACCCCCGCTCTTGACACCACTCGGCGCCGACCCGGCGGTGGAGTGTGCGGCGCAAATTTCGCCGGTGCCGGCGTTCGCCATCGGCCTGCCCAGCGGTGGCGCCAGCATCGATTCGGCCACGCTCGTGGCCGCCTCGGCGCTGGCGGTGGCCGACCGCGGCCCGACCCCGGCGAGCCGCATCACCCCGGCGCTGCCGGCGTTCTGCAAGGTGCTGGGACGGATCGCGCCGATAGACCCCAAGGCGCCACCGATCCTGTTCCAGGTCAACCTGCCGCTGGCCTGGAACGGCCGCAGCGTGCAGTACGGCGGCGGTGGCTTCAATGGCGTCCTGAACAATGCCCTGACCCTGGTGCCCGCCGGCCGTTTCGACCAGCCCGCGCCCCTGGCGCAGGGCTACATCACGGTCGGCACCGACTCCGGCCACCAGACCAAGCCGGGCGAGGCGCCACAGGCCTTTGCCGCCAATGACGAGGCCTTTGCCAACTTTGCCCACGCGGCCTACAAGAAGGTGCGTGACGTGTCGGTGGTGCTGGCCAAACGCGCCTACGGCCGGGTGCCGGAGAAGCTGTACTTCATGGGCAGCAGCGAGGGCGGACGCGAAGGACTGACCATGGCCCAGCGCTACCCGGCGGACTTTGACGGCATCTTCAGCCGCGTGCCGGTGATCAACTGGACCGGCCTGATGCATGTCAGTAACCGCGCCGGCCTGGCCACCATGGGTGAGGCCTGGTTGGGACAGGCGCAGGTCGAACTGGTCCACAACGCCGTGCTCACCACCTGCGACGCGGCCGACGGCTCGGCCGACAACCTGGTCGCCAACCCGGTGGGCTGCAAGGCGGCGTTCGATGTGCGCAACCTGCAATGCGTGGCTGGCACCAGCGGCGACCATTGCCTGAACCCAGCCCAGGTGCGGGCGGTACAGACCCACCACTCGCACTGGGACGCGCCGTTCCCGCTGGCCAATGGCGTCAGCCGCTACCCCGGCTGGGGCGTCAGCGGCGAGGCCGCCGCGCCCTTCGGCCCCAGCGGCGGCTACCGCGCCTGGTGGACCGGCCTGAGCGCGCCCACCCTGCCGGCCAAGCCCGACAACGGCATTGCATGGTTTTTTGGCAGCGGCGCGATCCAGCACATCTTTGCCCGCGACCCCAATTTCGACGTGCGCCGCTATCGCCCCGAAGACTTTGCCGACCGGGTGCGTCAGGTCTCTGCGCTGATGGACTCGACCAACCCCGACCTCAGCGCCTTCCATGCCCGCGGCGGCAAGCTGGTGGTGCTGGAGTACATGGCCGACTACGCCCAGAGCCCCTACGCCGGCATAGGCTACTTCGAGTCTGTCCAAGCCAGGTTGGGCGCCGAAACCACCGCCCGATTTGCCCGGCTCTACACCGCCCCGGGCGTCGACCATGTCGGCGGCGGTGCGCCGGCCAACATCGACATGCTGGGCGTGCTCAGTGACTGGGTCGAGCGTGGCCAGGCGCCGGCCAAACTTCAGGTGCTGGAGCAAGAGTTCAAGCCCCCATTTGCCACCACCCGGGCGCTGCCGCTGTGCGAATGGCCGCAGTGGCCGCACTACAAGGGCGGCGCGCCGAACCTGGCCAGCAGTTTTGAATGCGCGCGCTGAAGCGCCCAGTTCAGGAGTTTTACGATGGCTCTCCATAAACCCTATCTGGATGTGCCCGGCACGACCGTCTTCGACGCCGAGCAAAGCCGTTTGGGCTACCACCTCAACCAGTTCTGCATGTCGCTGATGAAGGCCGAGAACCGGGCCCGCTTCAAGGCCGACGAACGCGCCTACCTCGACGCCTGGCCGATGACCGAGGAGCAGAAGCAGGGCGTGCTCAGCCGCGATTTGAACCGCTGCATTGCCCAGGGCGGCAACATTTATTTCCTGGCGAAGATCGGCGCGACCGACGGCAAGAGTTTTCAGCAAATGGCCGGATCAATGACCGGCATGACCGAAACTGAATACCGCGAGATGATGATTTCCGGCGGGCGCAGTGTCGAAGGCAACCGGGTGGTGGGTGAAGACGGCAGCGCCCAGGCCCACCGCCAACCCCAAGGCAGCAGCCCCGGCGTGGGCTGGAATTGAGTTTACAAATTTAGTTCACAAATTTAGTTCATAAATGGCCAAGATAACCGCCTCGGTTTTCACCTCGCATGTGCCGGCGATTGGCGCTGCGCTGGACCTGGGAAAAACCACCGAACCCTATTGGGCGCCCTTGTTTGCGGGCTATGACTATTCCAAGCAGTGGCTGCGCGACAACCCTCCGGACGTGGTCTTCCTGGTTTTCAACGACCATGCCACGGCGTTCAGCCTGGACATGATCCCGACCTTTGCAATCGGCACCGCCGCTGAATTCAAGCCGGCCGACGAGGGCTGGGGCCCGCGGCCCGTGCCGATGGTGATGGGCCATGCCGACCTGGCCTCGCACATCGCCCAGTCGGTGATCCAGGATGATTTCGACCTGACCATCGTCAACAAGATGGACGTGGACCACGGCCTGACCGTGCCCCTGAGTTTGATGTGCGGTCAGCCCGCAGCGTGGCCCTGCCCGGTGATCCCATTCGCGGTGAATGTCGTGCAATACCCGGTGCCGTCGGGCCGGCGCTGCTTCATGCTTGGCCAGGCAATCCGCCGGGCGGTCGAGTCATTCGACCAGAATCTGAATGTCCAGATCTGGGGCACCGGCGGCATGAGCCACCAACTGCAGGGCCCCCGCGCAGGCCTGATCAACCGGGACTTCGACAACGACTTCCTGGATCGCCTGATCGCCGATCCGGCCGGCCTGGCCGGCATGCCGCACATCGACTATGTGCGCGAGGCCGGCAGCGAAGGGATTGAGTTGGTGATGTGGCTGATCGCCCGTGGCGCGATGGCCGATGTCGCCGGCGGCACGCCGCCGAAAGTCAAACACCGCTTTTACCATGTGCCCGCCAGCAACACTGCGGTCGGCCATTTGATTTTGGAGAATTGAGCATGTCCGACAAAACCATCAAGGTGGCCTTGGCCGGCGCCGGTGCGTTCGGCCTGAAGCACCTGGACGGTATCCAGAATATTGCCGGGGTTGAAGTCATTTCGCTGGTGGGGCGCGAACTCTACAAAACCAAAGAGGCCGCCGCCAAATACGGCATAGGGCATGTCAGCACCGATCTGGCGGACAGCCTTGCGCTGGCCGAGGTCGATGCCGTGATCCTCTGCACCCCGACCCAAATGCACGCCGCCCAGTCCGTCGCCTGCCTGCGTGCGGGCAAACATGTCCAGTGCGAGATTCCGCTGGCCGACAGCCTGGCCGGCGCCCAGGAAGTGGTGGCCCTTCAGCAAGCCACCGGCCTGGTGGCGATGGCCGGCCACACGCGCCGCTTCAACCCCAGCCACCAATGGCTGCGCAACAAGATCACGGGGGGGGAGTTCAAGCTCCAGCAAATGGATGTCCAGACCTATTTTTTCCGCCGCAGCAACATGAATGCCCTCGATCAGGCGCGGAGTTGGACCGACCATTTGCTGTGGCACCACGCAGCGCACACCGTTGATTTGTTTGCGTACCAGGCCGGCAGCCCAGTCGTCAAGGCCAATGCGCTGCAAGGACCGGTCCATCCGGTGCTGGGCATTGCGATGGACATGAGTATCCAACTGAAGGCCGCCAACGGCGCAATCTGCACGCTTTCGCTGAGTTTCAACAACGACGGCCCGCTCGGCACTTTCTTCCGCTATATCGGCGACAGCGGAACCTACCTCGCCCGCTATGACGATTTGTTCAGCGGCAAGGAAGAAAAGATCGATGTGTCGCAAGTAGCGGTATCGATGAACGGCATCGAATTGCAGGACCGCGAATTCTTCGCGGCTATCCGGCAAGGTCGCGAGCCCAATTCCAGCGTGGCCCAGGTCCTGCCTTGCTACCAGGTGCTGCACGACCTGGCACAGCAACTGGTCTGAGCCGGGCGGTCGCCCGACCGCTCAATTGGCCTGGCTGAAACCGGCCCGCAGGGATTCGATCCGGCGGCGGTTGACGCCGAAGTCGCGCACCCCCAGCCGCGAGGCCGAGCGCACCTGGATGGCGTTGGCTTTGGCATCGAGGGCAAATTCGACATCGTCGACAAAGCCCATCGTCGCGGTCTTGAATTCGGCGCGCAGGTAGGCGGCTTGCTGCTCGACCAGCGACGCCCGCTGCTGCGCACCCAGCAGCGCCAGCAACTTCTGCCATGCCCGCACCGCGTCGCCGCTGAACACCATCGGGGCGATGTAGTGGCTGTCGCTGGCCGCAACCGTCGACGACACGCAGTTCGGCCTCCAAGACGGCGCCTTGAATTTGCCGGCGGTGAAGCCGAGCCCGGCAGGGCGCTTGCCAGCGAACATTCCCATGCTGTGGTCTCCGAATTTGGCTGTGGCTGTGGCCGAGGCTGCCGGTTCAGTCTAGCGCAGCGCTAAGCCGCACTTGCGGCCTGCCTCGGGCCAGCAGCGCCGCACTTGGCGACAATCGCAGTCCCTGAAACCCAGAGCCGCCATGCACCCCGCAGCCCCTGATTCCCGCCTTGCCCCCGGCGGCGCCCGCCTTGCCCGCCGGATCGGGCCCCTGTGCGTCGCCCCGATCGGCCTGGGCTGCATGAACCTGAGCCATGCCTACGGCGCGCCACCGCCCGTCGAGCAGGCCGAGCGGTTGCTGTTGCAGGCGGTGGATGCGGGCGTGAACCTGTTCGACACCGCTGCCCTGTACGGCTTTGGCGACAACGAGACGCTGGTCGGCAGGGTGCTTAAACCGCACCGCCAGCAGATCACGCTGGCCAGCAAGGGCGGCATGGCGGGGCAGCGCCAGGACGGCGTGATGAAGCGCGTGATCGACGGCCGGCCCGAGGCGATCCAGCGCAATTGCGAGGACAGCCTGCGCCGCCTGGGTACCGACGTGATCGATCTGTACTACCTGCACCGCTGGGACAAGCGCGTGCCCATCGAGGATTCGGTCGGCGCGATGGCGCGGCTGGTCGAGGCCGGCAAGGTGAGGGCGCTGGGTCTGTCCGAGGTGTCGGCCGCAACCCTGCGCCGCGCCCATGCGGTCCACCCCATCGCCGCGGTGCAGACCGAGTATTCGCTGTGGACCCGCAACCCCGAGATCGCGGTGCTTGACGCCTGCCGCGAGATCGGCGCCGCATTGGTTGCCTTCAGCCCGCTGGCGCGTGCCTTTCTGACCGGCAAGCTGCTGTCCATCGACGCCCTCGACGCCAAGGACCTGCGCCGCACCATGCCACGATTTGCCGCGCCCGCCTATGCCGCCAATCTGGCGCTCCTGCCCGGGATGGCCGCGGTCGCGGCCGAGGCCGATTGCAGCCTGGCCCAGGCGGCCCTGGCCTGGTTGCTGGCCCGCGGCGCGCATGTCGTGCCGATCCCGGGCACGACGCAGGCAGCGCATCTGCGCGAAAACGTCGCCGCCGCCGAGGTGAGCCTGAGCGCTGATCAACTGGCCCGCATGGATGCTGCCGTCAATCGCTTCAAGGTCAGCGGACCGCGCTACAGCCCGGCAACGCAGGCCGAGATCGACACCGAGGAGTTCGTCGACTGAGGCCGTCAGGCGGCTGAGGCGACTTGGGCGGCACCGCTCAGCCAGGCGGCGCCCCGGGCGTATAGGGCCTGCACCTGCGGCCCGGTCAGTTGCGGCATGTCGCGTTTGACGCTGTAGCCGATCTGGGTCTGGATGTAGGCCAGGTGGCAATAGCCCTTGGGAAACTCCGCCAGCTTGGCCTGGTCGAGCACCAGCCTGGCGGCGGGGTCGATAGGGTCGACCCGGTCCTTCTCGTAAATCGGCTGGCGCAAGACCATGCCCCAGCGGCCCTGGCGCTTCTCCAGAAAATCGTAGAAGCGGCCGGTGCAGACCACGTCGCAGGCCACGCCCTGGACATCACCGCGCTGCGAGATCGTCATCTTGGTCTGGACAATGGCCCGCTGGCCGGCCAGGTCGATGCTGCTGCCGCCGAGGAAGTGGAGGATGCTGACGCCCTTGGCCCAGCCTTCCTGGGTGACGCGGATGAAGTCCTTGGCCGGGCCCTGGAACCAGGTGGCCATCATCACCCCGTCGTCGTGCCAGACGCTGGCAAAGCGCGCCCAGTCACCGGCGTCGCGCCAGATCGCCCAGTTCTCGATCAACTCGCGGATGCTCAAACGGTCCAGCAGTTCGTCCTGGTTCATGTCGTCGGCTCTCCTCACGCAATGATGGTGCCTGCGGCGCCATGGCTGCCGTCGTACATGGCCTCGACCTCGGCGGCGCGGCGGTGCAGGACCGCGCGCTGGTTGACATAACCCTTGTCGGTGATTTCGCCCGCGTCGGCGTTGGGCGGCTCGGCCAGGAGGCGGGCACGGCCGGGCGCATGCGAGGAGCCACCGCCCTCGGCCTTGAGCCGCGCCAGCGCCTCGCGCAACCGGCTGGCCAACTCCGCCTCGGGCAGGGCGCGGGCTGCCGGCGAGGGGAAGATCAGCACCCCGACGCTGTCCCGGTCATGGCCGGTGACGACGACGTCGACCGCCAGCGGATCCAAGGCGCTCACGACCCGGGTGCGCAGCGTGCCCACCGACACCCAGGTGCCGCTGCTGAGCTTGAAGTCCTCGGCGACGCGGCCGTCAAAGGCCACGCCCTGGCTGGGGTCGGACGCGTCGACGAGCTTGCCGGCATCGCCGATCCGATAGAAGCCCTCGGCGTCGAAGGCCTGGGCGCTGAGCTCGGGGGCGTTGCGGTAGCCGGGAAAGATGTTCGGACCACGCACCCGCATCTCCAGCTTGCCGGCATTGGGCACGAGCTTCAATTCCACCCCCGGCACCGGGGCGCCGATGCAGCCGGCCCGGGGGATCTGCCAGTGGACCGAGGTCAGCACCGGCGAGGTCTCGGTCGCGCCCCATGAACTGGTGAACCAGACCGGGCGCGGGTTGGCGCGTGGCGTGCGCGCGGCCACCGCCTCCAGGCGCTGCCACAGGCTTTGCGGCAGGGCGGCGCCGGCGTAGAACACCGCCTGCAGGCGGCTGAAAAATGCCGCCGCAAAACTGTCGTCCTGCTCCAGGCTGGGCAGCAGCATGTCAAAGCCGCGCGGCACATTGAAGTAGAAATTGGGCCGGATCTCGCGCAGGTTGCGCACCGTCCGGTCGATCAGGCCGGGCGCCGGGCGGCCGTCGTCAATCGTCAGGCTGCCGCCATGGGCCAGCACCATGTTGAAGTTGTGGTTGCCGCCGAAGGTGTGGCTCCAGGGCAGCCATTCCAGCAGATGAAGCTTGTGGCGGGTCAGGAACGGCCAGACCTGGGCCAATTGCTGCTGGTTGGCGGTGAGCATACGGTGGGTGTTGATCACCACCTTGGGCAGGCCGGTCGAGCCGCTGGTCAGGAGGTACTTCGCATGGTCGCCGGGCTGAACCGCCAACGCGGCATGGGTGACCGCCGGGCCCTCGTCGGCCTGCAGCAAGGTGTCGAAGGCGATCGCGCCGGCGACATCGCCAGCGCCCTGGCTGAAGACCCGCAGCGCCCGGCCGGGCCAGCCCTGCATCGCCGGGCCGTAGCCGGCGGCGTCGCTGGCGTAGACCAGGCAGGGCGCGAGCGCGTCGAGCATGGCGTGCAGCTTGGCGTGGTCGCTGCCGGCGCGGCTGTAGGCGCTGGAGACGGTACAGACGGGGCGCCCGATGTGCAGGCAGGCCAGCATCAGCAGCGCATGGTCGATGGCGTTGTCGCTCAGCACCACCACCGGCTGCCCGACGCCAAGCCGCAGTTCGAGCAAGGCCTGGGCAAGCCGGCCAACGCAGGCGCGGGCCTGGGCGTAGCTCAAGCGGCGCCAGGCCTGCGGTCCATCGCGCTCGGCCAGGAAGGGGGCGTCCGGCGTGGTGCTTGCCCAATGCGTCAGCCATTCGCCGACGCAGCGCGCATGGGCCTGCAGCGGCTCGGGGTGGCGCAGCACAAAGCTGCCGTCGGGGCGATCCTCGCGAACGGTCTGCGGCGTTGCCAGGCCGGCCGGGTCGTTGAACAGGCGGATGCCGGAGGTGCTCATGGCGTGCGGTCTGGACAAGTCGGGCATCGGCACAGATCAAAAGCGAAAAAGCCGCCTGGCGGTGAGGCCTGGCGGCTGAAGCGGGTGTGATCGAAACTGCGGCGCGGCAACGTCATCAAGGACGCCATGGCTGGCCGGCAGCGTCTGACTCAGGACGATTTGACGGCGCCGGTTTCGGCTTCCTTGCAGTTGGGCGAGCAAACGAACTGCGCCTTGCCGAGCAGCCGGCGCGATTTCAACAGGCTGCGCGGCCGGTGCTTGCCGCAGAGAAAGCAGGACATGGTCGCGGCGCCAAAAGCGCCTGCAGCGGTGAACGGTGAGCCCGGCGTCTTGCTGTGATAACGCAGGCCGTCGGAATCGATGGTGGTCTTGGTATCGGCTTTGGACATGGGTGCATTCAGGCGGGTGGACGGGGGCGCACAAACCGCTGGCGGGCTGGCGCTCTGGTTCACCATGCCGGGGTGCACGACCCCGCGCTGGCTTGGCGGCATTATGGCACGCTTGTAATTTTACATAATATACACACCAGCGCGCTGCACTCGACCAGGTCGAACGTGCCAGCCATGGCGTCAGGTGTGCCAGTGACCGCGAGGCAGGCCACCGCCGCCGCTGCGCCGGCCTGGGCAAGGCGACCGGCCACGCTGGCCCAGACCACGCCCATGGGGCTGTCTGCCTCCCGCTCTGCGCGGATCGACGCCACGACCAGGCCGACATCGAGGCCGGCCA
>JANXYH010000166.1 GCA_025350145.1 Burkholderiales bacterium | reverse complement strand
CATGCATTGCTGGGCGAGTTGCGCCAGCAGGGCCTGGCGGCCGATGTCGGCAGTCTCCCGCCGGGCCTGCGCGCGGTGCTGGCGCTGGCGGCGCCCGATGTCCGCAGCGACGAGGGTGGCGATGACCGCAGCCGCGCCGGGCCCGGCCCGGCCCGCCGCGCCGCTGCGCCGGCCATGGTCACGATTGCCTTCTTCGGTGATGTGCTGCTGGCGCTGGGCCGGCTGGCCCGCGGCCAGGGCATGCTGCGCGGCCGCGACCTGCTGCGCCAGCTCGACCTGACCGGCCCGCTGTCGCTGCCCATCGTGCTGCTGACCTGCGCCCTGCTCGGCCTGATGCTGGCCTACATGGGCGGGGCGCAACTCGGCCGGATCGGCGCGCAGGGCTTTTTAGCCGATGTGGTGACGGTCGGCATGGTGCGCGAGCTGGCCGGGCTGATGACCGGCATCATCCTGGCCGGCCGGGTCGGGGCGGCGTTTGCGGCGCAGTTGGCGACGATGCAGGCCGGCGAGGAGATCGACGCGCTGCGGGTGCTGGGCATCGATCCGGTCGGCCACCTGGTGCTGCCGCGGCTGCTCGGCCTGCTGCTGGTCGCACCTGGGCTGATCGCGCTGGGCGCGGTGGCCGGGGTGATCGCGGGCTGGCCGGCGGCGGTCGGGGTGTATGGCGTCAGCTCGGCCGAGTACTTCAGCCAGTGCCTGCGTGCCGTCACCTTCACCCACCTCTGGATTGGCCTGTTCAAGGGCATGCTGTACGTGGCGCTGGTGGCGCTGGCGGGCTGCCGCGAGGGCCTCAACGCCGGCCGCAGCGCCGAGGCGGTGGGTGCGGCCACCACCACGGCGGTGGTCAAGGCCCTGGTCTGGATCGTGATCGCCGCCTGCACCACCACGGTGGTGTTCACCGCGCTGGGCTTCTGAACCCCATGGCCATGCCACTGATGCAAGTCCGGAATTTGGAAATCCGTGCCGGCGGGCGGCTGGTGCAGCGCGACTTGAATTTCGACGTCCAGCCCGGCGAGGTGCTGGCCATCGTCGGTGCCAGCGGCTGCGGCAAGAGCACCCTGCTGCGCCATCTCGTTGGCCTGGAGCGGCCGGCCGCCGGTCAGGTGCAATTTGCCGGCCAGGATGTGCACCATGGCCCGGCCCAGGCGCTGACCGCGCTGCACCGGCGCTTTGGCGTGATGTTCCAGGCCGGCGCGCTCTGGAGCTCGATGTCGCTGGGCGACAATCTGATGCTGCCGATGCGCATGTTCACCACCCTTGACGCCGCCGAATGCGCCCGCCGCGCCCGCTTCAAACTGGCCCTGGTGGGGCTGGACGGCGGCTTTGATCTGATGCCCGCGCAGCTCTCTGGCGGCATGCGCAAACGCGCCGCCTTGGCCCGTGCCCTGGCGCTGGAGCCCGATCTGCTGCTGCTCGACGAACCCGGCTCCGGCCTGGATCCGCTCAATGCCGCCCGCCTGGACGAACTGGTGCTGCATCTGCGCAACCACCTGGGCAGCACCGTGGTCATGGTCAGCCACGATGTCGCCAGCGTCGCCGCCGTTGCCGACCGGGCCTTGTTCCTCGACCCCGACGCCCTGACCATGACCGCCCTGGGGCCGCCCGACCAACTGCTGCACGCTGGCCCGGAGCCGGTGCGCCGCTTCCTGCGGCGCGGGGCAGCGGCATGACCGCAGCGGGCTGCTGATGTCGTCCTCGGCCTGGCGTGTCGGCTTCTTTGCCCTGATCGGCTTGGTCACGCTGGCACTGGCGATCATCCTGGTCGGCGGCCGCTGGTTCGCCGCCACCGAGCGCGCCCAGATGCGCTTCGACAGCTCGGTCTTCGGCCTGCGCAACGGCGCTCCGGTGGTGTTTCGCGGCGTGCGTGTCGGCCAGGTCAGCACGATCGGTTTTGCCGCCATGGCCGGCGGTGGCCTGGCGATCCCGGTATCGGCCGAGTTCGAGCGCGAGGCCCTGCGCGAACTGCTGGTCTCGGCCGGCGGCGAGCCCGCAGCGTCGCCGATCAGCGGCCTGATAGCGCGCGGCCTGGTGGCGCGGCTGGCGCTGCAAAGCATCCTCACCGGCCAGCTCTATGTCGACCTGGATTTCGACCCCAGCCAGGTCCGCACCACCAAGGCCACCACGCCGTCCCTGTCCGCCGGCCTGCCCGTGATCCCGACCGCCCAGTCCAAGCTGCAGACCCTGCAGGCCCAGCTCGAAGGGCTGGACCTGGCCAAGATCGGCCAGGATCTGACGGCGATTGCTGCCTCGGCCCGGCAGTTGCTGGCCGGCCCCGGACCGACGCGGGTGCTCGAACGCAGTGCCGACGCGGCGCAGGCGCTGCAGCGCCTGGCCACTGACCTCGACGCTGAGGTCGGCCCCTTGAGTCGCGCCGCGCTGGCCACCCTGGCACAGTCGCAGCAGGCGATCGGCCAGATCGGCCTGGGGGCGCAACAGGCCGGGCTGGCGGCGTCGCAGGTCGGCGCCAGCGCCGGCCAGGTCGGGGCCACGGCCGCCCAGGCCCAGGCGCTGCTGGGCCAGGCCGGCCAGGTCATGGCCGAACTGCAGCGCAGCGCGGCCGAACTCGGTCGCGTCGCCGCCACCTTGCGCGAGGCCGCCGACGCCGATTCGCCGCTGCGCCAGAACGCCGAGCGTGCGCTGCAAGAGGTGTCGCGCGCGGCCCGCGCCCTGGGCGAGCTCGGCGAGACCCTGAATCGCCAACCCGACGCCCTGCTGCGCGGCCGGATCATGGCGCCATGACTTGCCCGGCTCGCCACCCGCCAGCGTCATGATCGCGCCACCGCCCAACCATCCTGGAGCCGGCCCTTGAGCACCCCACGCCCCAGCCTGAAGTCGGCCCGGTCACTGGCCAGCCTGACGCTGGTCGCCGCTCTGGTGGCCTGTTCCAGCTATGTGCCGCCGCAGATCTGGCTGCGCCTGCCGGCCGAGCCTGTGGCCGAGGCCCAGGCCCAGCCGAGCATCGCCACCAGCGCGGTCAACGCGGTCAACGCGGTCAACGCGGTCAACGCGGTCAACGCGGTCAACGCGGTCAACGCGGTCAACGCGGTCAACGCGGTCAACGCGGTCAACGCGGTCTCTGGCGTCTGGCAACTGATGAACAGCATCAGCCTGCCCGGCCATCTCGACCGCGACGCGCTGCTCTTGCCGCAGGGCAGTGCCGGCCTGCAGGCGCTCGATGGTGCGCGCTGGGCCGAGCCCTTGCGCGACGCCGTACCACGGCTGCTGCGCCAGGACCTGGCGCGGCAGATGGGCCGGCCGCTGTGGACTGCGCCGCTGCCGCCCGGGGTGCTGCCCGAGCGCCAATTGCGGCTGGAGATCGATGCGCTGGACGTGGCGCCGGACCGGCGCAGCGTGGCCCTGCGTGCCCACTGGAGCCTGGCCGACGCCCGCGGCCAGACTCCGCCGCAGCTCCACGAGGTCGCGCTCAGCGTGCCCGCCAGCGGCGCCGACGCCGACGCGCTGGTGCTGGCCCACCGCCAGGCACTGTGGCTGCTGGCCGGGCGGGTCGCGGCCAGCAGCCGGCCCTGAACCAGCGCAGGCGGGCGGCGTTCAAAGCCCGCAGCTACGCCGCGTGCAAGGCACGCAAGGCACCAGCCTGCGCCAGCGTGGCCGCGTAACCGGCGGCGATCACGCGTTGGCGGTACTGGCTGGACACGCTCGCCCAGTAGCCGAATTCGGGGTGCAGCAGCAGGTCGGCGGCTTCGGCGTCGGGCCGGGTCAGGGCGCGTTTGCGCTGGTCGCTGGCGGCGTAGCGTTCGGCCCCGGCTGGGCGCTGCGCTTCATGGGCCGAGGCGTCGACCGCCAGCACCCGGGTCGCGCCCAGGGCCCGCGCCAGCCGCACCGGCAGGGGCATGCGCAGGTCGGCATCGGCATAGCGCTCGCCGCGGATCCGCAGTGGTGCGAACTGCCCCTCGATCGCCGCCGCAGCCTGCACCGCCAGTCCGGCGTCGCCCTGGTTGAAGCCCAGCACGGCGGCGTCGCGCAGGCGCTGCACCACGCAGACCATGGCAATCGGCAGCGACTGCAGGCGCTGGCCATCGACCTGCTGGTTGACGAAGCTGGCGATGCCGGCGCCAGAGAAGCGCTCGCTGCTGCCGGGCTGCCAGCGCAGCAGCAGCGCCGGTTGCAAGTCCAGCGCCAGGCGCTCGATCTCGCCGGCGCGCAGGCCGGCGGCGAACAAGGTGCCGACCAGCGCGCCGACCGAGGCGCCGACGATCAGGTCGGGCTTCAGCCCCAGTTCGCTCAGCGCCTTGAGCACGCCAACATGGACAAAACCGCGCGGCCCGCCCGAGCCCAGCACCCAGGCCAGCCGCGGCGTGCTGCGCAGCGGGCCCACCGCCGGGGCGTCGGGGCTGTCATGGTCGGTGTCGAAGTCGATCGCGCAGCCGCCTGACAGCGCGGCGAGCCCGGCCATCGCCAGGTTTGCCGAGGCGCCGATCCACTCCCTGCGCGTCAGGGCTTGGGGCTCAGGCTTTACCATCGCCCGGGCTTCGAGGAGATCGGCATGTGGCAACAGGCAGTGGCATGGCAGGGGGCGGGTTGCAGGTCTTACCGGGGCATTTGGGCCAAGGCCGCGACGCTGGCCTTGGTTCTGGCACTGAGCCTGCTGAGCGGCTGCGGCACGCCCTACGCGACGGTGCCCAACGCCGATGGCCGGCCGGTGATGCTACTGGGTCACGACCCGGTGGCCTACTTCACCGACGGCAAACCGCAGCGCGGCGATCCGGCGATCCGGGTCGATCTGCCGGCGCGCAGCTACTACTTTGCCAGCGCCGAGCACAAGGCCATGTTCGAGGCCAACCCCGCCCGTTTCGAGCCGCAGTACGGTGGCTTCTGCAGCAGCGGCGCGGCCTTTGCGATCAAGCTCGGCAGCGACCCCGGCGCCTGGGTGCTGCGCGACGGCCGGCTGTTCATCTTCGGCGATGTGCTGGGCCTGAGCGCCTGGGAGGTGGACCCGGACTGGAACATCGCCCATGCCGACAAGCTCTGGCCGGGCATCCGCGACCAAGGCTGGCGCGGCCAATCGCTGCTGGGCTACCTGGACAAGGTGCCGCACTACAAGACCGGCGCTCAAATCCATGGTGAATGGCTCAAGCTCCACCCGGGTCAGTCCTGGCCGGTCTACGACACCGGCGGCATGTTCACCAACCTGTTCCTCAAGCCCCCCGGCTGGCGTGCCGCCGAGGGCTTCAGCCAGCCGGCGCTGGGCTACCCGCGCTGACTGGGCAGCGCGCGCCTATCAGCCCTTCTTGGCCTTGGCCTCGGCCACCATCTTGGCCAGTTCCTCGCCGTTTTTGTAGTGCGGCACGCGCAGCACCATGCGCTTGCCGCGCTGCCAGAAACTGTTGCTGCCGGCCATCTCTTCCTTCCAGTACTTTTCGGCCAGCCTGAGGTTGCCGGGCACGTCGAGCATGAAGGCGTCCATCGAGCCATGGCCGCCGAAGATGTAGAGCTTGCCGTTGATCATCTGGAAGGTGTCGGCGTCGCCGCCCCAGGGGATGCCGTAGACCACGCCGTTGGCGCAGTAGCCACCGTACTCGGGCAAGTATTTGGTCGGCGCGGCGTCGAACAGCGCCTTGTCCTCGGCGTTGGCGAAGCGAAAGCGCACGCCCTCGTAGGTGCTGGCGAACTGGCTGCTGCCCTGCACATACTTGCCCTGGGTGAAGTAGGCGACAAGGTCGGCGCCCTTGAGCATCACCCGTTCGTCGCTGCCGTCAGCGACGGCGTTGACCGGCTTGAGCAGGCCGCTCGGGTTTTGTGCCTGCATCGCGCCGCAACCGGCCAGCGATGCGGCCACGACCAGGGCGCCGGCGGCGGTTTGGGCGCGGCGGATGAATGAGGGGCTCATGGTCTTCATGCTCCTGTGGATTGCGCCATCGCAGGCTGCCAAGGGCTGGCCTGGTCCGGCTGGGGGGGAAGGGCTAAAGGATCGGTGCGGCTGTCGGCGCAGACATCCAGCAGCGGCGCCGGCCAGCCCAGCAAGGCGCTGGCCTGCTCGGTGTGCAGGTGCAACTGCTCGCGGTCGGGCGCGCCCAGGTGGATGATGCCGTAGCGGTGGCTGCCGGTCCATTTGAAGTCGCGCGCCAGGCCGGCGCCATGCTTGGGAAAGCGCAGCAGCATGCTGCCGGGAAACTGCCCCAGCAGACGCGCCTCGGCCTGGGCCGACGGCGCCGCCGGCACCGGCTGGCCGGCAAAGCTGCGGTAGACGATGCTTGCCGCCACGCCGGCCGTGGGTGCCTGGGTGGCGACGGTCAGTGGTGCCTTGCCCAGCGCCAGGTCGACCGCCATCGCATGCGCGTCGCGGCCCTGGACGCGGCGGTAGAGGTCGGCGAACTGCGAGGCCAGGCGCGGGTTGCACTCGATCATCGACAGGCGGCCAGAGCGGGCGTCGTGGAAGAACTCGAGATTGAAAAAGCCATGGTGGTAGCCGATCGCCGCCAGGAAGCGCTGGGCCACCGCCAGCGCCTGCTGCTGCACTGCCGCGCTGGCCTGGCTGGGGTGCTCCCAGCGCATGAAGGCCTGCGTGCCGGGGTACATGATGGCGTCGACCACGCCCAGCATCTGCACCCGGCCGTCCTGCACCCAGCCGTCGAGGTTGTACTGCGCGACATCGGCCGGGACGGGCGCCTCCAGCATCATCCGGTGGGCGCTGCCGGCCTGCGGCAATCGGGCCCGGCAGACCCGCTCGAACGGCTCGACCAGGCTGCGTATCACCCACACCTCGCGCCGGCCGAAGCGGGTGTGGGCATGCAATTCGGCCTGGCTCTCGACCCGCTTGGCCAGCACCGAGAACGCTGCCTTGACCGGTTTGACGAAGCTCGGGTAGGCCAACCCGGGCGGGATCGCCTGGCCGTAGGCGCAGGGCAGTTCGGCGCTGGCCAGATTGGCCTCGGGCGCAACCTGCTGCAGCACCCGCCGGGCATGCAGCTTGTGCTGCGCCGCCAGGATCGCCTCGGGGCTGGCGCCAGGCAGGCCCAGGCGTTCGGCCACCAGTGCCGCGCCCAGGGCGCCAAACTGCTCATGGTGCGAGAGCACGGCCTGCCAGCCCAGGCGCCGGCCGCGTGCCGCCTGGCGGGCGGCAAAGCGCTCCAGATCAAAGCCAACCAGGCCGACGTTGCTGGGGAAGGCGAACAAATCGAAGCCAGCGTGGTCGATCCGCAGGCCGCGCTGGCTGGCCAGATCGTCCATCGATTGGCGGTCCCAGTCGTAGGCGAACAGCCAGCCCAGGCGCGTTGGCGGGGTCATGCGAGCACGCGCCCGTCCAGGCGGCGCAGCCAATGCCGCCCGACTGCGGCGACCAGCAACAGCAGCAGGCCGGCGCCGGCCAGGGCCTGCCAGGCGCTGCCGGCGCCGGTCCAGGCCTGGTACAGGCCCATGCCGGCCCAGACATAGGGCAGGCTGCCCAGCGTCAGCCCGGCCAGGCTGGGCCAGAAGTAGCCGGCCAGCGACAAGCGGCTCAAGCCCAGCAGTGGGTTGAGCAGCGGGTAGGGCAGCACCGGCACCAGCCGCAGGCAGAACACCGCCGGCCAGCCGTGCCGCGCCACCCAGGTGTCGAGTTTGGCCAGTTGCGGGCCCCAGCGCCGCTGCACCGCGCGGCGCAGGCCGTGGCGGGCGACCAGGAACGACAGCAGCGCGCCCAAGGTCGAGGCGCAGCCGACCAGCAGCGTGCCCAGCCAGGCGCCGTAGGTCGCGCCGGCCAGCAGCGCCAGGGCCGAGCAGCCGGGCAGCGACAGCGCCGACAGCGCCACGAAGACGCCCAAATAGCCGAGCAGGAACAGCGTCGGCGAATCGCCCTGGCCTTGGCCCCAGAGCGCGGCCCAGCCCAGCACCAGCCGCAGCGCCCAGTCGCGCCAACCGGTCAACCCGGCGGGGAGGGTGTAGGGCGGCGTCGACAGCGGCCAGCCCCAGGCCCAACCCCAGGCCCAGTACAAGCCGGCAGCGGCCAGCAGCGCGGCCAGGCCGAGCAGCCAGACCGTGCCGTAGCGGCGAGGCAGCCTGGCCGCAGTCATCGCGTCAGGCCGCGCCGCGCGGCGTAGCTCAGGGCGTCGACGACGCCGACCAGCAGCAGCATCCCGCCCAGGATCGTGGCCGTCTTGGCCATGTGGAACAGGCCCATGTGGAAGGACAGCAACTGGCCCAGGCCGCCCGCACCCACCACGCCTAGCACGGCGGCGGCGCGGATGTTGTTTTCCCAGCGGTAGAGGCTGTAGCTCAAGAGTTGCGGCAGGATTTGCGGCAGGGTCGCGTACAGGCATGTACGCAGCCGACCCGCACCTTGGACGCGCAGCGCCGCCGCCGGCCCGGGCGGGGCGTTTTCCATCGCCTCGGCGAACAACCGGCCGAGCACGCCGCTGGTGTGCACCGCCAGCGCCAGGGTGCCGGCAAACGGCCCCAGGCCGGCGGCAATCAGCAGCAGCCCGGCCCAGACCAGCTCGGGCACGGCGCGCAGGGCGTTGAGCAGCAGCCGGGTCGGGGTGCGCGCCCAGGCGCTGTCGTCGCTGTGCAGGCGGCTGGCCGGCAGGGCCAGCACCAGGCCGGTGACGGCGGCCAGGAGGGTGCCCAGCGTCGACATCGCCAGCGTCTGCCAGGCGCCGAGCGCGACCTGGCGCAGGAACGCCGCCGAGGTGTCGGGCGGAAAGAACTCGGCGCCGAACTTGGCCATGCTGCGCAGTGCCGGCAGCGACAGGAACTGCGCCCACTGCAGATCCAGGCTGAGGAAGCTGGCGACCACAAAGGCCAGCCCGGCCAAGCCGAACCAGCAGGCCTTGCAGCGCGCGTTGAACAGCGGCGGCGGCAGCTTGTAGGGCGTGTTCGCGGCTTCGGGCACGGCTTCGGTTGGGGCGATCATGGGCCTACCCCAGGGCACGGCGCAAACCGGCGCTGATGCGGTCGGCCAGCGCCACCAGCAGCACAAACACCAGCAGCAGGGTCAGCACCTCGCCGCCGTAGAACATCTTCATCGCGCCATCGAGTTGCTGGCCCAGCCCGCCGGCGCCGACGAAACCCAGCACCACCGAGCTGCGGATCGCGCATTCCCAGCGGTAGATGGTGTAGCTGGTGAGCTCGGCGGCGTTCTGCGGCAGCAGGCCATAGCCAAAGGCCTGCAAGCGTGAGCAGCCATTGCGCAGCAGGGTCTGGCAGGCATGGGTCTCGCCGCTCTCCAGGATCTCGCCATAGACCTTGCCGAGCATGCCGCCGTAGGTCAGGGCGATCGCCAGCACACCGGCGGTGGGACCGAGCCCGACGACCCGCACAAACACCAGCGCCCAGACCAGTTCGGGCACGCTGCGCAGCGCGATCAGCGCCCAGCGCAACAACTGGCGCAGCCAGAACGGGCCGCGCGACATCCGCCCCGAAAGCGCCGAGATCGACAGCACCCGGGTCGACAGCAGGGTCGCCGGAACGGCCAGCAGCAGGCCCAGCGTCATGCCGGCGGTGGCAATCGCCAATGTCCGCCAGGTCGCCTGGGCGACTTCCCAGAGGAATGCCGGCGAATGCGCGGGCGGCACAAATCCGGCCAGGAAGTTCAGCGTCACCGCCAGGCTGCGCGGCTCCCACATCAGCCAGGGCTTGAACTCGGTCGCCACCAGCAGCGGCCACAGGATCACCAGCGTCGCGCCGGCCAGGGCGACGCGGCCCAGCCAGGCCGGATCGCGCGCCGGGCTGGGCACCGAGGCGGTGCCGGCGACGCTGGCTACGGCGGTGGCGGCGACCATGCTCGGGCTCAGCGGCAGTGCATCACGGCCGGCGCCGCCGCGCTGCCTGCGGCTGCGGCCGGTGTCGGTTCGGCGCCCGCCGCAGGCCGCGCCGGCCCGCCGTCGAGTTCGTCCTCGTACTGAGCATAGAGCCGCACCAGCAATTCGCGGCTGACCTTCTCCGCCGGCAGGTCGAACATCAATTGGCCCTGGCGCAGGCCCAGGATGCGCGGGAAATGGGCCAAGGCCATGTCGACCTGGTGCAGGCTGGCGACCAGGCTGAGCTTGCGCTCCGCCGCGCCGGCCACTAGGCTGGCAATGGCCTGGGCGGCGCGGGTCGGGTCCAGCGCCGACAGCGGCTCGTCGACCAGCCACAGCCGGGCAGGCGCCACCAGGGCGCGCGCCAGGCCGACCCGCTGGCGCTCGCCCCCCGAGAGCCGGTCGACCCGCTCGAACAGCTTGGGCGCGAGGTCGAACTGGCCCAGCGCCGCGTGGGCCGCCGGGATGTCGCTGGGGTAGAGCAGGTTGCGCAGGCTCGCCCCCAGGCCCATCGCCGGCAGCTTGCCGGCCAGCACGGCGGTGACGACGCGCTGCCTGGGCGGCAGCGGCGGCACCTGCGGCGCCAGGAAGAGCTGGCCGCGCAGGCGCTGCAGGGCGCTGCGCGGCAGGCTCCAGGGCGCCACGCCATCGAAGGCGATGCTGCCGGAGTCCGGCCGCATCGCCAGTGCCAGCACTTGCAGCAGGGTGGTCTTGCCCGCGCCCGAGGCGCCAATCACGGCCAGTTGCTCACCCGGCGCGACCTCCAGGTCGATCGGCAACAGCGCCGAGGCAGCGCCGGGGCGGGCCGCCGGGTGCCGGGCCGCGACACCGCGCAGCAGCAGTCTCACCGTCGCGCCAATCCGTTCAGGCCGGCGCTCACAGCAGCCCGGCGCTGCGGGCGGCGGCCTCGATGCCCTTGTAGTTCTCGGGCTTGCTGGGCACGAAGCGGCTGGCGCGTTGCAGGTCGAGGATCTCCTTGCCCTCGGCGTTGTCGCGGTTGAGCGCCAGCAGCGCCTGGGTCAGCTTGTCGCGCAGGGCGGCCGGCATGTCGGCATGCACCGTCCAGTTGTAGTCGTAGTAGGGCGCGGTGGTGTGGAAGGCGCGGACCTTGCTGGTGTCGACCTTCTTGTCGGCGACAAACTTGTCCCAGACCGAGATGTTCAAGGCACCGGCCTGGACCTTGCCGGCGGCCACCGCAGCAATCGTGGCGTCATGGGCGCCGCTGTAGGCGACGCGGTGGAAGTCCTTGTCCGGGTCGATCCCGGCTTGCAGCAACTCGTTGCGCGGCATCAGGTGGCCCGAGGTGCTGCTTTGCGAACCGAAGCTCACGTCCTTGCCCTTCAGGTCGGCCAGCTTGGTGATGCCCGGCTCGCCGCTGATGAAGACCGAGCGGAACTTCTCGTCCTCCTCGCGCTGCACGATGGGCAGCACCTTGCCGCCCGAGCGGACATTGGCCTGGACGAAGGTGAAGCCGCCGAACCAGGCCAGATCGATCTTGCGGTTGACCAGGGTCTCGACCGCCGCCGCGTAATCCGTGACCGGCGTGAACTCGACCTTCATGCCCAGCTTGGCTTCCAGGTACTTGACCAGCGGTGCGGCCTTGCGCGCCAGTTCGGTCGGCGATTCGTCGGGGATCGCGGTCACGCGCAAGACCTGCTGGGCCTGCGCCGCGCCGGCCAGCGCTGCGGCGGCCAGCAACGATTTGGCGACGCTGCCAAGGAAGTGTCTGAGGGTCATGCGCTGGGCTCCGGTGACGGGTTGGATCGGTGGGCGGAGTCAAGCGCCCGGGCGCCGAACTTTAGCCGCAGACCCCTGCTAGAGTGCGCCGCCCGGACATTCCGGCCGACCACTTCGCTTGCCCGTCATGGCTACGCCGCAGACCCCCACTTTCATCCAGCAGCACCAGCTCGACGACCAAGCCCTGGCGCAGGAGGCGGCTGCCGGGCTGTGCCAGGCGCAGGCCAGGGTCTCGCCGAAGTTCTTCTACGACAGCCTGGGCTCCTGCCTGTTCGACGCGATTTGCGAATTGCCCGAGTACTACCCGACCCGGACCGAGGCCGCGATCCTGGCCGGCCAGGGCAGCGCGATCGCCGCCGCCGTGCTCGCCCAGACCGGGCCGGCGCCGGGCCTGATCGACCTGGGCGCGGGCAATTGCGTCAAGGCCGAGCGGCTGTTTGCCGCGCTTGCGCCGCGCCGCTACATCGCGGTCGACATCTCGGTCGAGTTTCTGCGCCAGGCCTTGAACCGCCTGCAACGCCAGCACCCGGCGCTGGCGATGGTCGGCCTGGGCCAGGATTTCTCACAGGCACTGGTGCTGCCGCTGGCGCTGCACGGCGAGCCGGCGCTGGTCTTCTACCCCGGCTCGTCGATCGGCAATTTCGCCCCCGATGCCGCCCTGCGCCTGCTGCGCCAGGCCCGCGCTGCGGCCGCCGGTGGCGCCCTGCTGATCGGCGTCGACCTGGTCAAACCGGTCGCCGTGCTCGAAGCTGCCTACGACGACGCCCTGGGCGTCACCGCCGCCTTCAACCTCAACCTGCTGCGCCACCTGAACCGCCTGTTGGGCGCCGACTTCGATCCCCGCGACTGGCGCCACCTGGCCTTGTTCAACACCACCGAGTCGCGGATCGAGATGCACCTGGCCGCGCGCCGGCCGGTGCAGGTGCGCTGGCCGGGCGCGCAGCGCCAGTTCGACGCCGACGAGCGCATCCACACCGAAGACTCCTACAAATGGACCATCCCGGCTTTTGCCGCGCTGCTGCGTGACGCCGGGTTTGGCGCGGTCCAGCACTGGACCGACGCGCAGGGCTGGTTCGGGGTGTTCTTGGCAGGGGGCTGAATCACCTTGGTGGGGTGTAGACCGCTGCGCGAGGCGCCACCCAACCGCAAGCCGCAGAATTGACCAAACTCCGCGACCATACTCACCTGGCACAGCTCACCATAATCCACATGAGATTCAAAACCTCCGCGTTGTTTGTGGCGATATTCGTGGGTGGCCTGGCGGTTGGGTACGCGCTGTCGGCCTGGCAGCTCAACCGCGCTTTCCAGCAGTGGATGACCGAAAATTCCCTGACGCCGGTGATGTCCGAAACGACTTTTGGATTGCAGGAGCTCAGACGCGGCAAGCCCGACGCCTTGGAGGCGACGTTCGATGAGACCGTATGGCGGAACATGGGATTGATGTCCCATCAGTTGACCGAGGGCATCGCCTTGCCCAGCCATCTGGGGCGGCAGTTGCATTACCACTGCGAGTACCTTCAAAAACAGCCGGCTGCGCTGGAGCCTGCGCGCCGGATCGAGCGGCAGAAGATTTGCGATCAACTGTTGGCCGAAGTAGCAAAGCAAGGCAGCTGAAAACATCACCTGGAGGAACCCAGTTCCTCCCTCGGCGCTGCACCCTCAGCAGGCGCAACTGCGAAACCCAGCCGCGATGCCGAGGTGTCGGCGCGCCAGCAATCTATTGCGTGGCCTCGGCAGGCATTCGCCGAACGCCCTGAATCACGAACGACTGGGGCGCCTTGCCCGGCACGCGCAGCACCACGGTCTCGCCGACGGTCGCGCCGATGAGGATGGACCCCAAGGGCGTGCCCTCGGCCACCAGACCTGTCGACAGGTCCGTCTGCCTCGCAGTCAGGCGCACCTGCACGGTCTTCGCAGGGGTATCCACCGGCGCATACGAGACCAGATCGCCGATGTCGATTTCCAGGTCCTCCTCGTCGTCCTCGAAGACCATTTTCTGGGCAGGCTGCGTTGCGGCCTCGACCGCAGGCTGCCCCGCCGGCAAATGCGCCGCCACGGGTGGCGCTTCCACGGCGAGCGCATATTCATCGGGAACAGGCTGGTGGCTGAGTGTCTCGAGAAAATGCAGCAGTCGCTGGGTTTCGGCCAAGGGGTCGCGGAACCAGTCAGTCGACCAGATTCGCCAGATGCGCCCCTTCCAGCCCAGCCCTTCCAGAATCTCCTGGCGGATTCGGTCGCGGTCGCGCACCGAGACCCCCGAGTGGTACGACGCGCCGTCGCACTCAATGGCAGCCAGGTAGCCGGAGCGATGGGTGGGGTGCCGCACGCCGATGTCGATGCGAAAACCCGCGACGCCAAGCTGCCCCACGACTTCGTAGTTCTTGCCCCGCAACATGTCCATCACGGCGATTTCGAACTCGCTGTCCGGGGGCAGGTTTGTCTCCTGCTCGACGGGCAGTGTGCCGGTGCGCGCGTACTCGAGATAGTTGCGCAGCGCCCGGGTGCCTTCAGGCGTGCTGGCGTCAACGACGATGTCCTCGGGACGCATGGAGCTGAAAACTGCGACAGACTTGCGCGCGCGGGTGAAAAGCACGTTCAGGCGCCGCCAGCCCCCGACCCTGCTGATGGGACCGAAGTTCTGCCGCACGACGTCCACGCCGCGAGGTCGACCGAACGTGGTCGAGATGATGATGCAGTCGCGCTCGTCGCCCTGGACGTTTTCCAGGTTCTTGATGAAGAGTCCCTTTCCATCCGACTCCCACCGCTGCTTGAAAGTCACGGCCTCGGGCAGCACCCGCAGCCGCTCTTCGAGCAGTTCGGCGACCAGGTCGCGCTGCTTGATGTTCAGCGTCACGATGCCCAGCGTGTCGTCCGCTCGATGCAGGATGTGCTCGACGGCGGCAGCGACAACGCGGCGGGCCTCCACCTGGTTCATCTGACCTTCGTACTCGCCGTCGGCGATGTACTGGTAGCGCAGGCCCAGCAGCTTGCTCTTGGGATAGGGTGACGGAAAGACGACCAGGTTGCCGCGGTAGAAGTGATGGTTGGAGAACGCGATGAGCGACTCGTGCCGTGAACGGTAGTGCCAGCGCAGGGTGCGGATGGGCTGGAAGTGGCCGATGCACACATCTAGGATGCTCTCTGCCTCCGAGGTCGCCATCTGCCCCAGCCCCTCGTCGTCGCCGTCCGCCGGTGCCATGCGCGTGAAGAACGACGTCGGCGGCAACTGCTTGGGGTCGCCCACGACTACCAGTTGCGCACCCCGCGCTATGGCGCCGATGGCCTCCTCGGGGCGCAGCTGCGACGCTTCGTCCATGACCACGATGTCGAAGTGCATCTGGCCCGGTGCGAGGAACTGCGCCACGGCCTGTGGTCCCATCATGAAGCAGGGCTTGAGCTCCTGGATGGCGCGCCCGGCGCGCCTTAGCATCTGCCGCACGGGCACCCGGGGTCGCTGCTGGGGCATCAAGTGATTGAGGAGTTCCATCTCCGTCTTGTCGTCCACCCGCACGCCAGTCTCGCCGTTGGGCGGGTTGCTGCGGCTGCGGCACTCCAGCCCCACCTGGCGCCCGCGCAACTTGATGATGTCGCGGTCCAGCCCGGCATACTCCTCACGTACCGACGCATGGCGGCGGCCGCTGAACCTACGCAGCACTGCCGAACGCTCGAACTCTGCCTGGGCCACCGACGCGTAGAAGCGGTACACGAACGCGTCGTCGAGCTTTGCGGGCGGGAGCGCACCGCTTTCCATCTTCGCGACGAAGGCCTCGAGGCCCGCCTTGCTCGCCTCATCGCGTGCGCCGACGTACTGCGCCCAGGCGAGCAATCCGCCCACGCCATCGGCGCCGAGCCTGGTTCTGTTGGCGAGCACTGCAGCGTAGGCTGCAGTGGACTTGCCCGTCGGGTCCGTCCATGTAGCGCTGTCGAATCGCCCGAACCTGGCCATGGCGGCGGCAAATGCGCCTACGGCCTTCCAGCCCTTGTCGATGGCGCGCACATGCGCGGTGAGCGTGCGGTGACTGGCCACGCACTGCGGCGACAGCAGCGCCTGCTCGACCGCCGCGGGCACGGCACGTTGCTTGACCGAGGTGCCATAGGAGTGCGCGGCCAGCGTCGGCTGCAGCGGAGTATGACGTCCGCGAAAAACGCGTCCGAAGAGGTTGCGACCGCCCTCGTGCGCGGCCAGCTGTTCCTCGAGCAGCGGGACCTCATGGCTTTGCGCCAACGCAAGCAGTGCCTGCTCGGCGGTCATGCCCGGCCGTGCATGGCTGGCCAGTAGCGCTTCGGCTGCGGCAGCGGCCCCCACGGCCAGCTCGACCGCAGCGATGCGCTTGGTCCAATCGGTGCTTTGAAGCACCTTGGCCTGTTCGGTCTGCGCCGCTGCTAGCGCCTGACGGCAAGTCGCGTCGAACGCAGCGAGCGTCTGCGACGACGACTCGGCAAGTGCGGCCAAG
>JANXYH010000138.1 GCA_025350145.1 Burkholderiales bacterium | reverse complement strand
TCATCGGCGGCGGCCTGGTGCTGGACAGCCATTTGCGCGCCGGCCTGCATGGCAATGCCGGCGCGATCGGCTCGCTGGCTATAGGCGCGCCTGCGGTCGGCGCGCCTGCGGTCGGCGCGCCTGCGATCAGCGCGCCTGCGGTCGGCGCCGACAGCGCCGGCCGGCACGATGGCCAGTCGATGCCGCCGCAACTGCTCAGCGTCGCCTCGCTGTTGAACCTGGAGCAGCTCTACCGGCGCGCCGGGCTGGATACCAGCGCCGTCGCCGACGAGCGCGCCCTGTCGGCGCCCTGGCTGGCCCACACCGAAGCCTGGCTTGCCCAGGCCGCACCGGCCGTGGCGCTGGCGATCAACAGCGCGGCCTGCCTGCTCGACCTGGAGAGCGCCGTGCTCGACGGATCATTCAGCCGGGCGCTGCAAGCGCGCCTGCTCGCCGCCAGCGACGCTGCCCTGGACGGCTACAGATGGGAAGGCGTGACCCGCCCGGTGCTGCAAGGCGGCACGATAGGCTCGGACGCCCGCGCCCTGGGCGGTGCCCTGCTGCCGCTGTATGCCAATTTCGCCCCCGACCGGGATTTGTTCCTGAAGGCGGCGGTGGGCTGAGCGCTGCGCACGCGCCGGCCGCGCGGGCTCGCAGCTTTCAGGCTTGATCGGGCGGCCGGAACATCTGCCCAACCTTGTCGAGCACCAGCTTGGTCGGCGCCAGCGCCGCAAACAACCTTTGCAGCACCGTACCCGAGGCCGAAATGACCAATGGCGGCTGTTGCGCCAAGGCCAGCAGCGAGGCGCTCACGGTCTTGGCGGCGGGATCGCGCCGGCCGGCAAGCTGGCTGGGGTAGGCCCCGGCCAGCGCATCAAACTCGGTCGCGGTTGGACCCGGCACCAGGGTTTGGACATAGACGCCCTGGCCGCGCCATTCTTCATACAAGGCCAGGCTCAGATGGTGGACAAAGGCCTTGCTGGCGGCATAGGCGGCCATGAACGGCATCGGCTGAAAAGCCGCTTGCGACGACACGTTGATAACCACGCTGGGGCGCTGCGCCGCCAAAACCGGGAACAGCGCCAGGCAGGTTTGCAGGGGCGCCGCCGCGTTGACCGCCAGAAGCCGGAGATTGGCCGCCATATCGCCACCTTCAAACCGGCCCCAGCGGCCCACGCCGGCATTGTTGACGAGAAGTCTCGGCCGAATCGCATGGTCGCCCATGAATTTCAGCAAGGTATTGACCGCATCGGCCTCGGCCAAGTCGAGCGCAAGCGTCTGAACCTGGATGCCATGGGATTGCCTGAGCGCCTGCGCCAAAGTATCTAGCAATTCCCCGCGGCGGGCCAACAGCAGCAGGTTGACGCGATGCGCAGCCAATTGCTCGGCAAATTCCCGGCCAATCCCGGCAGAGGCGCCTGTGACCACCGCCCAGGCGCCTGCAAAATCCGCAATTCTCATGTTTTGGCCGCCATCTGAGTGGCCACCCGCAGGGCATTGGCCGCGATCGTCAGTGAGGGGTTGGTACCGCCACTGCTGACAAAACACGAGGCATCGGCAATATACAGGTTGTCGAGCCCGTGGGCACGGCAATGTTTATCGACCACACTCGTGCCCGGATCATCGCCCATCCGGCAGGTGCCGCAGACATGGGCAATCCGCTGGTTGTTGCCGGCGTCGGCGATCAATTGGTATGAGGCGGGCCGCAGGCTGTCCTTCATCAAAGCCCGCATCCTTGCCACCCGGCGTTGCCCGGCGCTGCCCATCTTATAAAATATGGCCGGACTCGAACCCGCCTGGCCGGACCATTCGACCCGGTTCTCTGGATTCGGATAATCTTCGACAATCGTTGCCAGGCTGAGGCCACGCTCGACCATACTGGCCAGAAACGGGCGCAGCAGCGGTGAGGCCAGCCTGACCAGCGGCAGGGCCCAGCCAAAGCCGGCCGCAGAAATATCATCATGGAGCGCGTCGATGATCATCTGCGGTGGCGGCAAACGGCCAAAGGATTGCACCGTGCCGAGTTTATCGGGGCCAGTCTGGTAAAAATCATTGAAAGCGATTTCTTTGCGCCGGTTGTCGTCCGGCGGGCCGCCAGGAGACTTCAGTACGTACAAATCGATGAGGTGCCGCATCAAGTTTCGGCCGACCATCCCTGAAGCATTGGCCAGGCCTTGTGGCGACTCCGCCGTGGCCGAGCGCAACAGCAGCAATGGGGTATGAACCGCGCCGGCCGCCAGCACCACCTTACTGGCCTTCAGCAGCAGCGGCTGGCCCTGCCACAGGCATTCGGCGGCCGTGACCGCGCGCCCAGCGCTTTGCAATCGCAGCACCTCACAGCCGTCGATCAGGCTTGCGCCAAACTGGTTCAGCGCCGGCTCCAGGGCAATTTGCCAACTGTCGTTTTTGCAGCGTTTCGGGCAAAGAAATCCCTGGCAGGTCAGACACCCTGGCACATATTCGCAGGCCGAGGGCAATTGGTAGGGGTGAAGGCCGCGCGCGGCCAAGCGCTGGGCCAGCGCGGCAACGGTGGGCGACAGCGCGGGCGGGGGCAGCAGCGACGGCAGGTCTGGGCGCAGCGGATCGGCGGTGCCGCGAACCCGGTACAGGGTTTCCGCCTGAGCGTAGTAGGGCTCAAGCTCGGCATAACTGATGGGCCAGGCCGGGGCAAGGGTTTCTGCCGACGCCTGAGAAGTATCTTGGGCCGGCTGAAAATCTTCGGCAGAAAACCGCTCCATGGCCATGCCATAAAGGGCACTGGAGCCGCCCACGCCGGTACCGATGAAGGGAATGAATGAACGCGGTGACCGAGCCGACTTATCCATCACGGCCGTTGGCCAACGTCCGGCCCGCAGCAGGCTTTGGGTGGCCATTGTCTGAACCGGTTGGGTCAGCGTGCCGTCGAGCCGCTCTGCATAATCGCCCTCGGCCATGCCGGCCTGGCGCGACATACCCCGCTCACAAAACAACACCCGCTGCCCCTGGCGCGCCAAGGCATGGCCGAGAGTGGCGCCGCCCATACCGGTGCCGATCACCACCACATCCCATTCCTGTTGGGCCAGCGTATGGGCTTGGGCTGCGTTCATGGCGAGCTCATGCTTTGGCGAAAAAAGCCGTCATGGCCGCCAGCCGGTCGCCTTTTTCGGCAGCCTCGGCGATTTTGGCCAAGGCCTGACAATTCGCCCGCATGGCGCTGTCAGACAATACGTCGGCGGCCATCTGCCGGATATTTTCGACGGTCACTGCGCGGGAGCGCATCATCCGTCCGCAGCCGGCATCTTCGACCGCCGCCATGTTCAAAAACTGGTCCATGTTGGCGGCAATCCCGATCACCGGTTTGCCCAGCACCATCGCCTGGTAAGTGCCAGGGCTGCCGCCGTTGCAGACCACGAAATCCGCCGCCGCGCAGGCCTGGTCGCCGGGCAGCATGTCGGCGACCCGGGCATTCGCCGGCAGCCTCAGCGCTTCAGATTTGCCGGCAGCCGAAGCGACCACTTCGATGGGCAAACCGGCGAGCCCGTCGAGCACGGTCTGGAGCATGCCCGGCGGGCCCGAACTGCCCAGGCTGACATACACCAGAGGCGGCTTTGCGGAGCGCTCCAGAATATCGTCCCACCACGACGGCGGCGTCACTGCGGCAGACCACAGCAGGGGCCCGATGAAGGACTGGCTGGCGGGCAGGGGTGCGGTCGGGATGACCTCTGGATAATCCGAGAAGCAGGTGATATCGCCGTCCATCAGCGCCGCCCGGAAATCGCCGCCGATGGTCGCCACCCCGTACTGGCGGCGGATCCGGTTGACCGGAATCGCATGCTGGAAATAACCCAGCCTTTGAAAGGCATTGAAGCCGAGTTGCGCCGGACCGACCCCGACCCACTTTACCCACTCAAATTCGGGAACAATCCGGCGAATCTTTGCCAACGGGCTCCAATAGGCGTTGGTGACATTCACGTAAGGAATCCTGGCGACCCGGGCGCTGACCGCCAGCGATATCCTGAAATCGCTGACCACGCATTGCGGCTGGACCCGCTCATAGAGCGCCAGTTCGTCGACAACATAGCGCGCCAGGGTCGGGTAATCAAAAATCGGCGTGCCCTGCGCCAGGGCCTTCTGGAACACCGCTGCGGGCATGCTCTGGATATCGATCAGCTCGAACGCCTGCGGCCCGACCATCGCCGCGTAGCGCGGATCGCTGGCCAGCACCACCTGCCAGCCGCGCTGCACCAGCATGTCGCCCAGGGTCACCAGCCGCACCACATGGGCGAGCGTGACCGCCTCGGCGACCAGCAGGATCTTGCCCGGCGTGCTCACGGTTGCTGTCCTCGGCCCGGCATCAGTCGATCCCGTAGCGCCCGGGTGCGAGCACATGCTGCGGGTCGAGTGCCGACTTGATCCGCTGGTTGAGCTGCTTGAGCGCAGGCGCGTCCTGGTACAGGCTGTCCCAGGCCAGCAGACTGGCGCGGTACTGCTGGTAGCCGCCGGCCCGCATGTCGTCCAGCAGGGCCCGGTAGAGCGCGTCGGCGCGGGCGCTCTCGGCCGGGTCGTCGCGGTCGTAGAGGATGTTCATCAGGCAGCAAACGGTGCGCGGGTTCATCACCAGGATCGCGACCCAGAAGTCCAGCCCGGCGGCCTCGAAGCGCTGCCGCGATTGCGCCAGGAAGGGCAGCATCGCGGCGCTGCTGAACGGCAGCAGCGGCGCGAACCAGATCTCGCCACAGTTGTCGCGTGCCGGGTCGATGTCGGTCTCGGGCCTGAGCCGGCGGCTGCGGTAGTAGGCGTGCTTGACGAAATAGTCGCTGGGGATGCCCTGCAGGATGCGGTGCACATGCGGAGTCGAGTCCAGCACTTGCAGCGATGCGCCGGCCAGCTTTTCGGTCACGGCGCGCAGCAGCGGGCTCTTCCAGGCGGCCTTGATGACCCGCTCGATCACCGCCAGCAGGCCGTCGGAGATGAACAGCAGCCGGCCATAGCGGCCCAGCGCCTGCTTCAGGATAGAGCGTTGCAGGCGCAACTGGGCGCGGCTGCCGTAGAGGCCGCCGGCACAGGTCAGCGCCGAGATGCCGTAGCTGCGGCGCAGCGCCGCCACCTCATCGGCGCTGAGGTAGCCGCCCTTGGCGCGGGCCTCTTCGCTGCGCTGCATCACCACCGTCAGCGAGACCATGTCGTTGATCATGTGCAGCTTGGTGGTCATCACCCCCTGCAAAGCCAGGCGGCGGAACGCGTCTATCACCTGCGGCAGGTGGCGCTCGTCCTTGAGCTCGAAGACATAGGAGTTGTAGGCCTCGGGCTCGGGCATCAGCCACAGCCCGGCCTGGGTGACGACGCCGAAGTTGGACTGGCTGAACATGCCCTCCAGGTAGGGGCCGACGCCCCATTTGTGCAAATGCCAGGTCTTGGGGCCGGCCTGGTCGTTGCCGCCGACATGGACGATCTCACCCGTGGGCAGCACCACCTCGACGCCGCAGAGGTTGCCGAAATGGTCGCCATAGGGCGTCTCGCCGACACCGCGGTCGAGCGCGTTGCCGATCACGCTGCCCAGCGAGGTGCCGTCGGTGCAATCGATCCAGAGCTTGTGGCCGCGCTGCTTGAGGTAGGCGTTGAGCTGGCCATAGCTGACGCCAGGCTCGATCACCGCATAGGCCAGTTCCTCGTTGACTTCGAGGATGCGGTTCATGCGGTGCAGCAGCATCACCACCACCCCGTCGCCCGGCGCCAGGGTGCTGCTGTAGCCCCAGTTGCGCCCGCCGCTGAACGGCCAGATCTGCAAGCGGTGCTGGTTGGCCACCCGCATGGCGGCCGAGACCTCCTGCGCGCTGCCGGGAAAGATCACCGCCGCGCACTGGCTTTGCCAGGGAATGGTGCAGCGCGAATAGCGGTCCAGCGTGGCCGCGTCGGTGCAGACATGCTCGGCGCCGAGGGCGGCCTGCAGGGCCTGGACCGCGTCCGGCGGCAGGGGATTGGGAACTGCGGTCATGGTCTGGCGCCGGCTGCTGCGGCCGGTGGCGGTGGTGGTGGCAAGGGTTCGGGCGACAGCAGAATCGTCAACGCCGACTCGCCCGCGCCGGCATGCTGGTCGATTGCCTCGTAGAGCTGTTGCAGCAGCGCCGCATGGTTGCGCTCGACCGCAGCACGCTTGACTTTGAGGTTGCTGGTCAGCTCACCGGCGTCGATGCTGAACGGCCGGTTCAGCAGCGCCACGCCACTCGGCCGCTCATGTGGGTTGATCCGCTCAAGTATGACCCGCAGGCCTTGGCGCAGCAGTTCGGCCGGTGGCCAGCCCAGTTCAGGATTGGCCGGCGTGCACAGCGCCACCAAACATTTGCGGCCATGGCCGAGCAGCACCGCCTGGTCGATTTCCACCAGGTCACGCAACTGCGCCTCGACGCCGGTGGGCGCCACCCGTCGCCCGGTGGAAGTCTTGATCATGTCGCCGGCACGGCCGGTCAGGCGCAGGTAGCCGTCACCCTCCCACTGGCCGAGGTCGCCGGTGAGATAGAAGCCCTGGCCGTCGAGTGGCGCGGCCAGGTCGCCGAGGTAGCCCGAGAACACCCCGCTGCCCTTGACCCGCACCTGGCCGGCGTCGTCCAACTCGATCCGGTTGCCGGCCAGCGGCCGACCGACGCTGCCCAGGCGCCAGGCGTCGACCCGGTTCATCGCCATTGGCAGCACGTTTTCGCTCAGACCGTAGGCCTCCAGCACCAGCCAGCCCAGGGCGTAGAACTCACCCAGCAGGCTGGCCGACAAGGGCGCCGAGCCGCTGACCATGCAGACCAAGCGACTGCCCATCACCGCGCGCACCCGGCCGAGCACCAACTTGTCGGCGACCGCGTGGGCCAGCGTCAGCCAGGCAGGCACTGCCAGCCCCTGCAACTGCCGCCGACTGCGGCTGCGGCCAATCGCCCAGGCCCAGGCCACCAATGTTCGCTTGTGCCAGGCTTGGGCGGCGATGTTGCTGCGCAGCCCGTCATAGAGCTTCTCGAAGAAGCGCGGCACGGCGACGAAGACATCGGGGCCGACCTCGCCGACCACCGCCATCACCTGGCGCGGATCGGCCAGAAACCAGGTCGCCGCGCCCTGGCGCATCGCCGCCAGGTTGACCATGCGCTGGAACAGGTTGGACAGCGGCAGCCAGCACAGCATCCGGCTGTGCGGCCCGACAAAGCTGAAGGCCTCGGCGATAGACGCGACCGCTGCGCACACCTGGGCGTGGGTGTAGGGGATGCCCTTGGGCGTGCCGGTGGTGCCCGAGGTGAAGATGACGGTCGCCAGATCATCGGCGCGGGCCGGCTCGGGCTCGGCGGTCTCGGCCAGGCCCAGCGCCTCGAACGCCGACCAGGACCATTGGCGCGGACCGGCCTGCGGCGCGGCGTCTGCGGCCGCCATGGCGCCGAGCCGCACGACGAAGCGGGTGGCCGCCAATTGACCGGGATCTAATCGCGCGAGCACCGCCGGATCGGCGACGGCAAAGGCCACCACCTCGGCCAGCTTGGCCATACCGGCGATGCGCTCGGGCAGGTCATGGGCATCCATGCCGACGACTGTGACGCCCATGCCCAGCGCGGCGTGGTTCAACGCCTCCCAGGGCAGCGACACCGGCGCGATCAAGGCCAGGCGGTCGCCCCGCCGCAGGCCAGCGGCCGACAAGGCGCGGCGCAAGCGGGCGACCAAGCCGGCGAATTCGCCCCAGCGCAGCGACTGCCATGGCCCGTCGTCGGGCCGGTGCTCGAAGCCAATCGCCTGCGGCGTCTCGGCGGCGCGCAGCGCCAGCAGCCTGGCGACCGTGTCGGCGCCGGCCCAGTCGCTGCTCATGGCGCGGCGGGCTTGCCGGGGCCTGGCGCGGTTCGCAGGTAGTAGGCCAGCACCGCGTCGAGATAGCTGTCCACGGCCGGCACGGCCAAACCGAAGGGCCGCAGCCGTTGGGTGGTCAGCGGGTTGGCAAAGCCCTGATCCTCGGCCAGGTAGGCCAGCACCGGCGGCAGGCCACGCAGCGCGCGGCGGGTCTTCTCGCCGGCAATCGCGCCGATCAACGGCACCAGGCGTTCGAGCAGGCGCCGATTGATGGTGCGCAATGTCGGCACGCGCCGGCCGTGGGCCGCCCAGGCGCCGCGCACCTTGGCCTGCAACCGCCGCAGGTCAATCGCGCCATCCGGCCCGGAGCACAAATGGAGGATCTGACCGGCGGTGTCGGTACGGTCGCTGGACCAGCAGATCACGTCGGCGACCCAGTCCACCGGCACCGTGTCAAGCCGGGTCTGGCCGAGTTCGGGCATGACGCCGAAGGTCCGCGCGCCCGACAAGAACTCACACAGGTGGTAAAAAACCTGGAACTGCAGCACCTGGCCGCTGCCGGTCTCGCCGACGACCATGCTCGGGCGATGGACGGTGATCGGCAAACCGTCGCCTTGCGCCCACAGCACCCGCTCGGCCTCGGATTTGCCGGCCTCGTAGGTGTTGTGGAAATCCTCGACCTCGGGCAGCCGGCGCTCCGGCATGGCCCCTGGCGTTCGCCCCCAGACGCCAACAGTGCTGACGACATCGAGCTTTTGCAGCCCACCTGCCTGCGCGCTCTGCCGCGCCAGCGCCAGCAAGGTGTGGGTGGGCGCAACCGCCGTGGCGCGGGCCTGCGCCAGCGGCATGTTCAGCTTGACGCTGGCGGCGCAGTGGATGATGTGGCTGGTCTTGGCCGCCAGCGCGGCGAAGGCCGAGGTGCTCAGGCCGAAGTCAGGCTCGGAGATGTCGCCGCGCAGCGCCGTCAGGCGCGCCACCCTGGGGTCGCCGGGGGCGATCCGCCAATGCGCCAGCATCTCATTGAGTCGGGCCTGGCACTGGGCATCGTCAGCAGCGCGGATCAGCAGCAGCACCTGCGAAACCTGGTCCTGCGCCAGCAAGCGCGGCACCAGGGCACTGCCGATGGTGCCGGTGGCGCCGGTCAGAAAGATGCATTTCATGGCGGCAACCCTTGGCTTGCTTAGGATCAGCCCGGCGCCTGGGCCAGGCCTTGGGCGGCGACTGCCTCGGGGCTGTGGATCGCCCAATCCTGGTAGACCGCGTCAGGCCAGTCGCGCCGGCTCGGGCGGGTGATGCGCAGGTCCTCGTCGCGCAAACCCAGCCAGGCCATGTGGCTGGCCACATGCCGGCCGAGCAGCAGCTTGTTCAAGGTGATGAAGTCGACGATCTTGCCCATCATCTTCCAATACCCCCGGTTGGCCTTGCCTTCGCGGATCAGCGCCGAAAATTCAGGGGCATAGGGGTTGTAGCCGAAGGTCTTGAGGTCGGAATACATCAGCAACCAGTTGATTGGGTAGTTCGAAAATACCGGGCTGGCATTCTTCGAGGAGCCGATCAAACCCAGCTCAACCACCTTCTTCATGGTCTCGTCCTGGTCGTAGGGCCAGGCATGGTAGGGCGCCAGGTAGCGCGGGAAACGGCTGCCGGCAGGGTAGCGCGCAGGGTTCCAGAAACGCGCCAGATCATCGGCCCCGAATTCGCCCGACGCGACCAGTTCGGGCGGCGTCCAATCCACCTCCGAGATCGCCAGCCGGGGAAATTCGTAGGTCATCCGGTCGGCCACCGGCTGGCCAGGCGAATAGCCCGCCAGGACCAGCGGGATCTGCCGCTGCATCGCCACCTGGAGCACGTTGCCCTCGAACAATGGTGCGTAGACGTAAGAGATGGTGTGGACCGCGCCGCGTGCCTCCTGGTTCATCAGCAACCAGCGGAACAGGCGCCGGTAGAAGTCCAGCGAGGGGCGGTAGACGAGGTGCTCGACGTCGAGTTTGTCGACCGACCGCCGGATGTTCGCCCAGGCGATCTCGCCGATATCGATGTCGGTGGTGTGCGCCAGCACCCGCAGGCCATATTCGACCTTGAGTTTGTGGATCAGGTAGACGCTGTCCTTGCCACCGGACAGCGGCACGATGCAATCAAAGTCGCCCTGACCGCGGCACTGCCGCAGCGCCAGTTCCAGGTCGGCCTCGCGCAGCTTGCGCTGGCTCTGCGCGGTCTCGGCGTCCTGCGGTCGGTATTCGCGGCAGGGCCGGCACACGCCGTCGCGCAAATCCGCGCCGGGCACCGCTTCTGGCAGCAGGCAAAGTTTGCACGACCTCATCGTTGCTCCAGCGTCAAGCTTGCGGTTTTGCTGCGGTGGCCCGGCTATGGTCTCGCGCCACCTGCGCCGGTACATGCGCCATCGGCCCGAGCCAGGCTCGTCGAGTCCATCATAGCGGCCGCACGCGCCGACAAGCGACCGCCATCTATCGACCATTGCGGTCGGCATGGGTGGCCATCGCGCGTCGCAGGCAGAGCCGAGGAAAGCGTCGGCATGCCACTCGCCAGGCCCGTCTTGCAACCCAACGCCGTGCGAACGTGCCGAGCTTTCGTCGATCCCGTCACCGCAGGCGAAGGCGCACCCTACCGTAACCCCGATACACTGCGGCAATTGACCTTTTACGCCGCTGAGCGCCGGTAACTGCCGTGAAGCACAGTACGATTTTTGCTGCATCTGTTTTGTGGAACCGCAAGCCACGCAGCATGATGGTGGAAGAACCCAGCATCGAGCTGCTGCCCGACGGCGCCGCTGGGCCGCGCCGCTTCAAGATCAAGGCGGTGGACAACGAGCAGCGCCGCAGCAAGGTCGATGCCCTGCTCAAGGAGCGCTACGGCTGGCGCGGCTACAAGTCGGTCAGCCTGCCGACCGACAGTTCGGTCTCCAAGTTCACGCTGGCGGCGATCGAAGACGACCTGATGATAGGCAGCATCACGGTGTCGCTCGATGGGCCCGATGGTCTGGCGGTCGATGACATTTTCGGCCCGGAGGCGAAAAAGCTGCGCGCCCAGGGCCGCCGCCTGTCCGAATTTGTCAGGCTGGCGGTGGACCCCTTGGTCGGGACCAAGCGGGTATTGGGGGCGCTGTTCCACGTGGCCTATATCGTGGCCCACAGAATTCGCGGCTACGACACCTTGCTGATTGAAGTCAACCCGCGCCATGTGCATTACTACCAACGAATGCTCGGCTTCAAGCCCTTGTCTGAGGAGCGGACCAACCGCTCGGTCAACGCCCCGGCGGTGCTGATGGCGCTGGAATTTTCGTATTTGAAGCGGCAGATCGGTGAATTTGGTGGTCAGCCGGAACGCATGGCGACCGAGCGCTCGTTGTACCCGGCGGCGTTCTCTTTGAAAGAAGAAGCATCCATCATTGAGAGGATGCTGCTCAAACAAAGCCTGCTGGACGAGCGCAATCGGCTCGTCCCCAGGGATTCCGGGCTCGCTCCGCCGAGCGACTTCCAGGCCTCCGATCTGATGAGCTAGCCTGCCCTGCGCCCTCACTCTGGCGCAGGCGACTGGCGGGCCACTCACGGTCTGGGCAGCGCCGAATCTGATCGGGTTTGCGCACGACTGCGCTTGACATGGCGTGGCACTTCGTCCTGCCGGCGCCTTTCGGGTGCACCGTGCCTGACAATGCGCCGCCTCGCGCCGCCTCGCGCCGCCTGGTGCTGCCTTGGGTCGCCCGGGCAAGTATTTGCTGCAAGCAACCCCCTCCATGACCGAGACCAAAGACCACCTGATTCTGGGATCCCCATCGTTCGGCGACCCGCAAATGACTGAGTGCGCGCGCAGCCAGGGCGCCGCTGCGGCCTGGCTGCGGGTGATGGGCTCAGCCTCGGTGCGCGAGGCGCTGTGCCGTGTCCAGGGCAATTTCGCGGTCGCGGTGCGGGGTGCGGGCGCTACCACGGACTCGGTCGATCTGGCGGTCGACCGCTTTGCGGTTGACAGCCTGTGCTACCGCGTTGTCAACGGCCAACTCCATTTTGCTGCCCGGGCCGATGCGCTGGCCGACCCGGCGCTCGGGCCGGTGCCCGAGGTCGATCCGCAGGCCGTCTTCGATTACCTGTTCCACCACGCCATCCCGTCGCCCAGGACCCTATTCAAGGGCGTTTTCCGGGTACCGCCCGGCCATTGGGTGTCATGGCGCGGCGGCCGACTCGAGGTCAAGCCGTACTGGGTACCGCAGTTTGAAGAGCCCGCCACGGTGAAATTCGAGACGCTGCGCGAGGAATTTCGCGGCCACTTGAAGCAGTCCGTGCAGCGCTCGCTGGGCACGGGCAAGGCGGCCTGCTTTTTGAGTGGCGGAACCGACAGCTCGACCGTGGCCGGCATGATCCGCGAGGCCACCGGTCAGGCTGCCGCGACCTACTCGATCGGTTTCGAGGCCGAGGGTTATGACGAGATGGCGTTTGCGCGGATCGCCGCCAAGCGCTTTCGCACTGAGCACCACGAGTACTACGTCACCGCCGAAGATCTGGTGCGCAGCATCGGCGACGTGGCGGGCCAGTTCGACCAGCCTTTCGGCAATTCGTCGGCCCTGCCGGCCTATTACTGCGCCAAGCTCGCCCGCGCCGATGGCGTGACCCGGCTGCTGGCGGGCGACGGCGGTGACGAGCTGTTCGGCGGCAATTCGCGCTATGCCAAGCAGCGTCTGTTCGGTTGGTATGACTATCTGCCCGGCGCGCTGCAGCGCGGCGTGATGGAGCCACTGTTCGGCCTGCCGGTGATGTCCAGGTTGCCGCTGCTGAGCAAGGCTGCCAGCTATGTCGAGCAGGCGCGGGTGCCGATGCCGCAGCGCCTGCAGATGTACAACCTGGTGATGCGCCTGGGGCTGGACCAGATCGTCGCGCCGCGGCTGCTGGCGCAGATCGACCAGGGCGAACCGACACGGGCGCAGGCTGCGGTCTGGGCCATCCACGCCCAGGCCAGCGACATCAACGCCATGCTGGCATTCGACTGGCGCTACACCCTGGCCGAGAGCGATCTGCCCAAGGTCGTGGGCGCCACTCGGCTGGCCGGTATTGAGGTCGGCTTCCCGTTCCTGGATGCGGCCTTGGTCGATTTTTCGCTGCGCCTGCCCAGCAGCTACAAGCTCAAGGGCCAGAAGCTGCGCTGGTTCTTCAAGGAGGCGCTGCGCGGGTTCTTGCCCGACGAAATCATCAACAAGCGCAAGCAGGGCTTCGGCCTGCCGTTTGGCGTCTGGGCGAATCGCCATCCGCGGCTCAAGGCGCTGGCGGTCGAGTCGCTGCACAGCCTGGCCGCACGCGGCTATGTGCGGCCCGAATTCAGCCGCAAGCTGGTGACCGAGTTGCTGCCCAGCCACCCCGGCTACTACGGCGAAATGGTCTGGATCTTGATGATGCTGGAGCAGTGGTTGCGTCGGCACGCGCCCAACACCCGAGCCTGACGGCGCCGCAGTGCAGGCTCATGAGTCAACGAAGGGCCGCTCCCGAGTTGACTCACCCCCTCGGGGGGCGGCGGCGGGCCTTTTCCGCCGCCTGGGGGCGCTCATGAGTCAACGAAGGGCCGCTCCCGAGTTGACTCACCCCCTCGGGGGGCGGCGGCGGGCCTTTGCCGCCGCCTGGGGGCGCTCATGAGCGCGCCGGGCCGCTCCCAAGCGCTCATACCG
>JANXYH010000104.1 GCA_025350145.1 Burkholderiales bacterium | reverse complement strand
GACGGTCGTCGTCGTCGCGATAGATCGCCTCGCGACGGTCGCCACGCGAGGTGACGTGGTAGACGGCGCCAGGGAACTCGATGCGAAGTGGGCGTGACACGGGTCGAGTTTAGGGGAAATGGGAGACCTGACCCCAATCCTGGGGTACGATTCGCCCCATGGAAGTTGTCAAAGGCACCGTGATGGACGGCAAGGTCGTCCTGGAGGGCAACAAATCCCTCCCAGAGGGAACGCAGTTGGCCATCTTTGTCACCCGCGAGGAAGGAGCCGTCCGCCTTGCGCCGCACCTTCAGCGTGAGCTAGAGAACGCCCTGGACGAAGCTGATCGAGAAGTCGGGATCACCGCAGAAGAGCTGTTCGCGGAACTTCGCAAGTACGGCTGATCTTGCCGCTCGTCGTCCGGGTCAAGCCTCGCGCCAGGCGAGAGATCAATGTCTTGGCGGCTTGGTGGGCCGATAACCGTTTGGCAGCCCCTGGCGCAGTGGCAGTGGACCTGAAAGACGCCTTCGACTTGCTGGCCGAGTTCCCGGGAATCGGCACCAAGGTGGAGAACTCCCGTGACCTGGAGACTCGCTTCTGGCCGATCAAGCGGCTTGGATACGACCTTTACTACCGCCCGCGCGGCGAATACCTTGAAGTGGTCGCCTTCTGGGGCTCAAGTCGCGAAGCAGGTCCGAAGGTCTGAGCACTGCGGCATCGCCTCGGCCGCCCTCAACCCGCCGCACCCGGCAAGACCGGCAGCGCGACCATCACCGCTTGCCCAGGGGCACTACAGCCGGCGTCGCAGCAGCGGCCGGGTTGGCGGTTCAGGCCGATGGCGCGGCGGGGGTCGTGGTTGGGGGCGAGCAGGCCGCGGTCCAGCAGCCGCTCGACCAAGGCGACCTTGTTGCCCAGCGGGTAGTTGCGCCAGATCTCGCGTTGCATCGCCGCTGGCGAGCCGCCGCCGTGCAGGCTGATGACCGAGTACCAGCCGCCCTGGTAGGAGGCGCTCAGGTCTTCGATGAAACGGGCGACCTCGATGCGCTTGTCGTAGGGCACGTTGGGGTTGGCGCGCAGCACCTCGGCCAGCGTCGCGGCGGTCGCCGGGTTGTGGTCTTCGTCGGGGCCGGGCAGGGCCACGATCAGGCCGCCCGAGACTTGGTGGGCGAGGCGGTGCATGTCGTAGATCTGGGTCGCCAGCAGGAGCTTGCCGATGTTGGCAAAGACCGGCTCGGGCATGAAGATGCCGCTGCCGGGCTGGGCGGCGGCGTAGACGCTGGCAGCGACGCCGCAGGCATAGAAGCCTTCGGTGATTTTGATCAGCTCGACCATGGGCTCGCGCAGGCTGGCGTGGTCGCCGGGGTCGTCGAAGCCGTTGGCCTCGCACATCAGGGCGCCGGCGCCGATCAGCAGGTCGCCAAAGCCGGCGCGGGCGGCGATGCAACTGTGGCGGTGGTGGCTGGCGTAGTCGTAGGTCAGTTGCGCTGAATGCTCGACCTCGGCGGGGTTGCGGCCGCTGAAGAAGACCCGCTCCCAGGGCACGGCGACGCGGTCGAACACGACCACGGCGGTCGACTGGCCGTAGCGGCGCGAGAACAGCGCCGCGCCATGTTCGAGCTTGTCGCCGGGCCGGCCGGCGGGCCGGGCGATGATGGTGACGCCAGGGGCGTCGACCGGCAGGGCGCAGCAGACGGCAAAGTCGGCGTCGGCCTGGCCCATCGCGCGGCAGGGCATGACCAGCAGCTCGTGCATGTAGGGTGCGCCCGTGACGATCGCCTTGGTGCCCGAGATGACGATGCCGCGGGCGTTGCGCTCGACCACATGCACATAGCTGTCGGGGTTGGCCTGCTGGTGCGGGCGCAGGCTGCGCACGCCCTTGGCATCGGTCATGCAGATGCCCATGCTCAGGTCGCCGTCGTGCAGCTCGCGCAGGTAGGCCTCGAACCTGGCGCGGTGTTCGGTCTGGCCGAGCGCGTCGTCCAGCCGGGTGGCGGTCTGGCCGAGCGCGTTCATCGCGTCGTGGACCAGGTAGCGCTGGGCGCAGCCGGTCTCCTGGCAGAGCAGGCGCACCGCTTCGAGCTTGTTGAGCAGGTCGCCGGCCGACTCGTTGATGTGGAGCATGCGGTTGACGCTGCGGCCGCCGCCGCCGTGGCGGGTCTGCTGCGCCGTCATCACTGGCGCCAGCGCCGGGTCGCGCGCCATGTCATAGCTCACGCCCAGCGCCTGCACGCCCGGGCGCAGGCTGGGGGCGTCGGCGACCGAGTCGATCAACTGGCCATCAACAAAGACCCGCGGCTTGTAGCGGCGCAGCGATTCGCGGTAGGACTGGCTGTCCATCGAAGCGTGGGCGAGGTTCATGCGGCGGGTCCCTTTTTGGTGGAATTGCTGGCGGAATTGCTGGCGGATTTGCTGGCGGATTTGCTGGCGGACTTGATGACGCTGCGGGTGCTGGCAAGGCGCGCCTTGACGTAGCTGTCGGTGGCGGCTTCAACCTGCGGCAGATTCTCATGCAGGCGGCGCAGCAGGCCGATCAGCAGTTCGCGTTCTGCGGGCGCCAGTACCGCCAGGAAGGCGGATTCGCGGGCCAGCGCGACACCGGCGATCTGGTCGTGCAGCGCGCGGCCGGCAGCGCTGAGGGTGGCGTTGCGCTGCCGGCCGTCGCTGGCGTCCGGGCCGAGCGTGATCAGCCCCTTGCCGGCCATGGCCTTGAAGCAGCGGCTGACCGAGCCCTTGTCCATGCCGATGATGCGCGACACCTGCTGCGCCGAGACGGTGTCGTGGATCGCCAGCAGCACCAGGCAGCGCCAGGTCTCGATACCGACATCGAACAGCGCCAGGTAGTGGCGCGAGGCGCCGCGCGAGAGCTTGTTGGCGATCCAGGTCAGGAAGGCCGGGACATAGCGCTCCAGGTCGATCTTGTCGGGCGCTGCGGGCCCGGCCGTGGCCATGCCAGCCCTGCCCGGCTACTGCCGCTCGGGCAGGCGCACGACCAGGCCCTGCAGCGCGTCGCTGAGCCTGATCTGGCACGACAGCCGGCTGTTGCCCAGGCGCTCGCTGGCGGTGCATTCGAGCAGTTCGAGCTCGTTGGACAGCGGCGCGGGCAGCTTGTCGACCCAGGCCGGGTCAACATAGACATGGCAGGTGGCGCACATCGCCGAGCCGCCGCATTCGGCAACGATGCCGGCGATGCCGAAGCCGCTGGCGGCCTGCATCAGGCTGATGCCGGCCGGGGCCTCGAAGCCTTCGACGCGGCCGTCGGGGTGGATGAAGCTGATGTCGGGCATGGCGGGTGACGGGTGGCGGGTGGCAGGTGACGGATGGCGGATCAGACCGGGATCAGGCGCAGCGGCAGGGTCTGCAGGGCGCGCAAGGTGTTGTTCAGGCGCCGGGTGTGCGGGCCGGCGACCTCGATCCGCGCCACCCGCCTGGCCAGCGCCGCCAGCACCACCTCGCCCTCCAGCCGCGCCACCACCTGGCCGACGCAGCCGTGGATGCCGGTGCCCATGGCGATGTGGCCGCTGGCGCGGCGGGTAATGTCGTAGCGGTCGGGATCGGTCCAGCGTCGCGGGTCGCGGTTGGCCGAGGCCAGCATGCACAGCAGTTTGTCGTTCTCGGCAACGGCGTGGCCGGCGATCTGGCAGTCGCGCGCGGCGGTGCGGAAGAAGGTCTGGGTCGCGGTCTCCCAGCGCAGCGCCTCCTCGAAGGCCGACCGCGCCAGGCCGGGGTCGGCGTGCAGCCGGGCATATTCCTGCGGGTGCTGGGCCAGCGCGAAGAGCGCATTGCCGATGCCGTTGACGGTGGTGTCGACGCCGGCCGAGAGGAACGAGCGCACCAGCATGGGGGCGTGGGCGGCCTCGATCTCGCCGGCATCGGCGGCCTGGTAAATCTGGTCGCCGAAGCCGCCCGGGCGCAGATGGTCGCGCTGGCAGTGGCGCATGATCCAGTCGGTCACCGGCGCCATGCGCTCGGCCGACTTGGCCAGCAGGGCGTTGCGCGGGCCCATCGAGTTGAAGACCATGTCGCCGTAGAGCAGCAGGTTTTCGCGCCCCTCGGGTTCGAGCCCGACCGCGTCGGGAAAGACCTTCAGCGGGTAGGGCTGGGCCAGCGCGGCGATGGCGTCGATGCTGCCCTGGGCCAGCGACTCGGCGACGCAGCGCTCGACCATCGCCTCGGCCACCGCGGTGAAGGTGGCGCGGATCTGCAGCACCGCCTTGGGGCTGAGGATGCGGCTGAGCACGGCACGGTTTTGGGTGTGCAGCGGCGGGTCGGCCTCGAGGATCAGGCTCTTGGGTCGAAACGGCGGTTCGAGATTGAAGTTGCTCAGGCCCACGCCCGCGCCGGAGATGAAGTCGACGTGGTTGCTCAGCACCGCATGCGCCTCGGCGTGGCGGGCGCAGGCCAGCAGGCGGGGGTAGCGGGTCAGGCGCACCACCGGCCCGGCGTCGCGGATGCGCTGGTGCATCGGGTAGGGGTCGATCAGGTTGGCCTCGGCATAGGGGTCGATGTCGAGTTCGGGGGTCACCAGGGTCTCGGTCACGGGGGCTCCTTTTTCAGGCTTCTACGGCCATGCCGACCAGGCGCTCCAGCGTGGCCTGGTCGTGGCGCAGTTCGGTGGCGGGGGCGGCATGGGCGACCGCGCCGCGGTCCAGGATCAGCGCCCGCCCGGCATAGGCCAGCGCCTCGTGTACCTGCTGTTCGACGATCACCACGCCGACGCCGCTGGCCTCGGCTATCCGGGCAAAGGCCGCCAGCAGCTCCTGGCGGACCAGCGGCGCCAGGCCTTCCAGCGGCTCGTCGAGCAACAGCAGCCGCGGCTGGCCGAGCAGGGCGCGGGCAACCGACAGCATTTGCTGCTCACCGCCCGAGAGCTGGGCGCCGCTGTGGCGGCGGCGCTGGGCCAGGCGGGGGAACAGGGCGTAGGCCTCGTCCAGGGCGCTGCGCGGGCGGCGCTTGGCGCCGGCAAGCAGGTTTTCTTCGACGCTCAGCGAGGCGAACACGTCGCGGGTCTGCGGCACCAGGCCCAGGCCGAGCGCGGCACGGCGGTGGGTCGGCATGCCGGCCAGGTCCTGGCCGTCGAACACCACCCGCCCGGCCGACAGCGCCACCAGGCCCATCACCGCGCGCAGGGCCGTGGTCTTGCCGACGCCGTTGCGGCCGATGATGGCCAGGCGCTCACCTGCCGCGACGCTCAGGCTCAGGCGGTTCAGCACCGTCAACCGGCCGTAGCCGGCGACCACCTCGTGCAGCTCCAGCAGCGCCGCGCTCATGGCGCAACCCCGGCCGGCGTGCCCAGGTAGGCGGCGCGCACCTCGGGGTTGCGGCGGATCGCCTCGGGCGGGCCGTCGGCCAGCACCGCGCCCTCGACCAGGACCACGATCCGGCTGGCCAGGCGGAACACCAGGTCCATGTCGTGCTCGATCACCAGCAGCGCCAGCGCCGCCGGCAGCCGCTGCAGCGCTGCCAGCAGGCGCGCGCCCTCGCCTTGCGGCACGCCGGCCATGGGCTCGTCGAGCAGCAACACCCGGGGCTTGAGCGCCAGTGCCAGGGCGATTTCGACCAGGCGCTGGTCGCCATAGGCCAGCGCGGCGGTGGGCCGGGCGGCCTGCTCGGCCAGGCCCAGGCTGGAAAGCAGGTCCAGCGCCTGGGCGGCGACGGCGGGGTAGGCGTCGACCGGGCGCCAGGCGCGCCCGCCCAGGCCCAGGCGCTCGAACAGCGCCAGCTCGACCTGGCGCTGCACCGGCAACTGCGGCGCCAGGGTGGTGATCTGGAAGGTACGCGCCAGCCCGGCGCGCACCCGGGCGGCCTGGCCAAGCGCGGTCATGTCCTGGCCGTTCAGCCAGACCTGGCCGGACGACGGCGCCAGCACGCCACTGACCAGGTTGACCAAGGTGGTCTTGCCGGCGCCGTTGGGGCCGATCAGCGCGACCCGCTCGCCGGCGGCGATGCGCAGGCTGATGCCGCGGGTGACATGCAGCCCGCCGAAGTGCCGCTCGAGGCTGCGGATATCCAATGCCACGCTCAGCGCACTCACCGCGCCCACCCCAGCCGGGCGCGCAGCCGGCCCCAGGCCTGCCCGGGCGGCAGCATCACCACCACCATCAGCACGGCGCCGACCACGAACAGCCAGTGGTAGGGGTTGATCGAGGCCGCGGTGTGGTGCAGCAGGGTGAAGACCAGCGCCCCGACCAGGGCGCCGGTCAGGCGCCCGGCGCCGCCCAGGATCAGCATCACCAGGGCCTCGGCCGAGAGCGCAAAACCCAGGCTGTCGATGCCGACGATGGCATTGGTCTGGGCCGACAGCGCCCCGGCGGCGCCGGCCAGCAGGCCCGCCAGGGTGTACATCGCCAGCAGCCGGGCGAACACCGGCGTGCCCAGCGCGGCCATGCGGGCGCGGCTCTGGTGGATGCCGCGGACGCTCAAGCCAAAGGGCGAATCGACCACCCGGCGCGCCAGGTACAGCGCCAGCACCAGCACCGCCAGGGCGTAGAGCGCGGCGCTGCGGCCGGCCAGGTCGAAGGCAAAGCGGCCGAACAGCGGCGCCATGACAAAGCCGGAGAGGCCATCGTCGCCGCCGGTCCAGTCGCGCGCCTTCAGCGCCAGGCTGGCGGCGATCTGCGCCACCGCCACGCTCAGCATCAGGAAGCTGAAGCCCTGGTAGCGCAGCAAGAAGGCGCCCGAGACCAGCGCCAGCAGCGCGCCAGCGGCCATGCCCACGGCCAGGCCGAGCAGCGGATCGGGGTGCAGGCGCAGGGCAAAGATGCCGGCGGCGTAGGCGCCCGCGCCGAACAGCGCGGCCTGGCCCAGCGTCGCCAGGCCGGCGATGCCGACCACCAGATCCAGCGACAGCACCAGCAGCGCGGTGATGGCGATGCGCGTCAGCAGGCCGGCCTGCTCGGGCAGTGCCACCCAGGCCAGCAGCCCCAGCGCCAGCAGGACCAGCGGCGCGCGCCAGGCCGGCGCGCTGCGCAGCGGCGGGTGGTCCAGGCTCACCGCCGTGCCGGCCCACGCAACAGCCCCTGCGGCCGCCAGGCCAGCAGCAGCGCCATCGCGACGAAGAAAAACAGGCTGCCCCAGTCCGAGGCCAGGTACTTGCTGGCGGTCTCGACCGTGCCCAGCACCAGCGCCGCCGCCAGGGTGCCGCCCAGGCTGCCCATGCCGCCCACGGCCACCACCACCAGCACCAGGACCAGGTATTTCAGGGCGTAGAACGGCTCCAGCGGCATCAACTCGGCACCGAGGATGCCGCCCAGCCCGGCCAGGCCGGCACCGGCGGCAAAGCTGGCGCATTGCACGCTGCGGATCGGTATGCCCAGGCAGGCGGCCGTGTCGGCATGGTCCACCGCCGCGCGCAGCCAGACGCCAAAGCGGGTGCGCGCCACCGTCCAGGCGCCCAGCCCGGCCACCACCAGCCCGGCGGCGATCACCAGCAGGCGTTGCGCCGGCAGGGTCCGGACGCCGAGGTCGACCGACTGGCTGAGCAGCGGCGGCAGCACGATCAACTGCACCTGCGGCCCGACCAGGGCATTGGTGCTGGCGATCAGCACAAAGCTCAGGCCGATGCTGAACAGCACCTGATCGAGTTCGCTGCGCGCATATAAGTGGCGCAGCAGCAGCACTTCGAGCAGCGCCCCCAGCGCCGCACTGGCGGCCACCGCCAGCGGCAGGGCCAGCCAGAAGCTGAGCCCGGCCTCGCGCGTGAGCAGCGCCGCCGCATAGCCGCCGGCCATCGCGAAGGCGCCATGTGCGAGGTTGACGAAGCGCATCAGCCCGAGGGTGATCGACAGCCCGACCGAGATGATGAACAGCACCATGCCGTAGCTCAGCCCGTCGAGGGCGATGTTGGCCAGCAGTTGCATGGTGCGGCCTTGGCGGCAGACGGGCGGGCCGAGCCGGCCGAGCCTGCTATTTGTCCAGCCCGTAGTCGATCTGCGGGCCGAAGTTGACGATTTCCTTGTTGAGCAGCAAGCCGCCGACCTTCTCGACCTTGCGCAGGTAGACGTTCTGCACGATGTGCCGCGTCTTGGGGTCGATGCGGACGGCGCCGCGCGGGCTCTCCCATTGCAGCGCGCGGGCCGCCGCAATCGCCTTGAGGCCATCCTTCTGGCCGTGGGTGGCTGCAATCATCTTGTCGATCACGAACATGCCGTCCCAGGCGCCGACCGAGGCGTAGTTGGCGACCGCATTCGGGTCGCGTTTCTTCAGGGCGCTGATGAATTTCTGGTTCGCCGCCGATTCATGCGCGGCCGAGTAGTGGAAGCTGGTGGTCAGGCCCAGCGCCGCGTCGCCGAACTTCTGCAGGTCGTATTCATCGGTCTCGGCGGTGCCCAGGAACTGGATGCCGGCCTTGGCCAGGCCGTTCTCGTTGTAGGCCTTGACGAAGCCCAGGTTGGGCGGGCCGCCGGGCAAGAAGGTGTAGACCGCCTGCGCCCCGCTGGCCTTGATGCGCTGCACGAAGGGCGCGAAATCGGTGGTCGCGATGGGCATGCGGATGCTCTCGACCACCGCCCCGCCTTGCTTGCCGAACTCGCTCTTGAAGGCGGTCTCGGCGTCGATGCCGGGGCCGTAGTCGGTCACCGCCGTCACCACCTTCTTCAGGTTCTGCTTGGCCGCCCATTGGGCCATCGGCACCGTCACCTGCCACAGGGTGTAGCTGGTGCGGATGAAGTACTCGCTCTTGTCGGTGATGGCCGAGGTGGCGGCGTTGAAGATCACGGTCGGCGTCTGGCTCTGCTGGATCAGCGGCGCGACCGCAAAGGCGTTGGGGGTGAAAACGAAGCCGCCCAGGTAGTCGACCTTGTCCTTGACGATCAGCTCCTGCACCAGGCTCTTGGTCTGGCCCGGGTTGGGGCCGCCGGTGTCGCGGTAGATCAACTCCACATCGTGGCCGCCGAGCTTGCCGCCCTGGGCCGCGATGTAGGCCTCGGCACCATTGCGAAAGAGCGTGCCGTAATGGGCGAACGGGCCGGAGAAAGGGCCGACGATGCCGACCTTGACGGTGTGCGCCGCAGCGCCGCCAGCGCCCAGCGCCAGGGCGCTGGCGGCCAGTGCCAACAGGGTGGCGGCGACGGCGCGGCGGCGGCGGGGCGTAAGGGTGGCGGGCATGGCGTGTCTCCGACGGCGGGGGGCGTGGTGACAATTTACGTCGAATTGGTTGGTAAATCAACCAATTGATGCGCCCCGCAGCGCATGGTTTTCCCGCATCGCCGGCACGCACGCGGCCGCTGTCGGCCGCTTTCGGCCGCTTTCGGCCGCTGCAGACCGCTGTCGGCCGCTGCCCGCCGCTGCCCGCCGGTTCGCGCTGGGCCACACTCGCGGCAGCGCGACTGCACCATTGCGGCGCCTGGAGACCACAGCATGGACGAGCCGCAAGCCACCACCACCGTGATCGCCGGCATCGCCGTGATCGAGGAAAGCGACAACCTGCCCGAGACCGCGCCGGCAATCGTCATGGTCCACGGCTGGCCCGACACCCACCACCTCTGGGACGCGCAGGTTGCGGCGCTGCGCGGGCGCTACCGCTGTGTCCGCTTCACCCTGCCGGGCTTTGACGCCGACCAGCCGGCACGGCCGACCTCGATGGCCGAGATGACGGCCCTGTTCGCGGCGATCGTGCAGCACGCCGGGCGCGGCCAGCCGGTGACGCTGCTGCTGCACGACTGGGGCTGCCACTTCGGCTACCAATACGCGCTGGCCCGGCCCGAGAGCGTGCGCCGGGTCATCGGCGTCGACGTCGGCGACACCACCTCGGCCGACTTCAGGCGTGGCCTGAGCACCCAGGCCAAGCTGATGGTGGCCGGCTACCAGCTCTGGCTGGCCGCCGCCTGGCGGCTGCGTGCCAGCCTGGGCGACCGCATGACCCGCTTCATGGCCCGGTCACTGCGCTGCAAGAGCGACCAGGGCCGCATCGGCGCGCAGATGAACTACCCCTACGACATGCAGTGGACCGGCTCCTTTGGCGGCTTTCGCGACCTCAGGCCGGTCGTTCCGCTCTGGCCAATGCTGTTCATCTACGGCACCCGCAAGCCCTTCATGTTCCACACCGCCGCCTGGGCTGAAAAGCTGGCCGCCACGCCCGGCAACGCGGTGCTGGGCCTGCGCGCCGGGCACTGGGTGATGGTCGACCAGCCCGGCGCCTTCAACCAGACGCTGCTGGATTGGCTGGGCGCAGCCGATGCCGCCTGACAGGCGGCAGTGAGCGCCGGGCCGCGCCCAAGCGCCGGCCAAGTTGCCCAATGCTGTCGTTGTCGCTGTCGGAAAATCTTACAGTGCGGTCGTCGCCCTTCCGGGCTCTGCGCGCAAGGCCATGATTCTTGGCGTATTTACAATTTTGGCACAACACTTGCATGAGGTTCTTTTTCGTGAGACTGCCCGGACGCGTTCGAGGTAAGTGCCGCACGAGTCGAAACTACCGTTTGGAGAATTCCATGCAACGCAAGATGTCCCGTTTGTTCGCCAAGACCGCGCTGGTCGCCGGCCTGTTCGCCGCTGCGGCAATGCCAGCGCAGAGCGCGAATCTCAACTTCAACGATCTGGCCGACTCAATCACAGTCGATGCGGCCGATTTCGAATTCGGCGTGACGACGACGCACATGTCCATCTTCGGCGGCGAGGACGACGTTCGCGTTCACGGCCAGTTCATCACGAATTCGGCAGACGGTAGCGGTGACTCCTGGGCCGGTCTGGTCGAGCCGGGCGTTGGTTGCTCGGTGACCCAAACCGATTGCTACAGCGACGTCATGCATGTGACCTGGACCGTGAGCGGACGCATCGCTGACCTGACCGTCGACTTCGGCTCCGATCCTGAAGCCCTCGGCCACTGCGCCGTTTGCAAGGGCATCTTCGAGGACGGAACGCTGCAAAACGTCAATGGCCTGCTCTCCTTGCCGGACAACATCACCATCCAGATTCAGTCGGATGTGCCCGAGCCGGCAATGCCGGCCCTTATCGGACTCAGCCTCCTTGGCCTGGCAGCAGCGCGCCGGCGGCGGCAGTAAAGGTCAGCGCTGACCCGGTCTGCGCTGACCCGTTCTCCGGAGCGCCGCAGGCTGGGCGCGGGTCAGCGCTGATGGCCGGGTTGGGTGTCGAGCGCCAAAGCAGCGCAAGACTGATCGTCGGGCACCAAGGCCAGGCCGTCTGAATGGCGCTGAGCGCACAGCGCCAGTGGGTCGGCAGTGGGTAGGCCGGCTGGCATCAGCGCAACAGCGAAAAAAATGCGGTGCTGGGCCTGCGTGCCGGGCACCGAGCGATGGTCGACCGGCCCGTCGCCTTCCGCTGGGCGCTGCTCTGCTGGCTGGGCACGCCAGTCTGAGCCCGGATCAGGCCAGCAGCAACAGCGGGCCGACGGTCTGGCGCGATTCCAGGCGCTGGTGCGCGCGCGCAGCGGCGGCCAGCGGATGGCGCTCGATCACCGGCGGCGGCAGAGTGCCGTCGGCCAGCGCATCCCACAGACGCTGGGCGCGCGCGGCCAACGCGGCCGGATTGGCGACGTAGTCGAACACCACCGGACGCGAGAAGCTCAGTGACTTGGCGGTCAGCCGGTCCAGCGCCAGGTCTGGCGGGCTGCCGCTGGCCTGGCCCAGGCTGATCCAGTGGCCGCAGCGGGCCAGTGCGGCCAAGTTTTCTTCGGCAGCCACGGCGCCCAGACCATCGATCACCAGGTCGGCGCCGCCGCAGTGGCGCTGCACCGCGTCGGCGAAGCGGTGATCGGCTGTGACGATGACATGGGCGCAGCCCTGGGCGCGGGCGATCCGCGCCTTCTCCTGGCTGGAGACCGTGCCCATCACCACCGCGCCCAGGTGCCGCGCCCAGGCGCAGACGAGTTGGCCGACACCACCGGCAGCGGCATGCACCAGCAACCGCGTGCCGGGCCCGACCCGACCCAGATCGCGCAGCAACAGGTCGGCCGTCAGGCCCTTGAGCAGCAGCGCGGCGGCGGTCTCGTCGTCGACCGCCGCCGGCAAGCGCAGCACCCAGTCGGCCGGCACCGTGCGCAGGCTGCAGTAGGCCCCGGGCAGCGGGCCGATGTAGGCCACCCGGTCGCCGGGCAGCAGGCCGGCCACGTCAGGGCCAACATCGAGGACCGTGCCTGCGGCCTCCATCCCGGGCGTGCCGCCAGGCGCCAGCAGCGCCGGCATCGCGCCCCGGCGCAGGTAGATGTCGAAGAAGTTGACGCCGATGGCGCGCTGCTGGATGCGCACCTGGCCAGGGCCCGGCGCGGCGGCCTGGCCGGCAGCCGCGACCAGTTCATCGGCCGCACCATGGCCGCGCAGCACGATTTGCCGGTTCGGCAGCGGCAGGGCCGCCGGCAGGCTGGCGCTGCCAATGGCGCTGGGGCCGGGCGAGTGCAGGTCAGCGCCACGCGCCAGGTAGCGCCGCAGGCAGGCAAAGCCGGCCTCGTAGACGCCCTCGGCAACCGCCAGGCGCAGCTCGCGCTCGCGCCCCGGTGGGGTGGCAAAGCTGGACTCCCAATGCCAGAAGGTGCGCTCACCGTCGGTCACCGGCTTGAGGGTGATCGTGGCCACATAGCGCTGCAGCGGCAGGCTGGCTTCGACGATGCAGTAGCTGCTCTTGTACTGGCGGTCGTCCAGGTTCAGCAGTTGCTCGCGGATGCGGTGGCCATCCTTGAGCGCGAAGCTGCGGATGCAGCCGACCTGGTCGCTGCGCAGGCCGGCCTCGATCCGGCTGTGGGCGACCGCGTCGTGCCACTGGTCGTGGCTGTTGAAATCGCGCAGCACCGACCAGACCCGGGCGATGGGCGCGTCGATCACCGCGCTGCGGATGATTTTTTGCAGCATCGCCGCAGCGCCCTCAGCGGCGCGTCGAGAAGTGGCGTTTGAGCGCCTCGAAGCCGGTCTGGAACACACCCTCGCCGATCAGCGTGCCGAGCTCGCGCTCGCGTGCCGGGTCGCAGTCGAACTCGGCGCTCCATTCGGCGAAGCAGCGGTTGCCGTCGGTCACCGGCATCAGCTTGAGGGTGGCGACGTAGTTGTCCACGCCCATGCCGCTCTCGATGATTTCGTAGCTGCAACTGAAGTCGTAGTCCGACAGCGCCAGCAGGCGTTCGCGAATCATGCCGCCGTCGCGGGTGTGGAAGTGGCGCACGCAGCCGATGCGGTCGCTGGCCTGGCTGTTCTCGATCCGGCTGTCGGCGATGCCCGGGTGCCATTGCGGCAAGGCATTGAAGTCGCGCACCCTGGCCCAGACCGAGTCGGCGCCGGCATCGATCACGCTGGAGGTGTAGACGCGGATCATGGCTGGGCTCGCGCCTGCGGCGCGGCCGGTGGCAGGGCCACGGCCGCTGCAATCTGAGCGCCGCCGACGCCAGCGGCCAGGCGCTGGATGTCGCTGCCGTCCAGCCCGATCTCGCGCAGCAACTGGTCCACCAGCGGCGCCTGGGCGCGAAAGCGCAGCGCCGAGTTGACCACCCCGTCGGCGAAGTTGCTCCCGCCACCGCCATCGCCGCCGCCGTAACTGCCGCCGTAACTGCCGCCGCCCAGACCGTCGACATGCATGATCTTGATGCCCTCGATCCGCTCCAGCGGGCGCACCGACTCGCGGATGATGGCCTCGGCCTTGTCCACCAGGCGCAGCCGCAGGGCCGAGGCGCGGGCCTCGGGCGAGAGGATGTTCTGCGCCTCGTGCATCCAGCGCGCGGCCTCGGCCTCGATCTCGGCCCGCACCCGCAGCGCCATCGAGCTGATGCGGTCGGCGTCGGCCGCCGCCTGGGCGTCGGCGCGGACGGCCTGGCCCCGGTCGGCGCTGGCTTCTTTCTCGGCCGCCGCCGCTGTCGTCAGGGTCAGCGCGGCGCGCTCGGCGGTCTGCCGCGCGGCGATCAGGTCGATCGCCTTGCGGCGCTCGGCGACCTCGACCTCGCGGGCGGTGAACACCCGCTCCTCGGCCGCCACCGCCTCGGCGCGGGCCTCGTCGGCCGCGGCCTGGGCCTGGCTCTGCACCTTGCTCTCGTTGGCCACCGCAATCGCCCGTTGCTGCTCGGCCAGCTCCATCGCCTGGCGGCGGGCGATCTCGCTGCCCTGGATGGCGCGCTCCTTGTTGATGCGCTCTTGCTCGGTGCTTTGCTCGGCGCGGATGCGGGCCGACTCGGTCGCCTGCTTGGCGGCGATCTGGGCGCCCTCGCTCTCTTGCTCGCGCTGGGCGCGCTCGGTCGCCAGGTCGGCCCGCTGGCGGGCGCGGGCGACTTCGACCTCGCGCTGCTGCGCCAGACGGGCGTATTCGCTTTCGCGGTCGATTTCGAGCGAGAACTTCTCGGTCTCCAGGTTCTTGTTGCGGATCGCGATCAGGGTGTCCTGCTCGACATCGTTGCGCTGCTTCTTGCGGTGCTCGATCTGCTCGGTCAGCCGGGTCATGCCCTCGGCGTCAAAAGCGTTGCTGGGGTTGAAGAACTCCATCCCGGTTTGGTCGAGTTGGGTCAGCGAGGCGGACTCGAGCTCCAGCCCGTTCTTGGTCAGGTCCTCGGCCACCGCGTCGCGCACCCGGCGGACATACACGCCGCGCTTCTCGTGCAGCTCCTCCATCGTCATCTCGGCGGCAGCGGTGCGCAAGGCGTCGACAAACTTGCCCTCGATCAATTCCTTGAGTTGCTCCGGCGCCATGGTGCGCTGGCCCAGGGTCTGGGCGGCGGCGGCGACGGCCTCGGGCTGGGCGGCGACGCGAACATAGAACTCGGCGATCACGTCGACGCGCATCCGGTCCTTGGTGATCAGCGCCTTGTCGCGGCCGCGGCTGACCTCCAGCCGCAGGGTGTTCATGTTGACCGGGATCACGTCGTGGACGATGGGCAGGACGAAGGCGCCGCCATCGAGCACCACCCGCTGCCCGCCCAATCCGGTGCGCACGAAGGCGCGTTCCTTGGAGCTGCGCAGGTACAGCCAGTGCAGCAGCCAGACCATGATCGCCACGACGATGGCGACGACGATCAGACCGAGGAGAAAGCTGCCGAACTGGGCGCCGTTCATGGTGGGGATTCCTTATCGCGAGATTTGGCAGAACTGGCGGGTGGTCTCGGTCAGCGCCAGCTCGGTTGGCAGGCGCTCCATCGAGCTGGCACCGTAGAAACCGTGGCAGCCGGGGCAGTGCCGCAGGATGTAGGCGGCGTCGGCAGGGGTGGCGATCGGCCCGCCATGGCAGAGCACGATCACCTCTGGATGGATGGCCTTGGCCGCCGCCCCCCAGGCATTGATCGGCTCGACACAGTCGGCCAATGGCATCGCCGTCTCGGCGCCAATCGCACCGCCCGTGGTCAGGCCCATATGGCAGACGACGATGTCGGCGCCGGCCCGGGCCATCGCCTGCGCCTCGGCGGCGCTGAAGACGTAGGGCGTGGTCAACAGGTCCAGGGCATGGGCGCGGGCGATCAACTCGACCTCGAGGGCATAGGACATGCCGGTCTCTTCGAGGTTGGCGCGGAAGTTGCCATCGATCAGGCCGACAGTGGGAAAGTTCTGGATGCCCGAGAAGCCCAGCCCGATCAGGCGCTGCAGGAAGGGCTCAGGCAGCATGAACGGATCGGTGCCGTTGACACCGGCCAGGACCGGCGTGTGGCGGACCACCGGCAGCACCTCGTGGGCCATCTCGCAGACGATCTCGTTGGCGTTGCCGTAGGCCAGCAGCCCGGCCAGCGAACCACGCCCGGCCATGCGGTAGCGGCCGGAGTTGTAGATCACGATCAGGTCGATGCCGCCGGCCTCCTCGCATTTGGCCGAGAGCCCGGTGCCGGCGCCGCCGCCGATCAGCGGCCGGCCGGCGGCAATCTTGGCGCGAAAGCGCTCAAGCAAGGCGTGTCTGGCGATGCGCGGCATGGCTGTGCGGGTTGGTTGCGGGGGCGATCTCGTGCCAGGCCGCGACCAGCGCGTCGGCGAAGGCGGGGTCGTTGATGTGCAGAGGCAGCCGGATCAGGCGGCGCTGCGGCCCAGGGCGGAACCGCTGCGCCAGGGTGTCGAACAGCACCCGGTTGGCGGCCGGGTCGTGGAACGGCTGGCCGGGCATGTCGATCGCCGACACGCCGCCCTCGGGGATCAGGAAGCGCAGCGGGCCGGCGAAGGCGTTGAGTTTGGCGGCGATGAATTCAGCAATCGCCCGGCATTCGTCGGGCGTGGTCCGCATCAGCGTGACGTTGGGGTTGTGGCGGTAGAGCACGCGCCGCTTGAAGCGCTCGGGCACGCTGTCCCAGGCACCGAAGTTGACCATGTCGAGGGCGCCACAGGAGCCCACATAGGGCAGGGCATGGCGGGCGTAGACATCCATCCGGGTTGGGCCGGCGGAGAACACGCCGCCGCCGATCTCGTCGGCCACCTCGGTCGTGCTGACGTCGATCACACCTTCGAGCAGGCCCGAGTCGACGAGCTTTTCCAGCGACTGGCCGCCGACCCCGGTGGCATGGAAGATCAAGCAGTCGTAGCTCGGCTCCAGCCGCTGCGCCAGCGCCTGCACGCAGGGCGTGGTGACGCCGAACATCGTCAGCCCCAGGGCCGGCTTGCTGCGCTCGGGCACGGCCACCGGGTGGGCCATCATGCCGGCCAGGGCGTGGGCGGCGTTGCCCAGCACCTGGGCGCTGATGCGGTGTATGCCCTGCACATCCGTGACCGGGTAGAGCATGCAGATGTCGCTGCTGCCGACGTAAGGCCGGGTATCGCCGCTGGCCATGGTCGAGACCATCACCTTGGGGCAGCCGATCGGCAAGGCCCGCATGCCGGCGCTGGCCAAGGTGGTGCCGCCCGAGCCGCCGGCCGAGATGATGCCGCCGACATCGTGCCGGGTCAGCAGGTAGCGCTCGAACGCCAGTGCCATCGCGCTGATGGCGCTGCCACGGTCGCCGCTGAACACCACCGCCTCGCCCTGCGGGTGCTGCCGCGCCACCTCGCGCGGGTGGACGCTGGCGCTGGACGGCTTGCCCGAGGTCGACAGGTCGATGCTGACGACGCGCAGGCCGAGTTTCTCCAGGCACTGGCGCAGGTAGAGCAACTCGCGCGCCTTGGTGTCGAAGGTGCCGACGACATAGGCCGCGCGGCTGCCGCTGGCGGCGACCGGAAAGCTCAGCACCCGGGCCGACTCGGCCGCCGGCCTGACCGTGCCAGCAGCGGGCGTGGCGGGCGTGGCGGCAGCCGCCAGCGGCGCCGGGCCGCTGGCCACGCTCCAGCGGTTGATCGCCCCAGGGCGGGCGGCGACGTCGGCCGCCAGCGCCGACGCGCCGACGCCGCCACCATGGGCGCGCTGCACCGTCAGCACCTGCTGCGGCATGGGCGCGGAAGCCGCTGGCGGGGTCGGCGCGGCGCCATCGTCGTCGTCATCTTCGGCGGCGGCGCGCACGCCCAGCAGCCGCTCTTGCAGGCTGCGGTCGGCGGCCAAGGTGGCGGCGGGCATGTCGTTGGCGATGCGGCCGTTGACCATCACCGCCACCCGGTCGGCCACGGCCAGCGCCACGCCCAGGTTCTGCTCGATCAGCAGCACGGCGATCTGCGTCGAGAGCTCGCGCAGGGCCTGCGACAACTGCAGGACGATGACCGGCGCCAGGCCTTCGGTGGGCTCGTCCATGACCAGCAGACGCGGCTCCAGCAGCAGCGCCCGGCCAATCGCCAGCATCTGCTGCTCGCCGCCGCTGAGCTGGGCGCCGCCATGGCTGCGGCGCTCGGCCAGGCGCGGGAACATGGCGTAGACGCGGTCGACCTCGCGCCGCTGGCGGGCCACCAGGCGCAAGGTTTCGTCGACCGTCAACGACGCCCAGACCCGCCGGCCCTGCGGCACATAGGCGATGCCACGCCGGGTGATCTGGTGCGGGGCCAGGCCCAGCAGCTCTTGGCCGTGCAGGCGCACGCTGCCGCGCGCCGGCACCAGGCCGGTCAAGGCGTTGCACAGCGTCGACTTGCCCATGCCGTTGCGCCCGACGATGCCCAACACGCCGCGCTCCAGCGTCAGGCTCACGCCCTGCAGCGCATGGGCACGGCCGTAGTACACGTCCAGCGCATCGACCACCAGCACCGGCGTGGCCGCAGCCGCCAGCGGCTGGCCCCAGGCCGGGGCCGATGGCGGCATGGACGGGGGCAGGGCTGGGGGCAGGGCTGGGGGCGTTCGGGCGTCGGCCCTGAACCAGGCCATCAGTGCTTGCCCCCCATGTAGATGGCCTGCACCTGGGCGTCGTTCTGGATCTCGTCGGGGCTGCCGTGGCGCAGCACCTGGCCGTTGTGCATCACCGTCACGCGCTCGGCCACGCGCAGGGCGATGTCGAGGTCATGCTCGATGATGATGAAGCCCATGTGCGGCGGAAACGCGCCCAGCAGCGCGACCAGTTCGCGCCGCTCGGCCGGCGACAGGCCGGCGGCCGGCTCGTCGAACAGGATCAGCCGCGGCGCGCCGGCCAGCGCCATGCCGATCTCCAGTTGGCGCTGCTGGCCGTGCGACAGCGAGGCCACGCTGTGCTCGGCCAGGTGGCTCAGCCGGACCCGTTCGAGCAAGTCCTCGGTGCTGCGCCTGGAGGCATGCTCGGCGCCGGGGCGGATGAAGCTGAAGCGGCCGCTGACCACCCCGCGCGCGGCAATGAACAGGTTCTGCCGCACGCTCAGCTCGCGCAGCAACAGCGAGGACTGGTAGGTGCGGCGCAGGCCACGGCGGATGCGCTCATGCGGCGGCAGGTCGGTGATGTCCTCGCCGAAGAAGGTTACCCGCCCGGCGCTGGGCAGAAAGTCGCCGCTGATGGCGTTGAACAGCGTGGTCTTGCCGGCGCCGTTGGCGCCCAGCACCGCCCGACGCTCGCCGGCGGCCACCGTCAGCGAGACACTGTCGATCGCCTTGAGCGCGCCGAACAAACGGGTCACGCCCTCCAGCACCAGCGCGTCGCCCGACACCAACAGGCTGTCAGGGCGACGCCCGGCGGCCGCGCTGCGCATTCCGCTGATCGAGGCCATCGTCAGTCGGCCGGCCTCAGGCGGCGCAGCGGGCGCTCACTTGCGGCAGTCGGGCACATCGCGCGAGCCCAGGCCCATCTTGTCGAACTCGGCCTTGGACAGGCCCAGGGTCTGGGTGATCCCGGGCACCGCCTTGACCACCTTGTTGTAGTACGAACCGTCGGCCGCCTTGGCCACCTCGGTGATGTAGGTGGTGCCCACGCCGTTGCGATTGGCATCGATCTTGACCGGGCCGGCGGGGCCGGCGAAGCTGGTCTTCTGCAGCGCCTCGCGGTAGGCCTTCTGGCCGTTGCTCAGGTCGCCCTTGACGGCGTCGAGCCCGTCCAGCGCGGCCTTGGTGTTGATGTAGTACAGGTAGGCGAACAGCGACGGGCTGGGGAAACCGTCCTTGAACGTGGCCTTGTAGTCGGCGACGAACTTCTTCCACTCGGGGGTGTCGATCGAATCCGCCATCGGCCCGGCGGCGGCGGTGCCGAGCAGCGACTCGCGCCGTTTGCCCTTGTAGTTCAGCACCGTCTGGTCGACCGTGATCGAGCCACCGACCATCGGCTTGGCGCCGCCGGCCTGCTCGTACTGGGACAAGAAGTTGACCGCGTCGGAGCCGCCCAGCACCACCAGCAGGGCGTCGATGTCCTTCGGGATCTTGGCGATCACGGAGGCGTAGTCCTTGGTGCCCAGCGGTACCCAGGCCTTGTCGACCACCTTGCCGCCCTTGGCGCAGTAACTGGCCATGAAGCCCTGCACCTGCGAATACGGGAAGCCGTAGTCCTCGGCGATCAGGAACATCTTCTTGTAGCCCTTGCCCAGTGCGTGCTCGCCCAGGCCGACCATCCACTGCGCGCCCTCGGAGTTGAAGCGGAAGAAGTTGGGCGCCGGGTCGCTCAGCGTGGTGGCCTGTGCGCCCGAGGAGCCATTGACGAAGGTGATGCCGGGCTGGGTCTTGGCGTAGTTCTTGACCGCGATGCCTTCATCGCCGGAGAGTGGGCCGATCATGATCTGCACCTTGTCCTGCTCGACCGCCTTGCGGGTGGCGCTGACGGCCTTGTCCGGGGTGGCATCGGACGAAACCTTGACGAACTCGATCTTCTTGCCGCCGGCCATGCCGTTGTGGTGCTTGAGCGCCAGATCGGCGCCCCGCATGCTGTCCTGGCCGGGCGCGGCGAACGGCCCCTCCAGCGTGGCGAGCAGGCCGATCTTGAGGCTGTCCTGGGCCCAGGCCGAGCCCGCCATCAGGGCGGTCGCGGCAGCCGCGCTCAAGGCGCTGCGGATCCAGACGTGTTTGTGCGCAGTCATAAGTCTCCTGTGTGCCATTCAAGGCGTTGGGTGGGAAGCAAGGCGCCGCCCTGCCTGCAGCCGGGCGCGGGCGCTCGTCCACAAGCCCAGCAGGCCGTCGGGGGAAAACAGCAGCACGGCGAGGAACACCCCGCCGACGACCAGGTTGAAGCGCTCGCGGTCGAAAAGATCGATGGCAAAGTTCTGCAGCAGCACGAAGACGATGGCGCCGACAAAGGCGCCCAAGGGGTGCTTGATGCCGCCCAGCACCGCGATGATGAGGATGTTGAGCATCGCCCCGGTGCCGACCGTGCCGGGCGAGATCCGGCCGTTGTACCAAACCAGCAGCACCCCGCCGACCGCGGCCAGCAGCCCTGCCAGGGCGTAGGCCGCCACCCGGTGGGCGGTGACGTGGTAGCCCAGCGCGTTCATCCGCCGCGGGTTGTCACGCACGCCCTGCAGGGCCAGGCCAAAGGGCGCGCGCACGATGTAGCTGACCAGGCCATAGCCGGCCAGCGCACAGGCCAATGCGAGGTAGTAGAAGGGCAGCGGCTGGCTCAGGTCAAGTTCGCCAACGCTGGGCGCGTTGACCTTGCCAAAGCCCTGGAAACCGTTGAACAGGCCATAGTTCTGCTGCGCCAGGTAGAAAAACGCGACGCCAATGGCCAGCGTGATCATGATCGTGTAGATGCCCTCGGTGCGCACCGACAGCCAGCCCACCGCGCTGGCGAAGACGACCGCAATCAGCAGCGCCAGCAGCACCCCCAGCCACCACGGCCAACCCAGGCTGATCGCCGTCGCACTGCTGCTGCCGAAGATTGCGACCATGTAGCCCGCCACTCCGGCCACGCTCATCTGCGCCAGGCTGACCATGCCGCCATAGCCACCTAAAAAGGTCAGCGACAGGGCGATCAAGCCCAGCGCCAGCGACTGCGCGCCGATCTGGTAGGTGAAGAACGGCGTGGCCACGGCCGGGTACAGCAGCACGGCGGCCAGCACCACCCAGTGGCGCACGCCCAGCCCGCGCCAGACCGACCCGCCGCCCGCCGCCGCCGTGACGGCAGGCGCCAGGGCTGGCCGCGCCGAGGTGGCGGCCGGGTTGTTCATGGCGCGGCGCCACTGGGCTGCGCTCATGAGCGCGGCCCCGCCACGGTCCCGGCTGCGCTCATGCCGCCTGCCCCAGGATGCCGCGCGGCTTGAAGGCCAGCGTCAACACCATGATGACGAAGGTGAAGACCACGCTGTAGGTCGGCGCATAGGCCAGGCCGAACTGCTCGGCCAGGCCGATCAGCAGCGCGCCGATCGCGGCCCCGACCACGCTGCCCATACCGCCGACGATCACCACCACCAGGCTGGCGAGCAGGTAGCGCGTGTCCTCGCCCGGCGAGACGCTCAGCGCCGAGCCGCCGACCACACCGGCCAGCCCAGCCAGGCCGGCGCCAATCGCAAAGGTCAGGGCAAATACCAACTGCACATTGACACCGGCCGCGGCCAGCATCGCCCGGTCGTCGACCCCGGCGCGGATCATCATGCCGACCCGGGTGCGGTTGAGAAAGCTCCACAGCGCCAGGCCGATGCCGACCGCGCCCAGCAGCACGGCCAGCCGGTAGGTGGGAAATTTCTCGACCAGCGGCAGGGTGGTTGAACCGTAGATCCAGGGTGGCGGATCGAAGGTGTAAATCTCGGCTCCCCAGATCCACAGCATCAGGTCGGCGAGCACGATCGAGATGCCGATCGTGACCAGGGTCTGGCGCAGATCCTGGCCCTGCATCTGGCGAAACACCAGCAACTGCAGCGCCAGCCCGACCAGGGCGGCCGAGACGAATCCAGCCGCCACCGCCAACAGCCAGGAGCCGGTGTGCTCGCCGACCATCCAGCCGACATAGGCGCCCAGCAGGTAGAGCGAGCCATGGGCCAGGTTGAGGTTGCGCATCAGCCCGAACACCAGGGTGAAGCCCGAGGCGACGATGAAATACAGCGACGCCAGGGTCAGCCCGTTGAGCAGCGTGGTGACATACAGCCTGGGGTTGTCGACCAGCGCCCACAGCGACAGCGCGGCCAGCGGCAGGCCGATCAAGGCCAAGGCCAACCACAGCCGGCGCCGCTGGCGCGTCATGCGGCCCGGCCCCAGGCGTTGGCCGCCGTCGGCACGACCTGGCCGCCATAGACGCCGGCGTAGACGCCACCCGGGACGCCGGCAGCGGCGTGGTTGGGCGCCTTGGCAAAGACGCCGTCCTTCATCACCGCCAGGATGCGCTTGGGCTCGCGCAGGATGTGGAGGTTGGCCAGCGGATCGCCATCGACCAGCATCAGGTCGGCCAGGTAGCCGGCGCGGATCAGGCCCAAATCGCTGGCCCGCATCATGATCTGGCCGCCATACAGGGTGGCGCTGCGGATCGCCTCCATCGGCGTGAAGCCCAGGTATTTGACGAAGAACTCGAGGTCGCGGGCGTTGTTGCAATGCGGCGTGAAGGCAAAGCCGTAGTCGCCGCCGGGCAGGACGCGGACCCCGCGCTTGTGCATCGCCCGCAGCGAATCCAGCGCCGCCTCCCACTCGACCTGGTAGCCCATGTCGGTGGCGTTGGCGCGGCTGATGCCCCAGGCCTCGGCCTCGTTGAGCATGGCGTAGATGATGGCGATGCCCGGCGCGACGAAGACCCGGTCGCGCGCGGCCTCGAGCATGTCCAGGGTCTCGGTGTCGCTGAAACTGGCGTGGTAGATCACGTCGATGCCATGGCGCAGCGCCTGCTTGACGCTCGCGGCCGAGCGCGCATGCGCCGTGCCGCGCTTGCCGCGCATGCGCACCTCGTCCATCGCCGCCGCGACCTCGGCATCGGTCATCCAATTGGTCTGCGCCGGCGACTGCGGGGTGAAGTTGTCGCCCGAGAGGTTGAGCTTGATCGAATCGACGCCGTACTTGAGGAACATGCGCACCGCCTTGCGCATCTCCTCGGCGCCGCTGACGTTGACGCCGAAACTGAACTCGGGAAACGGCAAATGCGGCAGGGTCTCGTCGCCGAGTGCGCCAGCGACCGTGATTTCCTGGCTCGCCGCGAGGTAGCGCGGGCCGGCAATCTGGCCGGCGTTGATGGCATTGCGGATCACCACGTCCAGCCGCGGCTTGGCGCAGGCCGCGCCTACGCAACTCGTCCAGCCGGCCTCCAGATAGCGCTTGGCAACCTTTGCGCACCACAGCACATGCTCTTCCAGCGGCATCGCCTGGATCGCCGCCAGGGTGGGCGCGTCGTTCCAGGAAAAATGGGTGTGGGCCTCGCACATGCCCGGCATCAGGGTGGCGCCGGCGCCGTCGATCACGCTGGCCGGCGTGGCCGCGAACGATGTCGAGATGGCGGCCGCGCTGCGTCCGACCTGGCGGATGCGCTGGCCACTGACCAAGACGCTGCCGCTGTAGGGCGGCTCGCCGCTGCCGTCGAGGATGCGCACATTGGTGAACAGGGTGTCGCTCATCGCGTTCTCCTCAGGCCAGGGCGATCACGCCGCCCAGCGCGTGCTGCGCGCCACCCGCAGCGGCGGCGCGCGGTGGAATTCGCCGTCCTTCATCACCGCCAGGATGCGAGACTTGTCCTGCAAGACGCGGACGTCGGCCAGCGGATCACCGTCGACCAGCAGGATGTCGGCCAGGCAGCCCTCGCGGATGTAGCCCAGTTGCTTGCCCAGCTTCATCATCGGCGCGCCCCAGGCGGTGGCCGAGAGCAGCGCTTCCATGCTGCTCATGCCGACCTGCTTGACGAAGTACTCCAGGTCCTTGGCGTTGCTGCCGTGCGGTGTCCAGGCAAAGCCGTAGTCGCCGCCGGGCAGGATGCGGATGCCGCGCCGGCGCATCGCTTGCATGCTCTGCAATGCCGCGTCCAGCTCGGCGTGGTAGCCCATCTTGCGCGTGACCTCGGGCGTCAACCCCCACTGGCTGGCATGGTGGCAGGTGTTGATCAGCCAGGCCAGGCCAGGGGCGACAAAGTGCCTGAGCTTGTTGGCCTCGAGCATGTCCAGCGCCTCGGTGTCGGTGTAGCTGGCGTGGTAGATGACCTCGATGCCCTGGCTCACGCACTGCTTGACCGCCCAGCATGAGCGCGCATGCGCCGCCACCCGCTTGCCCCAGGCGTGGGCCTCCTGAACGCAGGTGCTGATCTCGTCGACCGTGAACTGGCTCATCTCGCTGGGCATGCCCGTGATCGACTCGCCAGAGAGGTTGATCTTGACCGTGTCGACGCCGTACTTGGCCATCATCCGCACCGCACGGCGCATCTCGTCGTTGCCGCTGACCACCGCGCCGAAGGCAAATTCGGGCTGCGGCAGGTGCGGCTGGGTGGTGTCACCCAGCCCACCGGGAACGGTGATTTCCTGGCCGGCAGCGAGGAAGCGCGGGCCGCGAATCGTGCCGTCGTTGATCGCGTTGCGGATCACCACGTCCAGCCGCGGCTTGGCGGCAGCCGCGCCGACGCAACTGGTCCAGCCCATGTCGAGATAGCGCTCGGCCACCTCGGCGCACCACAGGATGTGTTCCTCGGGCGGCATGCGCTGGATCGCATCCAGACTGGGCTGGTCGTTCCATGAAAAATGGGTGTGGGCCTCGACCATGCCGGGCATCAGGAAGGCGCCCGCGCCGTCGATCAACTGCGCCCCCATCACCGCCGGCAGGCGCTGGCCGTGGCCGGTCTTGACCACCCGCGTGATCAGATTGCCCTGGACCAGGACATCGCCGCTGAACGGCGCCTCGCCGCCGCCGTCGAAGATGCGCACGTTGCTGAAGTGGACGTCTGCCATCGCGCTGCCTTGGTGGATGCTGACGGGGTGGCTGGCCGGGCTGGCTCAGCGCTGGCCAGCCAGGAAGTTGCCGAGTTCGCGCTGGCAATCCTCGGCCCGCTCGACCGGCGCCCAGTGGCCGCAGCGCGCCAGCACCACCACCCGCACGCTGGCCGCGTGGTGCAGCTTCTCAGCCAGGCTGCGCACCGCCTGGGGTGGCGCCACGCCGTCCTCGTCGCCCGTGACCAGCAGCACCGGGGCGACGATGCGCTCAACCGCTGCCGGCTCGGCATCGGCCAGCGCGTCGCAACTGCGGGCGTAGTGGACCCCGTCCTGGCGCATCAGGCTCTCGCGCACCAGGGCCAGCGCCAACGGGTTGTGCTGCCGGGTGTGGGCCGACAGCGCGCTGTCCAGCAGCGCCAGCGCGATCTCGTGCATGCCACGGGCGCCCTCGCTGCGGGCCTTCACGCCGCGCGCTCGGATGGCCGCGCGGGCGCCCTCGCCCAGGGCCAGCAGCGGGCCGAACAGCGCCAGGCTGCGGACCAGGGTCGGCGCCGCCAGCGCCAGGTGCTGGGCGACGATGCAGCCCATCGAATGCGCCAGCACATGCGCCCGCTGCACCCCCAGCCTGGCGCACACGGTTTGCACCGCCACCACCATCTGCGCGATGCTCAGCCCGCCCTCGACCCGCTGCGAGCGCGCACTGCCGGGCAGATCGATCCGCAGCACCCGCTGCCGCGCCAGCGCCGGCTGCAAGGGCGTGAAGCTGTTGCCACTGCCACCCAGGCCATGCAGGCAGAGTACAGCGTCGCCCTGGCCCTCATCCTCCACCGCCACGCGGTCGATCAGGTGCAAACCCATGGGATGCGAAATTGGCTGGCGACAGGTGGGTTGTTTGCGACACGAATGAGACGCCTGTCTCATCCAGTTCAAGCGGGCATCATAGGCAAGGACCGGCAGGCCTCGCAAGTCCCTGGCGGCCGACTCCGCCCAGGGCTAACCCTGACCTGATCGAGCCCAACCGCTCACCTGCCACCAACGGCCGGCCGGCCGGCGCAGCGGCCGCGCCACGAGATCAGCACCGCCAGGGCGATCCATTCGCGGCGCGTGGCGCGGGCGCTGGCCGGCCGGTCCTGGGGTTGGCGCTGGGTCTTCATGCGGTCCAGGAATTGTCAATGCGCTGGGGCCGGGTCCGACAATCCGGGCGAGCCAGGCGCCGGGCTTAAACCGCTGGCGCTGCCGCCCGCCTCTGTCTACCCACCCACCGAACAGGTCCAAGCCCGTGGAATTTGACCAAGTCATTCGCCAGCGCCGCAGCATCCGCGGCTACCTTGACAAGCCCGTGCCGCAGGCCCTGGTGCGCGAAGTTCTGGCCCTGGCGCTGCGCGCCCCGACCTCGCTCAACACCCAGCCCTGGAACTTCTATGTCGTCACCGGCGCAGTGCTCGACCGCATCCGCCAGGGCAATGTCGAGCGCAACCTGGCCGGTGTGCCGCACTCGCGCGAATTCCGCATGGGGCCGGGTTACGAGGGCCCGCACCGCGAGCGCCAGATCGGCATCGCCAAGCAGTTGTTTGCGGCGATGGGCATCGCCCGCCATGACGCGGCTGCGCGCCAGGACTGGGTGATGCGCGGCTTTCGCCAGTTCGACGCGCCGCTGTCCATCGTCGTCACCTACGACCGGGTGCTGCACGGCAGCGACATCGCCCCGTTCGACTGCGGCGGCGTCGTCAACTGCCTGGTCAACGCCGCCTGGTCGCGCGGCCTGGGCTGCGTCATCAACAGCCAGGGGATCATGCAGTCGCCGGTGGTCCGCACTGAGGCCGGCATCCCCGACGACCAGGTGATCCAGACCTGCGTGGCGATGGGCTGGCCGGACGACGGTTTTCCGGCCAATGCGGTGGTCTCGCAGCGCAAGTCGGTCGACGAGGCGGCGGTGTTTCTGGGGTTCGCGGACCCGCACTGAATGCGCCGGCTGCGGCGGCGGCACGGGTGGGCGTGCGCAGGCGTGCTGGCCACTTGACGGTGCGTAACCCGCGGTTGACGGTCAGCCGCTGGTCGGGGCCCTCAGCCCCGGGGGCCATCCGCGCGGCAGGACGGCATGGAAGATGCTCCCCTGGCCGAGCACGCTGTGCACGCCGACGCTGCCGCCTTGAGCCTCGACCAGCCGCCGGGTCAGGGCCAGGCCAAGCCCGGTGCCGGCGTGGCGCTTGTCGTAGCCGGCGTCCAACTGCTGGAAGTCGACGAAAAGCCGTGGCAGGTCAGTTTCGGCGATGCCGATGCCGCTGTCCTGGACCTCGATGCGCCACTGCGCGGCGCCCTCGGGCAGGGCGCGCAGCGTCACGCTGCCGCCGGCCGGCGTGAACTTGATGGCGTTGGACAGGTAGTTGTAGAGCACTTGTTTGAGCCGCACCGGGTCCAGCCGCAGGGCCGGCGGCGCGGCGTCAAGCTCGGTCCGCAACCGCAACTGCTTGCGCTGCAGCTCGGCCGCCAGCGCGCTGCTGACCTCGCCGACGAGCTGCACCAGATCCAGCGCCTCAGCGCGGAACTCGAAGGTGCCGGACTCGACCTTGGCCAAGTCCAGTACATCGTTGATGAGCCGCAGCAGGTGGCGGCCACCGTCGGCGATGTGGCCGAGGTAGGCCTGCTGGCGGGGCGAGCCGATCGGCACCGTACCTGTCATGAGCAGGTCGGCAAAGCCGATCACCGCGTTCAGTGGCGTGCGCAGCTCGTGCGACATGTTGGCCAGGAACAGGTTCTTGATCCGGCTGGCCTCCATGATCTGGCGGTTCTGCACCTCCAGCACCTGCGCCCTGGCACGTGCGGTTTCGGCCAACTTCTCGGCGCTGATGTCGGTGACGATGCCCAGCATGCGCGCGCCGGTGCCGGCCTGGCGCACGACGCTGGCATGGGCGCTGAGCCAGTGCACGCTGGCGTCGGGCCAGACCACGCGGAACTCGGCATGCCATTCGGGCCCGGACGCCACCGCCTGCTCGAAGCTGCGCTGCACCTCGGGCCTGTCCTCGGGGTGCACATGGTCGAGGAACCGCGCGATGCTCCAATGCGCCTGCAGGCTGTCGTAGCCAAAGCAGCGGTCGTGGCGGGCCGACCGGCGGGCCTGGCCGGTGTCGAGTTGGTACTCCCAATCGCCGATGCGGGCGGCCTCGAAGGTCATGCGCAAACGCAGCTCGCTCAGGCGTAGCTCGGCCTCGGCGCGGCGCTGCTGGGTCACGTCGCGCACGATCTTGGAGCCGCCGACCACCCGGCCGCTGGCGTCGCGAATCGGCGAGATCGCCAGCGACACGTTCAGCCGCCTGCCGTCCTGGGTCAGGCGCACGGTGTCGAAGGCAGGCACGCTCCGGCCCTGCGACAGCTCGGCCAGGATGCGCATCTCCTCGTGCTGAAGCTCCTGCGGGATCAGCATCTGAATCGGCGCGCCCATGGCCTGCGCAGCGCTGTAACCGAAGAGCGTCTGCGCCGCCCGGTTCCAGCTCGTGATCCTGCCGTCGAGTGTTTTGCCGATGATCGCGTCCAGCGATGACTCGACGATGGCCGCCAGGCGCAGGGCCTCGCCGGTGGCGCGGTTCAGCGGCGCGAGGTCGCGAAACACCATCGCCAGGCCGCTGGTGCTGCCATCGGCGGCCAGGATAGGCGTCGAGCGCACTTCGACCTCGTGCTGGCTGCCGTCGCGCGCGAGGCAGATGACGCGGTGCCTGACGCCCAGGCCCACGCCATGGGCGACCAGCACCTCCACCGGGTTGCGGGCGACGATTTCCGGCGGCCGGCCCTCGCGCACGAACACGTCCCACAGCGACCTGCCGATGGCCTCAGCAGCGGGCCAGCCGGTGAGGCTCTCGGCGATCGCATTGATGCGCGTGATCCGCCCTTGGCGGTCGACCGCGATGAAGCCGACCTCGCCGCCGGCCAGGCTCAGCGCCAGCGCCTGTTCGGCCTCGAAAACCGGCGCCTGGCGGTCGATGCCGGCGGGTGTGCTGGCGGGTTTGCCGCCGGCCTCGTCAGCCATCGCGCCTGGCCGCATGGCGCTCGCGCAGGTCGCGCTTGAGCACCTTGCCGATGGCGCTGCGCGGCAGGGCGTCTATCAGTTGCAGGTCGGCCAGGCGCTGGGTCTTGCCCAGACCGGCATTGACCGACTCGCGGATGCTGGCGGCCGAATCCAGCGCATCCGCGCGCAGGACCACGTAGGCCACCGGCGTCTCGCCCCAGGTGGCCGAGGGCACGCCGACCACGGCTGCCTCGGCCACGGCGGGGTGCTGGCACAGCACCGCCTCCAGGTCGCTGGGGTAGATGTTGAAGCCGCCGCTGATGATCATGTCCTTCTTGCGGTCCATCAGGGTCAGGAAGCCGTCGGCGTCGAACACCCCCATGTCGCCGGTGCGCTGGAAGCGCTGGCCGAGTGCGTCGTACCACGCCGACTCGGCGGTCTTCTCGGGCTGGCGGTGGTAGCCGTTCATCATCGCGCCCGAGCGGCCCACCACCTCGCCCGCGACACCGGGCGCCACCTCCTGGCCAGCCTCGTCGATCAAACGGATGTCGTGGCCCTCGGCGGGCCGGCCGACGGTGTGCAATTTGTCGGCAAACTCATGCGCGGCCAGGATGCAGGTGCCGCCACCCTCGGTCATGCCGTAGAACTCCAGCAGCGCCCCCGGCCAGCGCGCCACGATGTCGGCCTTGAGCGCAGCCTGGAAGGGCGCGCTGGTGCAGAGCTTGAAGCGAAAGGCCGAGAGGTCGAAGCGGTCGAACTCGGGATGGGCCATCAGCCGCTGGTACTGCACCGGCACCAGCATGGTGTGGCTGATGCGCTCGCGTTCGGCGATGGCCAGGTAGGCGGCGACGTCGAACTTGGCCATCAACACCAGCCGGCCGCCGCCGGCCAAGGTCGGGAACACCGCCACCAGCGAGGTGTTGGAGTACAGCGGGGTGGCGATCAGGGTGCTGCAGGCGCTGTCGTAGCCGAACGTGGCCGCCCGCGCGACATGGCCCCAACGCATCGCATGCGACTGCACGATGCCCTTGGGCGTGCCGGTGGTGCCGCTGGAATAGATGATGTTGAACGGCCATTCCGGGTCGATCTCGACCGGCGCAGGCCGGGTCTGGGCCGGCGCCAGCCAGGCCGACAGCGGCATGGCGCCCGCGGCGACCTCGTCCAGGGCGATGCAGCGCAGTTGCGCCGGCAGCGACACCCCGCCCGCGGCCAGCGCCTGGGCCACGGCGCTGTCGATGAAGAAGTGCTGCGCGCCGGCATCGCTGACCATGTCGGCCAGTTGCGCCGGCGTCGAACTCGGCGCCAGTGGCGCCACCGCCACCCCGGCGCGCAGGCCGCCGAGAAATACGCCCAGGTAGGCAATCGACGAGCCGGCGCACACCGCCAAGCTCTCGGTCGGCTTGAGCCCGTCGCGTTGCAGCGCGGCAGCGACCCGGTCGGCCAGGGCGTTCAGGCCTTGGTAGTCGAGCCGCTCATCGCCGACCTGGACCGCGACACGGCCGGGCTGCCGCGCCGCGTGCTCGGCCAGCATCTCGGATTGGGTGCGAAAAGCCGGCACGCCGGCACCGGGCTCGGCCAGGCTCAGGCCGCTTGCGGGCAGTGAAGTTGAAGTCATGTCCGCACCGCTCACAGACGCTCGGCCGCCGAGAAATCCAGCTCGACCTTGGCGCCATTGGGGTCGACGCTGAACAACTGCCAGGTGCCCGAGCCAATCTGCTGGCCGAGGTTGTAGTCCAGGCCGGCGGCGTCGAACCTGGCCTTGACATCGGGCAGGCCCTTGGCGGTGAACGCCAGGTGGTCGATCACGCCGGTGCGGCTGGCCGGCAACGGCCGGCCGAAGATGATGTGCAGCACCGCCTGCTCGCTGCCCTGCGGGTAAAGCCAAGCGCCGGGAAAGCCCAGGTCGGGGCGGTAGCCCTCGCGCAGGCCGAGCAGCCCGCAGTAGTAGCCCAGGGTGGCGTCGCGGTCCTCGGCGACGATGGTGAAGTGGTTCATGGCGTCGATCATGGCGGCGGACTTTCTTGAGCGGGTTGGCGGCTGCGGGGCAAGCCCGGTTTGGTGCCGGATGGGGCTGGGTAACTGGCCACAAGTGGCGGCCAGAGGGACCGCCCGGTGCACCCCAGCGGGCTGGGGTTTTCATCTTATGCCGCCTGCGTCGCTGCCTACAATCCCGCCCCCTTGTCCACCCCGGATTGCCTGCGCCCATGCCCGAGACTGCCCTGCCCGCCCGCTGTGAGGTACTGGTCGTGGGCGCCGGTCCGGCCGGCAGTGCCTGCGCCCAGTGGCTGGCGCACCAGGGCGTGGACGTGGTGCTGGTCGATGCGCAGGCCTTTCCGCGCGACAAGATTTGCGGCGACGGACTGATCCCCGACGCCCACCACGCGCTGCAGCGCCTGGGCGTGCATGCCGAGGTGATGGCCCAGGCCGAGGTGGTGGCCACGGTCGGCTGTGTCGCGCCGCGCGGTGGCCGGGTCGACGTGCCCGGGCAGTTGGCGGTGCTGCCGCGCAAGCAGCTTGACGACATCCTCAAGCGCGCCGCCGAGCGCGCCGGCGCCCGCTTTTTGGCGCCGCTGCGGCTGGAGTCGGTGATCGAAGACGGCGCCGGCCGGGTGGTCGGTGCGCGCCTGAAGTCGGCCAGCGGCAGCCACGACATCCAGGCCCGTTGGGTGGTGCTGGCCACCGGCGCGTTGCCGTCGGCACTGATCGCCACCGGCATGTGCCAGCGCCAAAGCGCCAGCGGCATGGCCGCCCGCGGCTATGTCCATGCGCCGGGCCTGGTCGGCAAGATCAAGGCGCTGGAGGTGGTCTGGCACAAGCGGCTGGGGCGCGGCTACGGCTGGATCTTTCCCTGCCGCGACGGCGTGTTCAACATCGGCGTTGGCCTGGCGATCGGGCAAAACGCGCGTCAAGGCGACACCGTTCAAGGCCGCGACCCGGGCCAGGACACCAACCTGCGGCACCTGCTGGAGAGCTTCACCCAGGTGCACCCGCATGCCCGCGATTTGCTCGCCCAGGGACAGTGGCTGGGTCCGCTCAAGGGCGCGCCCCTGCGCTGCGGGCTGGACGGCGCCAGGCTAGGCCGCGCCGGGCTGCTGGTCACGGGCGAAGCCGCCGGCAGCACCTACGCCTTCACCGGCGAGGGCATAGGCAAGGCGATGGAGACCGGTATCCTGGCGGCGCAAGCCCTGCTGGCCAGCGCAGCCACCGACGAGGCGTGTTGCGCCGGCTATGCCGCCTCGGTGCTGGCGCTCAAACCGCGCTTTGACCTGTATGCCCGCGCCAACCGCATCAACCAGCACCCCTGGATGATCGACCTGCTGGTCTGGCGGGCGCAGCGCAGCGCCGGCATCCTGCGGCGCATGGCCGGCGTGCTGGAGGAGACCGGCAACCCCGGCAACCTGGTGTCGCTGCGCGGCGTGCTGCGGCTGGTGCTGCCGTACCGCTGAGGCCGCCGCCGCCCTTGCCCCGCCACCCCCCCGAATCGGGCGGTGCCGGTTCCGGGGATTGACTAGTTGGTCAACAATCTGCCCCTTAGCGTCGAATCGACGCAGCTTCAACCCGAGGACAAGCCATGAATGCAGCGATCTGGATGGGCGCCGCCGCCCTGGTCTGGGGCCAGGCCGCCATGGCCCAAGGATTTGCGTCCTGCGCCTGCGGCGGTGTGCAGGTGTCCAAGCCTGGCCTGACCCTGTCGGGCAAGACCGCGTGCGCCGGGCGCGGCGCCGACAAGTGGTCCGAGTTCCATCAAGCCGACGGTACGCTGGTCGACTACAAGGGCGGCACGCCCGAGACCGTGGGGACTTGGAGCAGCAGCAACACGGCAGTGACCTACAACTACGGCAGCGGCGGCACCTACACCTGGTTCCTCTGCAAGGTCGCCGCCAGCAACACCTACAACTTCTGCCAGGGCAGCAATGTCGTCAGCGGCGCGACGCTCAAGGCCGGTCAGACCTCCTGCCCCTGATCCCGCCGGCCTGAGCGGCTGAACTCCACGGTGGTTTGAGCCGACCGACCACAGCCAGCGTGCAGCCACTGTGGTGGCTGGGCTGGGTGGTGTTCGTGGTCTACGGCAGCCTGCTGCCGTTCGAGTTCGTGCCGCTGCCCTTGGCACAGGCGTTGCAGCGGTTTGCCCACCTGCCCTACCTGCAGCTGGGGATTGAGTCGCGCGCCGACTGGGTTGCCAACGGCGTGCTCTACCTGCCGGTGGGCGGGCTGACCGCGCACCTGCTGCTGTCGCGCTGGGGTGATCGAAGGCAAGCCCTGGCGGTGCTGCTGGCCATCGGCTTCGGCCTGTTCCTGGCCACGGCGGTGGAGTTTGCGCAGGAGTTCTTTCCCGGCCGCACGGTCTCGCAGAACGACCTGATCGCCGAAGCCATAGGCAGCCTGCTGGGTGCCCTGGCCGTGCCGCCGGCACTGCCATTGCTGCGCCGGCTTGAGCAGGGCTGGCAGATGGGCGGGCCGGTGCTGGCCTACCGCGCTCTGGTGGCCTACGCCCTGGCCTACCTGGGGCTGAGCTTCTTTCCCTACGACCTGCTGCTCAATGCCGGCGAATGGCAGGCCAAGCTGGCCTCTGAACTGTGCGGCTGGTGGCTGGCGCCGGCAAGCCGCGAGCGCGGCTGGATCGGGCTGCTGCTGCTGGTCGTCGAGGCCGTGCTCAGCCTGCCCTTCGGCTTGCTGCTGGCCTGGCCCCAGGGCGCCGGGTCGGGCCTGGCCCGGTCGACCACAGGTCTCCCGCCCGGCCCGCCCGGCCCGCTCAGCCTGCGCGCCTTTGCCTGCGGCCTGCTGCTGGGCCTGGTGATCGAGGGCGGGCAATTGGCGATCGCCTCGGGCGTCAGCCAAGGCGCGTCGCTGCTCAGCCGCGGCCTGGGCGTGGCCCTGGGGGCCTGGTGTGCCGGCCACGGCCTGGCTTTCGCCGCCACCGTGCAGCGGCGTCTGTTGCGCCAGCCGCTGTGGGCGGCGGCGCTGTGGCTGGCCTATTCGCTGCTGCTGCTGGCGGCCAGCGGCTGGCTCAGCCATGGCCTGCGCAGCGCGCCCGAAGTGGCCAAGCAATGGGCAGCGCTGCGGCTGATGCCCTTCTACTACCACTACTTCACAACCGAAGCCCAGGCCTTGTTCAGCCTCGGCAGCGTGGCGCTGATGTATGCGCCGCTGGCGGTACTGGGCTTCGTGCTGCGTCGCCCGCTGCGTGTCGATCTGGCCTGGGTCGCGGCCCTGGCGCTGCTCACCGAGTGCGGAAAACTGTGGTTCGACGGCCTGCACCCGGACCCCAGCAATTTGCTGATCGCGCTGGCCAGCTGCGCCGTGGTTCGCCAGGTGTTGCTGCGCGGCAGCCAGACCCCGCCGAGCCTGTCGCCGCCCGCGCAGGCAGCCGTGGCAACGCCAGCCCGGCCAGCGCCGCCTGCGGCGATGGCGAACACCGGGTTGCGGGCCATCCCGGCGGTGGCGGCGCTGCTGGTGGTCGCGGCACTGGTCCAGGCCTGGACGTTTCCAGCCTGGCCGCTGGCCCTGACCGGGCTGATCGCCGCCGCCGCCCTGGCCGTGGCCTGGCGGCCAGCGTGGGTGCTGCTGTTGCTGCCTGCGGCCATGCCGGTGCTGGACTGGGCGCCCCTGAGCGGTCGCCTGCTGTGGGATGAATTCGACCTGCTGCAACTGGCGGTGCTGGCCATTGTCTGGCTGCGCACCGCCGGCCAGCCCCGGTCGGCAGCGGCGCCGCTGTCGCTGGCACTGAAGCTGGTGCTGGCCCTGTGGTGGCTCAGCCTGGGCCTGAGTCTGGCGATCGGCGGCATGCCCTGGCCCTGGCCCGATGCCGACAGTCAGCTCAGCCTGCACCAGCCCTACAACGCCCTGCGCATCGCCAAGGGCGCGCTCTGGGCAGGCGCCTTGATCCTGACGATGCGGCGCCTGCCCGAATCCGCTGGGCGGCAGCAGCGCCTGCTGGGCGCCGGCCTGTGCCTGGGGCTGGCCCTGGCCCTGGCGGTGGTGGTGTGGGAGCGCTGGGCATTTGCGGGCCTGCTCGACTTTGCCGCCGACTACCGGGTCACGGGCCCGTTTTCGGCGATGCACACCGGCGGGGCGACGATCGAGTGCTTCCTCGCGATGGCCGCCGGGGTGGCCCTGGCCGCCCTGCTGCAGGCCCGCAGGCTCTGGCCAAGGCTGGGGCTGATGGCGCTGCTGGCCTTGGCCAGTTACGCCGTCGCCGTGACCTATTCGCGCGGCGGCTATGCGGCGCTGGCGCTGGCCAGCTTGACCGTGCTGGGTCTGCATGCGCTGGGCCAGCGGCCGCAGCGGTCGGCGCTGGCATGGTCGCTGGGGCTGCTGCTGATGGCCGCCAGCGCCGCCCCGGTGCTCTGGGGCAGCTTTGCGCAGCAGCGCCTGGGCCGCTCCGGCCAGGACCTGGAGGTGCGCCAGGCGCATTGGCATGACGCGATGGCGATCCGTGGCGACCCCTCGGTCTGGACCAGCGTGGTCGGTGCCGGTCTCGGCCGCTACCCGACGCTGCACTACTGGCAAAGCGCCGAGACCGAGCATGCCGGCATGTTCAGCCGGGTCCAGGACCTCGGCGTGGCCGCGCCAGCACCGCCGACCTGGCTGCGCCTGGGTGCCGGCACGGCGGTGTACATCGAGCAATTGGTCGACGTTCGCCCCGGCCAGCCGCTGCAACTGAGCCTGGAGCTGCGCAGCCCGCCGGGGGCCCGGCTGGGCGTGGCGCTGTGCGAGAAATGGATGCTGAGCTCGGCCCAGTGCGCCACCGTCACGCCCCTGCCGGATGGCAGATCAGGCGCCCCGGCCAGCTCGGCCAGCTCGGCACCTGCGGCGGCCCATTGGCGCAAGCAGCATTGGCGACTGGACACCCAGGACTGGGTCGTGCCGCCGGCCCCCAGGCCGGTCAAGTTGGCGCTGTTCCACGCCGACGGCGCGGGCGCCATCGAGGTTAGCCAGGTCCGCTTGCAGGACGCCGACGGTCAGCCGCTGCTGCGCAACGGCGACTTTGCCCAGGGCTTTGACCATTGGTACTTCAGCACCGACATCGACCCGCCCTGGCACATCCACAACTGGCCGCTGACGGTGCTGCTGGAGCAGGGCTGGTTGGGGGTCTTGGCCTGGTCGGCGATGTTCATCGCGGCACTGCACGGCGCGGTCACGAGGGCGCGCCGGGGCGATGGCCATGCCGCAGGCATGGCGGGCGCCCTGCTGGCGTTCCTGGGCTGCGCGCTGCTCAACACCCTCACCGACACGCCCAGGTTGCTCTGGCTGCTGGCCATGCTGCTGTGGCTGGCGGCGGCCGGCCAGGACCGGCAGGACGATGAATTGCGCGCCGAGGCCGGTCCGGGCAGCCGAAACGGGGGGGTTCAGAAATCACGGCGGCGGCCCCTGCTGTACCCGGTGTAGTATGAAAGTTGTTGCAGTGCGTGCAGAGTGCGTCGCTGCAGAGCCTGCAGGTCGCGACCTTGCAACAGACGAAGCGGCTTGGTCGTGCCGTCTGTGTGTGCATCGACTGTTTACGCCGCAGGTCGCTGGCAGGCTGCTGAACTGAGCCGTTAACCCGGTCGCCCACCATGCGCCCACGCCTTGCCGCCATCGCTGTCGCCATCGCCCTGGCCGGTGCCGCGCATGCGGGCGGCAATCGGGTCGTTGACGGCAGTTTCGGCGCCGGCCTGTCGAGCTGGAATCCGCTGTACTTGGATCCCACTGACAGCGCGTTCGTTTACAGCTTCAGTGGCAGCGACGACTATGGCGTCGCCTGTCCGGGTTCGAGCTGCCTGGCAGCGGGCCCGGCCCAGACCCTGACCTTGACCCAACTGATTGCGACGCCCGAGCTCGGCACCTACCAGCTCAGCTTTGACCTGCGCTCCCTCGTCACCTTTTCCAGTGACAGCGCGATCAGCGTGCGCTTTGGTGGCGCAACGCTTTTTCACTCGGCCGCGACCGAGATCGGCGACTGGCGCCATGTGTCGGTGCTGACCGGCGCCAGCGCCGCCACCACAACGCTTGCGATTGATTTCGTCGCCCCTGCCGGCAACTACTACCTCGGCAACGTCTCCTTGGTCAGCGCCGTGCCCGAGCCGCAGAGCTACTTGATGTGGCTGGCCGGCCTGGCCGTGGTCGGCTGGGCGGTGCGGCGCCAATCCGCCTGAGCGCGCGGCTCGGCCGCCCGGCAAACCGCAGATTTTGGGTCTGCGACACTGTGTCGCGCCCATCCGCGCACCCGCCAACCCGCATCCCTAGTCGCCCGCCATGCCCGCCATGTCCGCCATGCCCGCGCCCGCCCCTCTGCCCAGCCTGCAATTTGACAGCTTCGTCCGCCATGCCGAGCTGACCCAGTACCTGCAGGCCTGTGCCGCCGCCCGCCCCGGTCTGCTCAGCATCAGCAGCCTGGGCAAGAGCTTTGAAGGCCGCGACATTTGGCTGGCGACCGTGACCAACGCCGCCACCGGCGCGGATACCGACAAGCCGGCGATCTGGGTCGACGGCAACATCCACGCCGGCGAGCTCACCGCCTGCAGCGCCTGCCTGTACTGGCTGCAGCACCTGCTCAACGGCCATGGCAGCGACCCGGGCGTGACCCAGTTGCTCGACAGCCGCGTCGTCTACCTCTGCCCACGGCTGAATCCCGACGGCGCCGAGTTGGCACTGGCCGACAAGCCGCGCTACATCCGTTCCTCGACCCGACCCTACCCGTTCGATGAAGAGCCGGTCGAGGGCCTCACGGTGGAGGACGTCGATGGCGATGGCCGGGTCTTGTACATGCGCCTGCCCGACCCCCACGGCGGCTGGAAGGCCCACCCCGAGCAAGCCCGGCTGATGATCCCGCGCGAGCCCGGCGACTTTGGCGGCAGCTACTGGCGTTTGATGCCCGAGGGCACGCTCACCGCGTTCGACGGCCTGCAGGTCAAGGTCAACCCCAACCGCGAAGGCTTGGACCTGAACCGCAACTTTCCGGTGCAATGGCGCCAGGAGTTCGAGCAGGTCGGCGCCGGCCCCTACCCGACCAGCGAGCCCGAGGTGCGGGCGATGGTCGACTTCGTCGTCAAGCACCCCAACATTGGCGTGGCGGTGAGCTTTCACACCCACTCCGGGGTGATCCTGCGGCCCATGGGCACGGTCGCCGACGAGCAGATGACGGCCGAGGACCTGTGGCTGGTCAAGCGGCTGTCGGCACTCGGCGAGAAGCTCAGCGGCTACCCGGCGATCAGCACCTTCCACGACTTCAAGTACCACCCCAAGGAAATCATCACCGGCACCCAGGACTGGTTCTACGACCACCTCGGCGCGCTGTTCTGGACGGTCGAGTTGTGGGCGCCCAACCGCGAGGCCGGCATCACCGATTACGACTACATCCATTGGTACCGCGACCATCCTGCGGCCGACGACCTGAAGCTGCTGGCCTGGAGCGACAACCAGTGCGGTGGCAAGGCCCATGTCGATTGGTACCCGTTCCGCCATCCGCAACTCGGCATGGTCGAGCTCGGTGGCTGGGACCGGCTGAACTACTGGCGCAACCCGCCGCCGCACCTGCGCGAGCGTGAAATCGCCAAGTTCCCGGCGTGGCTGGACCTGCTCGGCCTGTCGCTGCCCAAGCTGGAGCTGCTGCGCGCCGAGGTCCGGGCGATCGGCCCGCAGGCCTGGCGCATCCGCCTGGCGGTGGCCAACTCCGGCTACCTCTCCTCAGCCGTGACCAAGCGGGCGATCGAACGCAAGGTCGCCCGCGGGGTCGTGTTCGAGATCCACCTGCCGCCCGGCGTGACCCTGGCGACCGGATTGACCCGCATCGTCGCCCCGGTACTGGACGGCCATGCGCCGAAGAGCTCGCTGCAGGCGTTTTTGCCTGATCGGCAGGTCACCGGCGACCGGGCGGTGGCCGAGTGGGTCGTCAACGCACCCCACGGCACGCGCCTGGCCCTGACCGCACAGGCCGACCGAGCCGGCAAGCTGCACACCGAGGTGACGCTGGACTGAGGCGCGGCAGCGCGCTGGCCCTGCACAGCCGCACGGCCTCACGGCCGCACAACGGCACCGCTGTCCAGCGCCTGCGCCCGTGCAGGATTGCGCGCCTGCCGCCCGAACCTGTCATCCAGACCCGTACTCCAAGCGTGTAGACAAGGATGGACGGGCGCTGCCGCCCGCTGCCGGGCAACCCAGGCCCGCCGGTACGTGTCAGGCCCGGCATCCGCCGAACTGAACCGGCATTGGCCGAATGATCGGCAGACTGTCCGACCGTGAAATCGCCGAAATTGCAGTCATCCCAGGTCGCCGCGATAGCGGCCTGAGCGGAGAGCTCCGATCACGCCCAAGGCCATCGCCCGCGATGGCCCGGAGCGCGATCAGAACTTCGTCCGGCCGCGACTGGGGATACCCCCCAACTCAACGCCAGCGTCTGCCCAGGAGATTCACCATGGACGTGCTCAGCAATTTCGCCAAGCGCTACGAGCGCACCCGCGAAGAAGAGATTTCGCTTATCGACTATCTGGCCGAATGCAAGCGCAATCCGATCGCCTACGCCACCGCCGCCGAGCGCATGCTCAAGGCCATCGGTGAGCCGCAGATGGTCGACACCCGCAACGATCCGCGGCTCTCGCGGATATTTGCCAACAAACTGATCCGGCGCTACCCCGCCTTTGCCGAGTTCTACGGCATGGAGGACGCGATCGAACAAGTTGTGTCCTATTTCCGCCACGCCGCCCAGGGTCTGGAGGAGAAAAAGCAGATCCTCTATCTGCTGGGGCCGGTCGGCGGCGGCAAGAGCTCCATCGCCGAGCGCCTCAAGGCCCTGATGCAGGACGTTCCCTTTTACGCCATCGCCGGCTCGCCGGTCAACGAATCGCCGCTGGGGCTGTTCGACACCGCCGAAGACGGGCCGATCCTCGAATCCGAATATGGTATTCCCCGCCGCTACCTCAACCGGGTGCTCAGCCCCTGGGCCGTCAAGCGCCTCGAAGAATTCGGTGGCGACATCCGTAAATTCAAGGTCGTGAAACGCTTTCCGAGCGTCCTGCGCCAAATCGGTATCGCCAAGACCGAACCCGGCGACGAAAACAACCAGGACATCAGCTCGCTGGTCGGCAAGGTCGATATCCGCAAGCTCGAAGCATTTGCCCAGGATGATCCCGACGCCTACAGTTTCTCCGGCGGCCTGTGCCTTGCCAACCAGGGTTTGCTCGAATTCGTCGAAATGTTCAAGGCGCCGATCAAGGTGCTGCACCCACTCCTGACCGCGACCCAGGAAGGCAACTTCAAAGGCACCGAGGGCTTCGGCGCGATACCCTTTGACGGCGTCGTCCTGGCGCACAGCAACGAGAGTGAATGGAAGGCCTTCCGCAACAACAAGAACAACGAGGCTTTTCTTGACCGGATCTACATCGTCAAGGTTCCGTATTGCCTGCGGGTGAGCGAAGAGGTCAAGATCTACGAGAAACTGATCAAGGGTTCCTCGCTGGCCGCTGCCAAATGCGCGCCGGGCACCTTGAAGATGATGAGCCAGTTTGCCATCCTGACTCGGCTGAAGGAACCTGAGAATTCCTCGCTTTACTCCAAGATGCAGGTCTACGATGGCGACAACCTGAAAGACACCGACCCGCGCGCAAAGAGCTATCAAGAATACCGCGATTACGCCGGCGTGGACGAAGGCATGGCCGGCGTCAGCACCCGCTTCGCCTACAAGATCATCTCCAAGGTCTTCAATTTTGATTCAACCGAAGTCGCTGCCAATCCGGTTCACTTGATGTACGTGCTGGAGCAGCAGATTGAGCGCGAACAGTTCGCACCGGAGCTCGAAACAAAATACACCGGTTTCATCAAAGAGCAGCTCGCGCCGAAGTATGCCGAATTCATCGGCAAGGAAATCCAGACCGCTTATCTGGAAAGCTACAGCGAATACGGCCAGAACATCTTTGACCGCTATGTCACCTACGCAGACTACTGGATCCAGGATCAGGAATACCGTGACACCGACACCGGCGAGGTGTTCGACCGGGTCTCGCTCAACGGCGAACTCGAGAAGATTGAAAAACCGGCGGGCATTGCCAATCCCAAGGATTTCCGCAACGAGATCGTTAATTTCGTGCTGCGGGCGCGCGCCAACAACCAAGGCCACAACCCCGTCTGGACCAGCTACGAGAAGCTGCGGTCGGTGATCGAGAAAAAAATGTTCTCGAACACCGAAGAGTTGCTGCCGGTGATCAGTTTCAACGCCAAGGCGAGCATCGACGAAGCCAAGAAGCACGAGGATTTCGTTGCCCGGATGGTCGCCAAGGGCTACACCGGAAAACAAGTCAGGTTGCTTTGCGAATGGTATCTGCGGGTGCGCAAGAGCAGTTGAGCCAACGGCCGCTTTGCACAATTGGGATGGCCAAGTGATGCAGCAAATCATCGACCGACGGCTGGCCGGCAAAAACAAGTCGATCGGCAACCGCGAGCGCTTCGTGCGGCGCTACAAGACCCAGATCCGCGACGCCGTCAGGCGCGCGGTGGACGGTCGCTCGATCAAGGATCTGGCGCGCGGCGAAGAGATTCACATCCCCAAGAAGGACCTCTCCGAGCCGGTCTTCCACCATACCCAAGGCGGTGTCCGCGAGATTGTCCATCCGGGCAACCAGGATTATGTGCGGGGCGACCGCATCAAGCGCCCCCAAGGTGGCGCGGCAGGCGGCGTGGGCAAGGGCCAGGCGACCGACTCGGGTGAGGGCGAGGACGACTTCAGCTTCAGCCTGTCGAAGGAAGAGTTCATGCAGATCTTTTTCGAAGATCTGGCCTTGCCGAACCTGATCCGGAACAACCTCGCCGAAACCCCGGAATGGAAAACCCACCGCGCAGGGTATTCGAGCGACGGCACCCCGAACAACCTGCATGTGGTGCGCTCGATGCGCGGCGCGATCGGTCGCCGGATCGCCCTGGGCGCGGCGCCGCGACGTGAATTGCGTGAGGCCGAGGAACTGCTGCTGCGACTGCAGCAAGCGGCCCGCCATGGCGACGCGACCGCGCAGCAAGAAATGCGTGGGGTCGAAGCCAATATCATATTGCTGCGCGCCCGGATCAAGCGCATCCCATTTCTCGACCCGATTGACCTGCGTTACCGAGCGCGGGTCCGTGTGCCGGTGCCGACGAGCCGCGCCGTGATGTTTTGCCTGATGGATATTTCAGGCTCGATGGACGAAGCGCGCAAAGAATTGTCGAAGCGGTTCTTCATCCTGCTTTATCTGTTCTTGACCCGGCACTATGAAAAAATCGACATCGTCTTCATTCGCCACCACACCCAGGCGCAAGAGGTCGATGAGCAGAATTTTTTCCATGCCCGTGAGACCGGCGGCACGGTAGTCTCCTCGGCGCTGGTGCTGATGGAGCAGATCATCCGCGCCCGTTACAACCCGGCCGACTGGAATATCTACGCGGCCCAGGCGAGTGATGGCGACAATTGGCACCATGACTCTGGCCGCTGCCGTGAATTGCTGGCCGACAAGATTTTGCCAATGGTCCGCTATTTCGCCTATGTCCAGGTCGCGGCAGAAGAGCAAAATCTCTGGACCGAGTATGCGCAACTCAGCGAATCGCACAAGCACTTCGCCTTGCGCAAGGCGGTCAGCGCCGATCAGATTTACCCCGTGTTTCGCGACCTGTTCAAAAAGGAGGGGGCGAGCGCATGACCACCACCTTTGCCGAGCGCCGGCGCTCGCACCGGCCAGAACGGATTCCGAGCGAAGGCGACCGCCGCGTCGGCCAGGCCCGATTGCGCCGCCCGCTGCCTCAGACCGGGCGCCCGGCGCAGACCCTGCCCGGCCTGAGTGATTGGACGTTCGAACTCATCGAACGCTACCACGAGGTGATCCGGCGCACCGCTGAACGGTTTGGGCTGGACACTTATCCGAACCAGTTGGAAATCATCACGGCCGAACAGATGATGGATGCTTATTCAAGCGTCGGCATGCCTGTCAATTACCGCCACTGGAGTTACGGAAAAGAATTTATCGCGACCGAGAAGAACTATCGGCGGGGGGCGATGGGGCTGGCCTATGAGATTGTCATCAATTCCAACCCCTGCATCAGCTATCTGATGGAAGAAAACACCACCGCGATGCAGGCGCTGGTGATCGCCCACGCGGCCTATGGCCACAACAGTTTCTTCAAGGGCAATTATCTGTTCCGGATGTGGACCGATGCGGCCTCGATCATCGACTATCTGGTCTACGCCAAACATTATGTGGCGGAGTGCGAAGAGCGCCACGGGCTGGCCGCGGTGGAATTGTTCATCGATTCCTGTCATGCGCTCGCCAACCATGGCGTGGACCGCTACCGGCGGCCCAGCCGCAAAAGCCTGGCGCAGGAACTGAGCGAAGCGCGCGACCGCGAGGCCTATGCCCAGCAGCAGGTCAATGACCTCTGGCGGACGCTCCCCAAACGTGCCGAAAAGGTCGATGAACCGGCCACCGCAAAACGCTTTCCGGTCGAGCCCGAAGAAAACCTGCTGTATTTCGTAGAGAAGAACGCGCCGTTGCTGGAGTCGTGGCAGCGCGAAATCGTGCGGATCGTCCGCAAGGTCGCCCAGTATTTTTACCCACAGCGCCAGACCCAGGTCATGAACGAGGGTTGGGCGACGTTCTGGCACCACCGTTTGCTCAACCAAATGTACGACGATGGGCATTTGACCGAAGGGGTCATGATCGAGTGGCTGAAGGCGCACACCAATGTCGTCTACCAGCCGCGGGTGGGCGAGCGCGGTTATTCAGGCCTGAACCCCTATGCGCTGGGTTTTGCGATGTACACCGATTTGAAGCGGATCTGCGAAGCGCCGACCGATGAGGACCGCAGTTGGTTTCCCGATATTGCCGGCGCAGATTGGCTGCCGACCCTCGACGCGGCGATGCGCAACTACAAGGACGAGAGTTTCGTCGGCCAGTTTCTCAGCCCCAAGCTGATGCGTGACTTCCGCTTGTTTGCGATCTGCGATGACGAGAAGAAATCGGAGCTGGAAGTCGCGGCGATCCACGACGACGCGGGCTACCGGCGGGTCCGTGAAGCCCTGTCCCGGCAATACGATTTGGGCTCGCGCGAGCCCAATATCCAAGTCTGGAACGTCAACCTGCGCGGCGACCGTTCGCTGACGCTGCGCCACTTCCAGCACAACGACCGGCCTTTGGACGACAGCGCCCAAGAGGTGCTCCGGCATGTCGCCCGGCTGTGGGGCTTCGGCGTGCACCTGGAAAGCGCCAATGCCAAGGGCGACGTGACCAAGCGCTGGACTGTGGCGCCGCCGCCCGCCAATTGAGGCGGGCGCAGCGCGCGAAGGTTCAGGTCAGAGCGCGAAGATCTTGCCCGGGTTGAGGATGTTGTGCGGATCAAGCGCACGCTTGATCGTGCGCATCATCTCAACCGCCGCCTGACCGGTCTCGTCGATCAGAAAACCCTGCTTGTGCAGGCCGATGCCGTGCTCGCCGGTGCAGGTGCCTTGCAGCGAGATGGCGTGGTGGACCAGCGCGTCGTTGAGCGCCTCGGCCCGCTCGCGCTGCGCCGGTTGCAGCGGGTCCACCAGGTAGGCGACGTGGAAGTTGCCGTCGCCGACATGGCCGACGATGTAGTAGGGCAGGCCGCTGGCGTCGGCCTGGTCCACCGCCTGAGCAATGCATTCGGCCAGGCGTGAGATCGGCACACAGGCGTCGGTGGTAACGGTGCGGCAGCCGGGGTTGGCCGACATGCCGGCGAAATAGGCGCGGTGGCGGGCAGCCCAGAGCCGGCTGCGGTCCTCGGGCGTGGTCGCCCACTCGAAACCTTCACCGCCGTGCTCGGCGGCGATGTCTTGCACCGTCTGCGCCTGCTCGGCCACGCCGGCCGGGCTGCCGTGGAACTCCATCAGCAGCATCGGTGACTCGCGCAACTGGAGCTTGTCGTGGCGGTTGACGAAGCGCACCGCGTTGCTGTCGAGCAATTCGCAGCGGGCAATCGGCACACCCATCTGGATGGTCTGGATCGCCACCTTGACGGCGGCATCGACGCTGGGGAAGTGGACGACCGCAGCCGACGCCGATTCGGGCTGCGGGAACAGCTTCAAGGTGATTTCAGTGACCACGCCGAGCGTGCCCTCGCTGCCCACCATCAGCCGGGTCAGGTCGTAGCCGGCACTGCTCTTTTTCGCCCGGGTTCCGGTGCGGATGACCTCGCCCTGGGCGGTGACCACTTCCAGCGCCAGCACCAATTCGCGCATGGTGCCGTAGCGCACGGCGTTGGTGCCCGAGGCGCGGGTGGCGGTCATGCCGCCGAGCGAGGCGTTGGCACCCGGGTCGATCGGAAAGAACAGGCCGCTGTGGCGGATTTCCTCGTTGAGCTGCATCCGCGTCACGCCGGGCTGGACGGTGACGGTCAGGTCTTCGGCGTTGAGCTGCAGGATGCGGTTCATGCCCGAGGTGTCGATGCTGACGCCGCCCTGCACCGCCAGCAGGTGGCCTTCCAGCGAGGAGCCGACGCCGAAGGGGATCACCGGCACCTTGTGCTGCGCCGCCAGCGCGACTACCGCCGCCACCTCGGCGGTGGATTCGACAAACACCACCGCTTCGGGCGGCGGCACCTCGAACGGCGATTCATCGCGCCCATGTTGGTCGCGCACCGACGCCACGGTGGAGCAGCGCGGGCCAAAGCGCTCGCGCAGGGCCGACAGCATCTGCGCCGGCATCGGGCGCGGTTCAAACAGGGGCAGCAGGGCGTGGTTCAGGGGCGCGTTCATGGGCATCTCTCCGGCCATTGAGGCGCCAATTTTAGAAGCCCCGGCTGGCATGATCGCGCCTTCTTTGACCCAACCGCCGCGCCGCCATGTCCAACCGCCTGACCCAGATCGCTACCCGTACCGGCGACGACGGCACGACCGGCCTGGGCGACGGCAGCCGGGTAGCCAAGGACCACCTGCGGGTGCAGGCCATGGGCGAGGTCGACGAGCTGAACTCGACGCTGGGCGTGCTGCTGGCCGAGCCGCTGCCCGAGGCCGTGCGCAGCCTGCTGGTGACGGTCCAGCATGAGCTGTTCAACCTCGGCGGCGAGTTGTCGATTCCGGGCTACCGCCTGCTCAAGCCCGAGGCCGTGCTGGCGCTGGATCAGGCGCTGGCCGAACACAACGCCCAACTGCCCCGGCTGGCCGAATTCATCCTGCCCGCCGGCACCCGCAGCGCTGCGCTGGCCCATGTCAGCCGCAGCGTGGCGCGGCGGGCCGAGCGCGCGCTGGTGGCCTTGGCGGCGGCGCAGGCCGTCAACGACGCCCCGCGCCAGTTCCTCAACCGCCTGTCCGACCTGCTGTTCGTGCTGGCGCGGGTGCTCAACCGCGCCAACCTTGACGGCCTGGGTGGCGACGATGTGTATTGGCACAGCACCCGGCTGGCGGCCGCGCAGGCTGCGGACTGAGGGCGTAGCCTCAGCGCTGCGCCAGCACCGCCATCGTGATCCGCGACACGCAAGTCAGGCGGCCTTGGTCGTCGCGCATGTCGATCTGCCAGACCTGGGTCGCCCGGCCGATGTGCACCGGCCTGGCCTCCCCGATGACCCAGCCCGAAGTCGGGCCCCGCAGGTGGTTGGCGTTGATGTCCAGCCCGACCACCCGGGTGCCGGGCTCGGCCGAATAGGCGGCGCCGCAGGAACCCAGCGTCTCTGCCAGCACCACCGACACGCCGCCGTGCAGCAGGCCATGGGGTTGGCGGGTGCGGGTGTCGACCGGCACACGACCACGGATGAAGTCGTCACCGACTTCAAGGAACTCGATGCCCAGCCTTTGCACGGCGGTGTCGAGGTGGCTTTGGGTCAGGATCTCGATCGAGACGGGGCTTTTCCAGATGGGCATGGCCGGGAGTTTAGGCGGACATCTGAGTCGGCTAAGCCAGGGGCATGGGTCATGGTCATGGGCCCCAGCGCTGGCAAATGCCGCACGGCGGGCGCGCCGGGTTGAAGATCAAGTTCAAAAAGGGCTTTGGCCTGCGCCGACGCCGCTGTGCCAACATCTGCCGATGACGATAACCACTGCCCCCCACCCCATCCTCGCGCCGCGCCAGGTCGAACGCCTGATCGTCGGCCAGGCCACCAGCGATGGCGACGGCGTCAAGCTCACCCGCGTGCTGACGCAGAACCTGCAACGCCGGCTTGACCCCTTCTTGATGCTCGACGCCTTTGGCTCGGACAACCCGGGTGACTACATCGGTGGCTTTCCTAACCATCCGCACCGCGGCTTCGAGACCGTCACCTACATGATCGCCGGGCGCATGCGGCACCACGATTCGGCCGGCAATTCTGGCCTGCTGAGCAACGGCGGGGTGCAGTGGATGACCGCTGGACGTGGCGTCATCCACAGCGAGCTGCCCGAACAGGAAGAGGGCGTGATGGAGGGCTTCCAGCTCTGGCTGAACCTGCACAGCGCCGACAAGATGATCCCGCCCTGGTACCGCGACATCCCCAGCGCGCAGGTGCCCGAGGTGCAGGCCGCAGGCGTGACCGTGCGTGTCATCGCCGGCAGCGCGCAGGGCACCGAAGGTGCGATCCAGCGCCCGCGCACCGCGCCGCTGTACCTCGATCTGCACCTGGCCGCAGGCGCCGAATTCGGCCAACCCCTGCCGGCCGGACACAACGCCTTTGTCTACGTCTACCGTGGCGAGCTGGACATCGCCGGCACCGCCGTGCCGCGCCAGCGGATGGCGATCCTGGCCAACTCGCCGGCCAGCGACGGGGTGGTGCTGCGGGCCGGCGACCAGGCCTCGCGCGCCCTGTTGATTGCCGGTGCGCCACTGCACGAGCCCATCGCCCAGCATGGCCCGTTCGTGATGAACACGCGCGAGCAACTGATTCAGGCGGTGGAGGACTTTCAGGCCGGGCGCCTGGCCTGAAGCTGCCGCCGGTGCGGCCACAGCGGCCAGCAAAAAGGGGCCTCGCGGGCCCCTTTTTTTTACCTGCTCAACGCGCCTTTAGCGGTCGGGGTGGATCAAGGGGAACCAGGTGGTCGAGTCGGCGGTATCGCCAAACATGTAGAAGGTGTAGACCCCTTTGGGCAGCACGGTCTTGAGGCTCAGGTTCTCCATCAGCGTCGACGACGAGTAGACCTGGAAGTTCGCCGTCGGCGTGCCGCTGGCGATCAGGTTGGGGAAGTACGCCGACGCCGTGCCCTGCGCCACCGTGGCGGCCAGCACGCCCTGATCGCCGATCAGGCTGAGCTGACCCAGAGGCGCACCCGACATCGCGTTGACCAGGCGCATCTTGGACACCCCAGAGGCGGTCGGCAGGCGGTTGTCATCAGCGATCAGCGACAGCTTGGGGCTGGCCGAGGTGCCCCAGACCAGCAGGCTGTAGTCGGCGCCGGCAGCCAGCGACTGGCCGACCATCGTCAGCGGCGTGCCGTTGACAGTCAGCGTCAGCGCCGCGCTGGCCGAGGCCGGAAGCTGGACATAGCCGTTGAAGGCGGCCGGCGACACCACCGACCCGATCCCGCTGAGCAGATCGGTGCCGCCGAGCGTCGCGCCGACCGTCGCCGAGCCGGTCAATCCCGCCACCAGCCTGACCCGCGACGAGGTGTTGGCAAACGCCGTGCTGGCGCCGGCCTGGAGCAGGCCGATGCCGCTGACCAAGACCCCGCCTGTGGCCACCGCCGTGCCCGAGGCCACGCCCGGCGTCAGCAGCAGCACCGCCACCTGGGTACTGCTGAGGGTGAATCCGGGCACATCCAGGCGCAGGTCGTTCTTGTCGCCGGCACCCGTCACGCGCAGGCGAAAGGTGCCCACGCCGACGGCGTTGTAGACGCTGCCGCCGCCGGCAGGGACGCTGGTGGCCACCGGCGAGGCGGCGGTCAGCGCGTCGGTGCTGCCGGTCAGGTAGACATCAACGCTGCCCGCATCCACCGCCAGGTTCAAGACCTGCAGACTGGCCTGATTGGCCGCCGCCGCAGCGACGTTTTCCTGGATCAGCGCGGTCTTGAGCGCGCCTTGCCAACCGTAGGCCACCAGGGTGTAGTTGGTGTCTTTGGTCAACGAGCGGCTGGCCGAGGTCAGCGCGTTGGTCGAACCGGCGACCGCCACCGCGTTGGTGAAGGCATCGGTGGTGACGCCTGCATAGCTGCCGACAGCGCCATAGGCCACGGCGGCGTTCTGCACCACCGCGTTGACCGACATGTCCAGCGAAGGGTAGCCCACGCTGGCATTGAGCAACCGCAGTTGCGCCGTCTTGCTGCCGCCGCTGCCGCCGCCGCAGCCCGCCAGCATCGACACCGACCAGGCCATCACGGCCAATCCCGACCAAAAACGCATGAGTCAATCTCCGCAATTGGTGCCGTCGGCACCCAAAGTCATACAAGGCTGATGTGAGAGGCGCCGGTACCCCCGCGCCGCCGGGGATTGGAGCACACCCGCGTGAAGCGATATGGCCGGCATGCTGCCGGCTGGTGAAGCCTTGACGCGCTGCTATCCTGGCCCGCGCCATGACACCCGCCGCACCGCGCGCCCTGTCGCTCTCCAAGCTGTGCTTCGCCTGGCCCGGCGCGGCCGACGATTGCCTGGCGCTGGATGCCGAGCTGGTGTTGGCGCCGGGTGAGAGCCTGTTCCTGCGCGGCCCCAGCGGCTGCGGCAAAAGCACCTTGCTGTCGCTGGCCGCCGGGGTGCTGCCGGCCCGCGCCGGCAGTGCCGCCTTGCTGGGCCAGGACTGGGCCGCGCTGGCGGCCGGGGCGCGTGACCGCTGGCGCGCCGCCCACCTGGGCTACATCTTCCAGCAGTTCAACCTGCTGCCCTACCTCTCGGTGCTGGACAACGTGCGCCTGCCGTGCCGCCTTTCGGCCCAGCGCGCGGCACGCGCCGGGCCGGACGCGGCCGAGTCACTGCTGGCGCGTGCCGGACTGCCGCGCAGTTGCTGGCGGCGGCCTGCGGCCGAGCTCTCGGTCGGCCAGCAGCAGCGCGTCGCGGCGGCGCGGGCGCTGGTCGGCGCACCGGCGGTGGTGATCGCCGACGAGCCCAGTTCGGCGCTCGACGAGCCCTTGCGCGAATCGTTCATGGACCTGCTGCAGGGCGAATGCGCCAGGGTCGGCAGCGCGCTGCTGTTCGTCAGCCACGACAGCCGCCTGGCCACACGCTTTGCGCGGGTGCTGGATCTGCCCAGCATCAACCGCGCCACCGTTGCGGCCTGAGCGTGGGCGCTTCAGTCGAGCACCTGCACGCCCTTCCAGAACGCCACCCGGCCTTTGATGTTGGCTGCGGCCTCGCTGGGCTCGGGGTAGTACCAGACCGCGTCGGGGTTCATCTCGCCCTTGACCAGCAGCGAGTGGTAGTGCGCCTGGCCCTTCCAGTGGCAGCTCGTGCGGTGGTTGCTGAAGGCGGTGTAGCGCTTGTCCAGCGTGCTCTCGGGGAAGTAGTGGTTGCCCTCGACCACCACGGTGTCGTTGCTCTCGGCGATCACCACGCCGTTCCAGATCGCTTTCATGCCGCTTGGCTCCCGCGCACTCTGGCGCAAAGCCGCGATCCTAGCCGCCACGGCCGGTGCTGCAAGGCGGCGCTGCTAAGCTGCCCGCCGCCATGACCCACTTGCTCAGATTAGCCGCACAAAGCGCCTGGAACCGGCGCTTCGTGCTCGCCATGGTGGTCGCGTCGATCGCCCTGTCGACCTTGCTGCTGCTGGGCATCGCGCGCGTCCAGCGCGACCTGCGCGACAGCTTTTCGCAGGCCGTTTCGGGCACCGACCTGGTGATTGGCGCGCGCGGCGGGCCGCTGCAATTGCTGCTGTCGGCGGTGTTCCACATCGGCAGCGGCAGCAACACCATCGGCTATGCCAGCGCCCAGGCCATTGCCGAGCACCGCGCCGTGGCCTGGATGGTTCCGCTGGCGCTCGGCGACAGCCACCGCGGCCAGGCCGTGGTTGGCACCAGCGGCGCGTACTTTGCGCGCTTTCGCTACGGCGACGGCCAGCCCCTGGTCATGGCCAGCGGCCGCGCCTTCAGCGGCCTGGCTGCCGACCGCGAGGCGGTGCTGGGTGCCGACGTGGCGCGCACGCTGGGCTATGCGCTGGGCCAGGCGATCGTGCTCAGCCATGGCGACGGCGCATTGCAGGACAACGACCACGACGAGCAGCCGTTTCGCGTCGTCGGCATCCTCGCGCCCACTGCCACGCCGGTCGACCGCACGGTCCATGTCGGGCTGCTGGCGCTGCAGGCGGTCCACCGCGACTGGCTCAGCGGCGCGCATGTGCGCGGCTCGGGAGGCAATGGCCCCGACGCCGACACGCCGCGGCGCATCGACGCCGCGCTGATCGGGCTGAAGAACCGTGCCGCCGTGTTTGCGCTGCAGCGCGATGTCGCCGCCTTCGCCCCCGAGCCGCTGCAGGCCATCCTGCCCGGGGTGGTGCTGGACGAGTTGTGGCGCATCGTCGGCGCCGCCGAGCGTGCCCTGCAGGCGATCAGCGCGCTGGTCGGGGTGGTCAGCCTGATGGGCCTGGTGGCGGTGATCCTGGCCGGGCTGAACGAGCGCCGCCGCGAGCTGGCGATCCTGCGCGCGCTCGGCGCCGGGCCGCGCCAGGTGCTGCTGCTGCTGAGCGCCGAGGGCGCGCTGCTCACCCTGGCCGGCGTGGCCATTGGCTGCCTGGCCTGTGGCCTGGTCGTTGCCCTGGCCGGGCCCTGGGTGCAGGCGCGCTGGGGCATCCAACTGCGAGGCGATTGGCCCGGCGACGCAGAATGGCGCTGGCTGGCCGCCGTGCTGGTCGCCGGCCTGCTGGCCAGCCTGCTGCCGGGCTGGCGTGCCTACCGGCTGGCGCTGGCCGACGGCCTCACGCCGCGCACCTGAAACCGGAATCAACCATGCCATTTGCCGAGCCACCCGCCCCTGCCATTGCGGCCCGTCGCCGCCTGCTGCTGCGCGGCCTTGCCGCCGTCGCGGCCTGGCCTGTTGCCCTGCGCGCCCAGCCCCTGCCCAAGCCGGCCGCAGCCGGCGCCTATGCCGAGTTGCGCTGGGAAGCGCTGGTGCCCAAGGGCTGGGACCCGATGCAGGGCCTGAAGGAGCAGGGGCTGAACCCGGCCAACCTGATGGACGGCGACCCCAAGGCCATGGCGATGATGCAGACGCTGCGCGAGTCCTGGGACAAGGCGCCGACCGAGGCTGCGCTGGACGGCAACCGGATCAAGCTGCCGGGCTACATCGTGCCGCTGGACGAGGTCAAGGCCGGGCTGAAGGAGTTCCTGCTGGTGCCCTACTTCGGCGCCTGCATCCACACCCCGCCGCCGCCCTCGAACCAGATCGTCCTGGTCGTTCCGGCCAAGCCGGCGGCGGGCTTTCACAGCATGGACACGGTCTGGGTCAGCGGCACGCTGCGCGTCAACCGCAGCGATTCGCCGATGGGCGCCAGCGGCTACCGGCTCGACGCGGTGCTGGTCGAGGCCTACAAGCCGACGCTGAAGTAAGCCCACCGCAGGGCTCATTGCAACAGCCATTCGAGCGGCACCTCGGGCGGCAGGCGCTCGAAGCCGGTGTGCTCCTGGATTCGCAGGCCCTGGGCAAGCTCCCAACTGGAATCAAACCAGCCACAGCCGCTGGCGGCGTCAATCACCTTGCCAGGCAGACCTGGCGCAGGCCGATGCGGGCGGATTTGGCTGGGGCGCGGGCTGGGCGAGAACCAGGGCATGGCATTTCTCCGGGGGGTGTATGGCCGCCATCGTCGCCAGACCGGGCGGCCCTGGCCATCGCCACGGCGGTGGCTTTGGCGGGGGCACCCGGCGGGGTGATGGATGGGCATACAGTCACCCGACATCCCCGAGGAGCATCCCGCCGATGTGTGGCCGTTACGTGGTGGCCTATGACCCGCAGACCCTGGTCGCGGGCTTCAGCCTGAGCCGGATCCAGCCGTTCGAGCGGCGCTGGAACATCGCACCGACGGCGTCGGTGCCGGTGGTGTTCGAGACCAAGGCCGGCGAGCGCGTGGCCGAGAACCTGCGCTGGGGCCTGGTGCCGCACTGGGCCAAGGATCCGGGCATAGGCGCGAAGTTGAACAACGCCCGCAGTGAAGGCCTGGCCGATAAACCCTCGTTTCGCCAGGCGCTGCGTCGGCGCCGCTGCATCCTGCCGGCCAGCGGCTATTACGAGTGGCAGGCCGGCACCGGCGCTGACGGCAAGCCGGCCAAGCAGCCCTGGTACATCAGCCCCAGGCAGGCGCCCTGCTTCGCCATGGCCGGGCTGTTCGAGGCCTGGCGGGCGCCGGGTTCGGCCGAAGACTCACCCTGGCTGTTGACCTGTTGCATCGTCACCATGGCAGCGCCGCAATCGCTGGCGCCCATCCATGACCGCATGCCGGTGATGCTGGCGCCTGAGCAGATCGCGGCCTGGCTGGCACGTGACAACCACGACCCGGAAGTCTTGACGCCGCTGCTGGCGGGCGTGGCCGAGGCAGAACTGCAGGCCTGGCCGGTGGCCAAGGCGGTCGGCCGGGCGAGCAACCAAGGGCCGGAGCTGGCCGCGCCGGTCACCCTGGTGGCCGCGCCAGTGGCAGGTGGCTGAGGCTTTGGCTACTTGCCGGCCGGGCTGCGGCGCAGGTGCAGCGTCCACAGCCGCGCCAGATCGGCCGCGCCGTCGCCGCCGCCGACGGCGGCAAACGCGCTGCGTGCCGCGTCACCGCGGCCGTTGATCCCAGCCAGCACCATGCCCAGGCGCAAATTGGCTTCGTCGGGCCGGCGGATGCCGCCCTTGGCCAGACCCTGGGCCATCAGTGCGGCGGCCTTGTCGGCCGCGCCCGTCGACCAATGCGCCAGGCCCAGCGCCACCAGCGCGTTGCCCTCGCTGGCGGCCAGCGCCGAACGCTCGCTCTCGGCCAGGGTGGCGCTGTCCTGCGCGGCGGCCTTGCCGACCTGGGCAATCAACTTCTGCAGTCCGGCCTGGTCCTTGAGCTTGGCCAGCGGGCCGGCGGCTTGCTCCAGCGCCCGCTTGGCCTCGATCGGCTGGCCGGCGGCGAGGGCACGCTCGGCCATGTCGACGCTCTCGCTGCCCTCCAGCACCATGCCCACGGCCTGCATCAGGCGGTAGACGTCCAGCCGCAACCGCTCGTCGGCAAAGCCGTCGCGGGCGTTGACCCGGCTGATCAGGTCGGCCCAGTAGTCGCTGCTTGGGGCGACCACCACCAGCCGCTCCAGCGCCGCCTGGTAGGTCGGCTTGTCGCCGAGCTCATTGGCGCTGGCGCCGAGGGTGCGCAGCAGCGATTCGCTGGTCGGCTTGCCGGCGGCGTCGTTGGCCTTGACCAGGGCTTGGCTTTCGCGCACTGCCGCCGCGTGGTCGCCGCTGACACCCAGCACCTGGGGATAGAGGCTGCGCAGTTCGGAGTCGCTGCCGCCGTCGTCGAAGTACGGCTTGAACCAGCGCAGGGCGCGCGGCAGATCCTTGACCTGGACCGCCAGCCTGATGGTCGACTCCTGCACCGCACGGCGCTCGGCGCCGGCCAGCAGCGGCGAGGCCAGGGCAAGTTCGAAAGCGCGTACAGCGCCGGGGATGTCGCCTGCGCCAAAAGCCGCTGCAGCCTTGATGCGCTGCACCATCAGCGCCTCGAAGGGCGTCGGCGACGGCAATGCCTCGGCCTCGTCGATCTTGAGCAAGGCCTCCTTGGCCGCACCGGCGCGCAGCAGTTCCTGGGCGGCCTGCAGCGGCTTGCCGTACTCCTGGCGCACGGTGTTGGCCGGTGCCGAGGCGGCGCTGGCAGCTGCGGCGGGTTGGGCCTGGCCTGCCGGCGTCAGCCCGGCCAGGGCCAAGGCCAAGGCCGCCGCCAGGTCCAGCCGCATCATTGCGCCGGGGTGATGCCGGCAATCGCCCAATCGGCGTCGCCAGCGGCCGGGCGGACCAGGTGCCAGAGCTCGTTGAAGGGCTCGGCCGCCGCGCCCGGCTGCTCGCGGATCAGGCCGCTGAAGCGGACCGTGACGATAGATTGCATGACCCCGTTTTCGACCACCTCGGCGACCTCGGCGACCTTGGCCTCGACCTGCACCACGTCGGTCTGCTGTGGCGCCGGACCGCGCTGCTGCAAGTCCAGCCGCAGCGAGGCGAACAGCTCCGGCGTGGTGAACTTGCGCAGGTCATCGAGGTTGGCGGCGTCGTTGGCCGCCTGCATGCGGATGAACACCAGCTTGGCCAGGCGCTCGAAATCCTCGCTGGCCATTCCGCCGGGGATCTGGGTTGAGGCGGCGGCCTGCGGCGGCGCGGCGAACGAGGATTCGGCCACCGGCGGGTTGCCACCGTCGCCGTTGGCGCCCGCGCCACCCGTGCCGTTCGTACCGTTCGTGCCCAGCACCTGGCGCTCAATCGGCCGGTGCTCAGGCTGGGGCATCTGCGCCTGCGGCGCCCAATTGGCTGGGCCCGTGCCGGCGCCGGCCATGGCCAACTGCGGACCTGAACCGGCGCCGCGCCAGCGCCCGACCAGCCAGCGCACCACGACCACCGCCACCAGCGCCAGCAGCACCATCATGATGACGTTGGAGAACCCTTCACCCATGCCGAAGTGGCTGAACAGCGCAGCCAAGCCGATGCCGGCGGCCAGTCCGGCCAGCGGCCCCATCCACGAGCGCTTGGGCGGCGCGGCTGGGGTCGGCGGCGGCGGCGTCGGGGCGGCGTTCTGGGTCGGTGCCTTGGCCGGAGCGGCTGGCGCAGCCGGCGTGGCCGGCGGTGCGGCGCGCTGCATGCCGGCGGGTTTGCCGCCGCCCAGGCGTTTGGCATCAGCGAAATCCGGTACCACGGCCAGGGTCGCGCCAGCCAGGGCAATGGCCAAAGCAGTCAGAAAAGTCTTCACAGGGTTGTCTCCTCAAACCAGGGTCTGAAAGTGGGGGCGAAAGGCAAAAAATCAAGTGCGTCAAGCGCGGGTGTGGACTCCGTGCGCCGCCCCGGGCCGCGATGCTGCCATGCTTTTGGCCTGGCTTGACCGTCGGCCGCGCCCGCGTGATGCCTGTCGCCCGGCTTGCCGCCCGCGGACCCTGTCGCCCCCAACCCGCAGCCCCAATCGGAGTTCCCCATGAGCCATTTGCCCGGCAAGTTCGTCTGGTTTGAACACCATTCCAGCGACCAGGACAGCGCCAGCCGCTTCTACGAGCAACTGTTTGGCTGGGCCACCGCCCCCATCACCATGGGCGAGATGCGCTACGCCATGATCCAGAACAAGGGCGAAGGCATTGGCGGCTACGGCGCGGCCGAGCCCGGCCAGGCAAGCTGGCGCTCGTACCTGTCGGTGGCCGATGTCGATGCCAGTTGCGCCGCCGCCAGCGCCGCTGGAGCGGGCGTGCTGATGCCGCCGACCGATTTCGGCCCGGTCGGCCGCGCCGCGCTGATCCAGGATCCGGGTAGCGCCAGGCTGTCGCTGTGGAAGAGCAACGACGGCGACCCGGCCGACAGCCAGGAGATCGTCCATGGCCGTTTCTGCTGGAACGAGCTGTATGTCGATGACCCGGCGGCGGTGGTCGGCTTCTACGAACGCCTGATCGGCTACAGCCACGACGCGATGGACATGGGGCCTATCGGCACCTACTGGGTGCTCAAGACCGGCGGGCTGCCGCGCGCCGGGGTGATGCGCCGGCCGGGGCCCGAGCTGGCGATCCTTTGGGTGCCGTACGTCAGCGTTGCTGATGCCGACGCCACCGCAGCCCGCGCCAGTGCGCTGGGCGCAACCGTCTGCATGCCGCCCATGGACATCCCCGGCGTCGGCCGCTCGACCATGTTCGTCGACCCGGCCGGGGCGATGCTGGCGGCGATCGCGCTGATCCCGCCGGCCGGCAACTGAGCGCTGTCCGCGCCGCGCTGCTCGTCAACCCCGATGCCGCTGCGGCCGCGCCAGCGGCATGATGGGCCGCTGTTGTGCGCCTGCGCGCCGCCACCATTCACCCGCTGGAGAGAGCATTCCCATGGCCACCCTGAACGTCAACGGCAGCGTCCGCACCCATGACGCCGAGCCCGAAACCCCGCTGCTGTGGGTGTTGCGCGAGCAACTCGGCCTGACCGGCACCAAGTACGGCTGCGGCATCGCCCAATGCGGCGCCTGCACCGTGCACATCAACGGTGTGGCCACCCGCTCCTGCGTGCGGCCGGTGTCCAGCCTGGACAGCAGCGACAAGGTGGTGACGATAGAGGGCCTGGCGCCCGACGCCAGCCACCCGCTGCAAAAGGCCTGGACCGAGCTCGACGTGCCGCAGTGTGGTTTCTGTCAGTCGGGCATGTTGATGGCCGCCGCCGCGCTGCTGAAGAACAAGCCCCGGCCCAGCGACGCCGACATCAACGACAGCATCACCAACATCTGCCGCTGCGGCACCTACAACCGGGTTCGCGCGGCGATCCACCTGGCCGCCACCGGCCAGCGCAATGCCGCCAACGAGCACGGCATGCCACCCGCCGGCCAGGCCTGAGCGCCGTTCGCCAAGGAGCTGCCATGCGCACCGCCACCACCGCCACCGCCACCACCGCCGCCACCGCCACCGCCACCGCCGCCACCGTCCCAGGTTCGCCCTCGCGGCGGCACTTTCTGGCCAGCGCCTCGGCCTCGGCCGGCGGCCTGGTGCTGGGATTCCATATCCCCGCCGCTGTCTCCCCGGCGCTGGCCCAGGGCAGCCAGCCCGAGGTCAATGCCTGGGTCATGATCCACCCCGACGACACGGTGGTGATCCGCATCGCGCGCAGCGAGATGGGCCAGGGCACGCTGACCGGCCTGGCGCAGTTGGTGGCCGAGGAGCTGGACTGCGACTGGTCGCGCGTCACCACCGAATACCCGACGCCGGGACAGAACCTCGCACGCAACCGGGTCTGGGGCAATTTCTCGACCGGCGGCAGCCGCGGCATCCGCGAGTCCAACGACTACGTGCGCAAGGGCGGCGCCGCTGCCAAGACCATGCTGGTGCAGGCCGCCGCCGAGAGCTGGGGCGTCAGCCCGGCCGAATGCAAGGTCGAGGCCGGCGTCATCAGCCATGCCTCGGGCAAGCGCGCCAGCTACGGCCAGATGGCCGCCGCCGCCGCCAAGCGCACGCCGCCGACCGACATCAAGCTCAAAGACCCCAAGGACTGGAAGATCGCCGGCAAGCCGGTCAAGCGGCTGGACACGGTGGCCAAGACCGACGGCAGCCAGGTCTACGGCATGGACCTGAAACTGCCCGGCCTGCTCAACGCCGCGATCCGCGATTGCCCGGTGGTCGGCGGCACGCTGGTCTCGTTCGAGGCTGGCGCGGTGATGGCCATGCCCGGCGTCAAAAAGGTGCTGCGGGTCAGCGACACGGCGGTGGCGGTGGTCGCCGACACCTGGTACCGGGCGAAGAAGGCGATCGATGCGCTGCCGGTGCAATGGAACGAGGGGCCCAACGCCAAGCTCTCCAGCGCCGACATCGCGGTCATGCTCAAGTCCGGGCTGGACGCGCCCGAGGCCTACGTCGGCAATTCCGCCGGTGACGCCAAGGCCGGCCTGGCCGGTGCGGCCAAGCTGGTCGAGGCGGTCTACAGCTACCCCTACCAGAACCACGCCACCATGGAGGTGATGAACGCCACCGCGCGCTTCACCCCGGCGGCGGGCGACAAGCCGGCGCGCTGCGAGGTCTGGTGCCCGACGCAGAACGGCGAGGCGGCGTTTGCCGCCGCCACCGCCGCCTCGGGCCTGCCGGCGGCGCAGTGCGAGGTTTACAAGATCCACCTCGGCGGCGGTTTCGGCCGGCGCGGCAGCGCCGACTACGTGACCCAGGCGGTGGCCATCGCCCGCGAGCTGCCCGGCATCCCGGTCAAGCTGATCTGGAGCCGTGAAGAGGACATGCAGCACGGCTTCTACCACCCGATCACGCAATGCAAACTGCGCGCCGGGCTGGACGCCCAGGGCAAGCTGCAGGCACTGCACATGCGCATCTCGGGCCAGTCGATCCTGGCCGGGCTGCTGCCGGCGGCGCTGCAAAACGGCAAGGATCCGGTCACTTTCCAGGGCCTGAACGCGGGCGGGCCCGAGGGCGCCTTTGGCTACAGCGTGCCGCACCTGCTGATCGACCATGCGATGCGCAACCCGCCGGTGCGGCCGGGCTTCTGGCGCGGCGTCAACCTCAACCACAACGCGATCTACGTCGAGTGCTTCATCGACGAACTGGCCCACGCCGCCGGGCAAGATCCGCTGGCCTTTCGCCGCGCCATGCTGGGTGGCGCGCCCAAACACCTGGCGGTGCTCAACCGGGTCGCCGCCGACGCCGGCTGGGGCACGCCGGCCAAGCCGGTCGATGGCCTGGCGGTGCACCGCGGCCTGGCCGCGATCCACGGCTTTGGCAGCTTCGTCGCGGCCTGCGCCGAGGTCTCGGTCAGCCCGGCGGGCGACTTGCGGGTGCACCGCATCGTCGCCGCCACCGACTCGGGCCACGCCGTCAACCCGCAGCAGATCGCCGCCCAGGTCGAGGGCAGCTTCGCCTACGGCCTGTCGGGCGCGCTGTTCGAGGCCTGCACCCTGAAGGACGGGCGCTTCGAGCAAACCAACTTCCACACCTACCCGGCCTTGCTGATGGCGCAGATGCCCAAGGTCGAGGCCGCGGTCATGCCCTCGGGCGGGTTCTGGGGCGGGGTCGGCGAGCCGACCATCGCGGTGGCCGCGCCGGCGGTGCTGAACGCGATCTTTGCCGCCACCGGCAAACGCATCCGCGAGCTGCCGCTGTCACAGCACAGCCTGAAACGGGCGTGAACCGGGTCTGGCTCGCGGCGCTGCTGGCCAGCCTTTGCCTGCCGGGCTGGGCGGCAGCCGGCGACGCCCGGGCCGGCGAGCGCATCGTCAGCAGCCGCAGCCAAGGCCTGTGCCTGCTCTGCCACCCGATCCCCGGCCAGCCCGACGGCCTGCAGGGCACGCTGGCGCCGCCGCTGGCGGGTGCCGGCAGCCGCCACAGCGCCCAGGCGCTGCGCCAGCGCCTGCTCAACCCGGAGCGCTTCAACCCCGACACCGTCATGCCCAGCTATGGCCGCAGCCAGGGCTTCAACCAGGTCGCCCCGGCGCTGCGCGGCAAGCCGCTGCTGACGCCCCACCAGATCGACGACGTGGTGGCCTACCTGGTCAGCCTGAAGTGAGGGCCAGATGAACGCCGACATTCCCGTACACCTTGGTTTGCCCAGGCGCAGGCTGATGGCGGCAGCCGGCGGCGCGCTGGCGCTGCAATGCCTGCCGGCCAGCGCCGTCACCACCGTCACCTTCGCCGGCATCATCCGCCAATGGGCCGGCGACTTGCCGCTGCACGAGGGCCGGGTCGAGCTCGAGATCGCGCCGCTGGTCGAGAACGGCAACGCAGTGCCGATCACGGTGCGCTGCGACAGCCCCATGACCGCCACCGACCATGTCCAGGAGATCGCCGTCTACAACGAGCGCAACCCGCAGCGCGAGGTGGTGCGCTTTTACTTCGGCCCGGCTGCGGCCAGGGCCGAGGCATCGACCCGGATTCGGCTGGCGACATCGCAGCAACTGGTGGCGCTGGCGCGGCTGTCCGACGGCAGCCAGTGGGCCAGCTACGTCAACGTGATCGTCACCCTGGCCGCCTGCGTCGAAGGCTAGCAAGCAGCATGGCCGACAGCCCCGCCAAAGTCCGCACCCTGATCCACATCGGCACGCCGGCCGGCCCCGGCGCGCCGGTCGAGATCCGAGTCACGCTGGGCCACGCGATGGAAAACGGCCTGCGCCCCGACGGCTACGGCAATGTCGTGCCGCGCAGCATCGTCACCCGCTTCGAATGCTGGCTGGACGAGCGGCTGGTGCTGGCCACCGACCTGTACCCGGCGATCTCGGCCAACCCCTATGTGGCGTTCTGGCTGCGTAGCGACAAGCCCGGCACGCTGCGCTTCGAATGGACCGGCGACAACGGCTTCAGCCACCGCGAAACCCGGCCGTTCGTTACCTCATGAGGTTGGCAGTCTGGCTGCTGTGGCTTGCCCTGGGCAGCAGCGCCAGCGCCGCTGAGGGCAGCGACACCCGCCGCTCGGGCCTGGACGACATGAGCCCGGCCTTGCAGGCGCTGCAACGCCATGACAGCCAGAACCCGGCCTTTCTGTTCGTCCAAGATGGTGCGGCGCTGTGGCAGGCCGCCGCCGGCAAGACCGGCAAGCGCTGCGCCGATTGCCATGGCGACGCCGCCCGCAGCATGGCCGGCGTGGCCGCCCGCTATCCGGCCTGGGACGAGGCCAGCGCTGCGCCACTGAACCTGGCCGGGCGCGTCAACGCCTGCCGCGTCCGCCACCAGCAGGCCCTGCCGCTGCCCGCCGACCATGCCGAGCAACTCGCACTGCTGGCGTTTGTCGGCCTGCAGTCGCGTGGCCTGCCGATGGCGCCGCCTGCCGATCCGCGCCTGGCGCCGCTGCGGGCGCAGGGCCAGGCGCTGTGGCAGCAGCGCCTGGGCCAGCTCAACCTGGCCTGCAGCCATTGCCATGACCGGCATGCCGGCGCCAAGTTGGCCGGCGCGACCATCCCCCAGGGCCGCGCCACCGGCTACCCCAGCTACCGGCTCGAATGGCAGGCCCTGGGCAGCCTGCAACGCCGGCTGCGCGCCTGCGTGGTCGGGGTGCGGGCCGAGCCCTGGGCGGCCGACGCTGAGCCCTGGCTGAGGCTAGAAGCCTGGCTGGCGCAGCGCGACGCCGGCATGGCGGTGGAGACGCCAGCGGTTCGACCCTGAGGCCAGGCCAGCCCGGCGCCGATCAGCCGCGCCCAAGCCGCGCGCCTCATCCATACGGGCGATGCACAAACCCGGCCGGGTGGTGCAAACTTGCCGCACAAGGGGAGTTAAAAATGAAAGTCCATGACCGGGAATCCGGTTCAGTCAATGAACGTCTGCCGCTGGCGCTGGCGATCGCGGTGGTGACGTTTGCCCTGGTCTGCGCCACCCTGCTGGCCCTGCTCAGCGACCTCGCGCCGCGGGCCTGAGGCGGCGCCGGCCGGCGCCAGCGATGCGCCCGCGCAACCTCATCCAAGATGAGGATTGCCGGCGTCGCCGGCCTGTGCTTCACTGCCTGGCAACAAGCGCCTGAGGGAGGGCTGCCAGCATGTCGACCCAACGACAAGCACGGGCCACACAGTGGCTGGGACGCGATCTGACCGAGCTTGCCGATGCGCTGGCCCAGGGCAGCTTGCCTGCCGACGCGGCCGGCCACCACTTCGACATCGCCATCGTCGGCAGCGGCTATGGCGGAGCGATGGCCCTGCATGAACTCGCGGGCTGCACCGCCGCCGATGGCCGGCCACTGCGCATCGCCCTGTTCGAGCGCGGCAGCGAGTACCTGCCCGGCGCCTTCCCGACGCGCATGGCCGACCTGGCCGGCCATGTCCGCTACAGCACCGCCGGCGACCCGAAGGTGCGTGGCCAGGCCGACGGGCTGTTCGACCTGCGCATCGGCCCCGATGTCGGCATGCTGCTGGGCAACGGCCTGGGCGGGGGCTCGCTGATCAACGCTGGCGTCACCGCTGCGCCCCTGGCGGCGGTGTTCCAGGAGCCGGCCTGGCCCGAGGCGATTCGCCATGACGCCACGCTGCCGGCGCAGCTTGCCCAGGCCCAGCGGGCGCTGGAGGCGGTTGCCGCGCCCAACATCCCCGCCCGCACGGCGGCGATGCAGGGCCTGAGCGGCGGCACGGCGCCGGTCGTCGTGCAGATCATCGTGGCCGACCGCGCCGATGCCGCGCGCGGCATCGAGGCATGCAACCACTGCGGCGACTGCGCCACCGGGTGCAACTTTCGCGCCAAGCTGTCGCTGGACGTGACCCTGCTGGCCCGGGCCAGCGCGCGCCACGCCGCCGGCTGCCTGCACATCGCCACTGGCGCCACCGTGCGCAGCTTCAAGAGGCTGCCTGAAGGCGGCTGGTGCCTGGAGGTGCTGCACACCCATCCGCACCTGGCCCAGCGCCAGGGCGATGCGTACCTGATCCGCAGCGCCAGGCTGATCGTCGCCGCCGGCACCATGGGCTCGACCGAGTTGCTGCTGCGCGCCAGCAAGGGCGGGCTCAAGACCTCGGCGCGGATCGGCAAGCGCTTCTCGGCCAACGGCGACAACATCTACGCCGTCTACGGCATGGCGGCACCTGCCAAGGCCGTGGCCGACGAGGCCCAGCCCTACGACCAGCGCCAGGTCGGCCCGACCATCACCCGCATGGTCGATCTGCGCGGCCCCGGCCTGGCCACATCGCTGCCGGCGATGGTGATCCAGGATCTGGGCGTTCCTGGGCCGCTGCGCCGGTTGTTCGAGGAGACCGTCAGCCTGGGCACGCGACTGGACGCCATGACCCGCTTCGACGGGTCCTGGCGCGGCGCGGGCCAGGCCGATGACGCGGCGATCGACCCGCACAAGATCGAGGCCAGCATGACCGTGGCGCTGATCGGCCGCGACAGCGCCGACGGCCGGCTGCGCCTGCCCGGCACGGACGCCGAAATCGGCACCCTGGGTGTCGAATGGCCGACCCTGCCGGGCGAGCCGCGACTGGACGCCTACCAGCAAGGCCTGAAGCAGCTTGCGCAGCGCGGCCACCCCCAGGCCACCGTCCTGGCCAACCCGGCCTGGCAGCCGCTGCCGCAGGCGCTCGAGAGCATCCTCGGCCAGGTCCGTGGCGCCATGGTCACCGTCCACCCGCTGGGCGGCTGCGTGATGGCCGACACGGTCGAAGAAGGCGTGGTCAACCACCTCGGCCAGGTCTTTGACGGCGCCGGCCGTGACAGCGTGTACCCCGACCTGCTGGTGCTGGACGGCTCGGTGGTGCCGACCTCGCTGGGCATCAACCCCTCGTTGACCATCGCCATGCTGGCCCAGCGTGCGCTGCAGCACCTGCGCGACACGCCGCCGGCCCAGGGTGGCTGGGGCTTGATGCGTGGTGCTGGCGAGGCCAGGCCGCCTCAGCCCAGGCCCGCCTTTCGCACCCTGCCGGACCCCAGCCCGGCGGCACCGACGCTGCTGCAGTTTGCCGAACAGATGCGCGGCCAGGCCGACTTCGATGGCCAACGCTGCGAGATCGAATTGCAGCTCTGGTCGCAACCGGTGACCACGGCCGAACTCACCACGCCGAACGGATCGCGCCGGGTCGCGTTCAACCCGCTGCAGAGCCGGCTGCGCTTGTACGCCCCGGCCGTTGCCGCGCCCGACGACGAATCGACCGGCCCGGCGGGGCCAGCGTCGGCCCCGCCGCAGGAACGGCGCCTGCTGCTGGAGGCGCCGCTGTCCGGGCAGATGGACCTGCTGCACCACGCGCCTTCCTGGGTCGGCTGCCGGATCCTGCGCGCGGTCGTGGCCTACATCCTCAACCGAGGCCTGCGCGACTTCGTCGGCCGGCTGCTGGACGCCGTCCAGGCCAGATCGACAGGCCCAGGCCTGCTGAGGGCGCTATTGGCCGGATTGCGCCTGGCCTCCTGGGCGGGTGACAAACGCCTGATCGCGTACCAGTTCAAGCTCGGCCAACCCACCGCCGGCAGTTTGTTGCAGGGCCCGGGCAGCGGCCGCGTCCAGGCCTGGCAAGGGGCCGAGATCCGCGCCGTCAAGACCCTGACCTACAACCTGGCGGCCAGCCCGATCAACCAGCTCAGCATCGCCAAGGTGATCCACAGTTCCGGCGCTGCGGGCCTGCGCCTGACCGGGCCACTGAGTGTCGACCTGGCGCATTTCGCCAGGGTCGGCATCCCGCTGCTGCGGGTGGCGTCGCAGCAGGACCAGCCGACCGCGCTGGCCGACCTGGCGACCCTGGGCCTGTACCTGGGCCGGGTGCTGCTGCCGCTGCATGCCTGGACCCTGCGCCAGCCCGACCGGCCGAACCGTGCCAGTGCCAGTGCCAGTGCCGCCGCGCCGTCGCCGCACATCGACGCCGAAAACCGGCGCCTGCCGGGCGTGCTGCCCACGCCGCGCGGCAGCGTCACGCCGACCGTGGTTGAACTGCAGATGGCCGAGGGCGCGCTGCTGCGGCTGTCGCGCTACCCGGCCCAGGCCGATGCCGACGGCCGGGTCAGCGCCGCGCCGCCGGTGCTGATGGTCCATGGCTACAGCGCCAGCGGCACCACCTTTGCCCACCCGCTGCTGCCCGGCGGCGGCCTGGCAGGCACGCTCTGCGCCCTCGGCCGCGACGTCTGGGTGCTGGACCTGCGCAGCAGTGCCGGCATGCCGGGCGCACAGCGGCCCTGGTCGTTCGAGCAGATGGGCTGCCAGGACATACCGCTGGCGGTCGACCATGTGCTGACCAAGACCGGTGCGCAGCAGCTCGACCTGGTCGCCCACTGCATGGGCGCGGCCATGCTCAGCCTGGGGCTGCTGGGCGACTGGGGCGGGCAGACGCTGCCGGCGGACACGCCGCCGTTCGACCTCTACCCTGAGCTGCGCGCAAAACTGCCTGGCCGCATCCGCCGCCTGGTGCTGTCGCAGGTCGGGCCGGTGCTGCGGATGGCGCCGTCGAACACCGCCCGGGCCTTTGTCGTCAGTTGGCTGCGCCAGTATTTCAAGCTCGGCCGCTTCGAGTTCTCGCCGCGCCGGCCCAGCCCGGCCGACGACATGCTTGACCGCCTGCTCTGCGTCGTGCCCTACCCGCGCCGCGACTTCTGGCGCGAGAACCCGTTCTGGCCACCGTGGAAGAAAACGACCTGGACCGCCGCCCGGCACCGCATGGACGCGCTCTACGGCATCACCTTCGACCTGGTCAACATGGACGAGCCGGTGCTCAACGCCATCGACGATTTCTTCGGGCCATCCAACCTGTCCACCACCGCCCAGGTGATCGCCTTCGCCCGCACCGGGCTGGTCACTGACCGCCAGGGCCGGGGCGGCTTCATCGCCGCCCATCTGGATCGGCTCAAAGGCTGCGAACTGCTGTGCCTGCACGCCGACCGAAACGGCCTGGTCGACTACGCCACCCGGGGGCTGCTTTTTGATCGACTGCAGGCCTCGGGCCTGAAGGGCCGCTCGCTGCGGCTGGCCCAGGTCGGCCACCAGGACAGCCTGATCGGCCGAGGCGCCGACCAGACCTATGCCTTGATCGCCGAGTTCCTGCAATGACCGAGGACAAGCGCATGCCCTGCCGCAAAGCCCTGCCACCGACGTCCTTTGCGGTGCCGACCCAGGTCAGTGCCGGCCGCCTGCGCTGCGTGGTGGCGTTCGAGGACGCCAACGGCGCGCCGCCCTGCGCGATCCTGGTGCCGGTGGCGCTGGCCGGCCAGCGCTGGTGCCTGGCGGATCCGCAGGGTCAGCCCATCCCGCAGCCCAACGCCGCCCACCTGGTCGCCCGGGCCGAGCCATTGCCGGCACCGGGCCAGGACTTTCCGCCGACCGTGGAGATCGACCTGCCCTGGCCCCAAAGCGCAGCGCCGTTCGCCATGCTGCTGCTGTTCTTCGACCAAATTGAGGGCATAGGCGACGGCGATTTCGGGCTGCGCCGGGTCGAGCAATTCAACCCCGGCCGCGCGCGGCTGGCGTCGGCCGACGTGCCCGTTGGCGACCCCTGCACCGATCCCGGCGTGGCCTTTGCCCAGGTCCGGCGCGCCCTGCAGCGTTTGCCGCTGGCCGCGCTGGGCCATGGCACCGTGCCCAGCCCGGTGGCCGCCACGCCGGCCTTGCCCAGTCTGGCCCGGGCGACGGCAGCGGCAGCCGCCGCACCCGACTGGGCCGCCGGCTTCTGCCTGGCCAGTTGCCAGTACCCGGCGGGCATGCTCGACGGCGCCGGGCGCAACCAGCCCTGGGACCTGGACGCCAGCGATCTGGGCCCGGCCGGGCAATCGCTGTGGCGACTGGCCCAGCGCCTGCGCAGCCAACCCGAACTGGCCTTCACCCTGCTGGCCGGCGACCAGGTCTACGTCGACGCCAGCGCCGGCCTGTTCGACGCTGCCAAGTTGCTCGACCGCTTCAGCTTTGCCTATGCGCGCATGGCCGAGCACCCCGGCATGAACCGCCTGAACACCGCCAACCGGCCGGTGTTGCCGCTGATGGACGACCACGAGGCCGTCGACAACTGGGAGCCGATGCCGGCGACGGCACCCGGGCAAGCCGCCAATGCGGCGCTGCTGGCCGAAGGCAAGGCCCGGTACCTGAGCCGCCAGCGCCGGATGTGGCCTGCACCATCGTCACCACCGCCACTGCCGCTGCCCGGTGCCGCGCTGTTCGAGCAGCGCAGGCTGGGCGGCTTTGACTTCTTCCTGGCCGACACCCGCAGCGACCGCGGGCTGCGCGACATCGGCAACTGGCGCGACGCCCAGATCATCGGCCCGGCCCAGCGCGGCGCCTTGCAGGCCTGGATTGGCGGGCGCCGGGCCGACAGCCCGCCGGCCTTCGTGGTCTCGGGCGCGATGGTCCTGCCACGCCGGCTGGGGCTGGCCGACCAACCCAGCCTGGCTCTGCAGTTGGACGAATGGTTCGGCTACCCGGCCTCGCTGCACGCCCTGCTGGCCTGGGTGTACGACGCCGCCGCACCGGTCGTGTTCCTCTCGGGCGACGAGCACATCCCCTGCGTCGCTACCGTCCGTCTGAGCTGCCCGTCGGAGCCGCAAAAGGTGGTCACCCTGCACTCGGTCCACAGCTCGGCGCTGTACGCGCCCTACCCGTTTGCCAACGCCCTGGCCGACGACTTTGCCGGCTCAGAAAGCTTCGACTTCAGCGACCCGGACAGCGGGCGGCAATTCAACTGCCAGCTCAGCAGTTGGTTCCCCGACTGTGGCGACGGCTTTGCTGCACTGTTCCCGCAGCGGCAGGGCGACGGTGCCTGGGACCTGCAGGTCGAGTTCGACGGCCAGAACGGCCGCCGCCCCCGGACCTTCCGGCTTTGACCGGCACCGCCAGCGCGGCGCTCAAGTCGGTTCAGGCGGCTCCAGCACCGTCCGCAGCAGCGCCACCAGCGCTTCGCCCTGCACCGGCTTGTAGACCACCGGCAGCCCCGCCGCGCGGGCCTGGCTGATGCGCCCGGGCTCGGTGTCGCCGGTGATCAGCCAGGCCGGTGCGGTGCAGCCGGCGGCGCGCAGCGCGGCCAATGCGTCCAGGCCGCTGGCGCCCTCGCGCAGCCTGAAGTCGATCAGCAGGGCCTGCGGCGCAAAGCCGCCGCGCCAGGCAGCCATGGCCTCGTCGGCATCGCCGGCGCTGACCACCTCCCAGCCCAGGCTGCGCAAATAGCCGCCCAGAGCCTGGCGGATCGCCGGTTCATCGTCGATCACCAGCACCTTGTGGGTTTGCTGCGACGCGCTGCCAAGCGCCGGGTGGGCGCCGGCCGAAGCGGCGGGCTCGGCCGGCTGCCCGGCGGCGTCGCTCTGGCCATGCGGCAGGCGCAGCCAGAAGGTCGCACCGTGGCCAGGGACGCTGTCCAGGCCGACCTCGGCGCCGAGCAGGGCCGCCAACCGGCGCACGATCGCCAGGCCCAGGCCCAGGCCGCGGCTGCGGTTGCGCTCGGCGTTGCCGAGTTGGAAGAACTCCTCGAACACCTTGTCCTGCGATTCGGCCGCGATCCCCGGCCCGGTATCGCTGACGCTGATCCGCAGCCACCGGCCGGCGTCGGGCTGCACCGCCAAGCTCACCCCGCCGCTGCGGGTGAACTTGATCGCGTTGTCGACCAGGTTGTGCAGGATGCGGCGCAGCAGCACCGGGTCGGTGCTGGCCCACAGCGCTGCGGCCGCCGCGTCCTGCACCCGCAGCGTCAGGCCACGCGCGGCTGCGGCGGCGACCAGCGGCTGCGCCAGCTCGGCCAGCAGTGCCACCAGCTCCACCGGTTGGGGCTGAACCTCGATCGTTCCGGCGTCAAGCTTGGACACCTCCAGCACGCTGTCGAGCAGGCCCTGGCTCTCCGCCAGGGCCCGCCGAATGCCGTCGCTGACCTGGCTCAGGTCGTCATCGGCCAGGCGTTGCGCCAGCAGGCGCAGCGTCGCGGCGTTGAACGACAGCGCGGTCAGCGGCTGGCGCAGATCGTGGCTGGCCGAGGCAAAAAAGCGGGTTTTGGCCTGGCTGGCGCGCTCGGCGCGGTCACGTGCCTGGGCCAATTCGGCCGACAAGCGCGACTGCTTGTCCCGCTCCAGGCGCAGCGCCTCCGACAGGCTGACCAGGTTGGCCAGGGTGCGGCCCTGGTCGCGCACCGCCGCGACCAGGGTGGACAGCAGGGACAGGATCAACAAGGCCACCAGCAGGCCTTCGAGATCCAGGTGCGACAGCCAACACAGCGCCAGTCCCCCGAAGAACACCCCGGCCCAGGGCATGAAGCCGCGCGTGTGCCCGGCCACCACCATGACCGCCCCGGCGGACGTGCCCAGCATCACCATCGTCAGCAGGTAATGCGCGTCGCCCGGCGGGCGCGAGAACACCAGGGCCATCACCGCCACCTGAGCCAAGCCGATCAAGACCAGCCATGCGCGCAGATGCGCCAGCGCCGCTGGCACATCGGGCAGTGTCTGGGCCTGCTGCCGGCGGACATAACGGTCGCGGACCAGCACCATCGCGGCGATCACCAACAGCCACAGCCCCGCCAGCCAACCCAGGCCGGCGCGCCAGGCCAGCCAGGCAACAACGACATCGACCAGCAGATGTGTGACCGCCACCCGGCGCAACTGGCTCAGGATCAATTGCAGTTGGCGTGCCTCGACCAGCGCCTGGAGCCGCGCCGGTGTGGCCGCCTCGGGGTCCGCCTCGGGGTCCGCTTCAATACCCACCGCTGCCCCGCTGGCGTGCCGCGAAGGCCGCCTCGCCGCGGCGGTGGACGCCCACGGCCTGCAGGATCGCCCGCACATGGGTCTTGACGGTGGTGTCGGAGATCGCCAGGTCACGGCCGATCTGCTTGTCCGACAGGCCACGCATCAGTGCCCGGAAGACCTCGCATTGGCGCGAGGTCAGCTCGGGGAAGAGCGCCGCAACGTCGATCGCTGGCAGGCCGCCAGGGGCTGTCGCGCCCGGTTCGGGCCTGGCCAGCCGCGGCGTGACCATGCCGTGCAGGGCCTGGCCTATCGCCGCGACCAGGGTGTCCGGGTCGGCCGACTTGGGCACATAGCCCACCGCCCCCAGCGCCATGGCCTGGCGCATCACCGCCTCGCGCTCGTCGCCCGAGACCACGATCACCGGGGTGTTGCAGCCGGCCTCGCGCAGGCGGCGCATCGTCGCCTGGCCGTCATGCGGGCCCAGCCACCAGTCGAGCAACACCAGTTCATAGCGGAAGGTGGCGATCAGGCCGAGGGCGCTGTCCAGGTCACGTGCCTTGTCGAGCGAAACCTCGGGCATCACCACTTGCAGCAAGATCGCCAGCGAGTCGCCGATCAGTTGGTGGTCTTCTATCCAGAGCGCGCGCATCGCAACACCAATCCTTGAGGCAGAGTGCCGGCTTCAGCCTAGCACCCAGGGCCGGCGCTGCCATCCTCCTTGCGAAGGAGGGCCGCTTCAGCCCACCGCCGCCAGCTCCAGCGGCAGCCCGGCTGCGGCCCAGGCCTTCATCCCGCCGTCCAGCGCCACCGCCCGGGCAAAACCCATCTCGTGCAGGGTGGCGGCGGCCAGGGTCGAGATGCGGCCGAAATCGCAGCAGGTGACGATGCGCGCAGTCGGATCGGGCAGGACGGTGTTGACGCGCAGCTCCAGTTGGCCGCGTGGCAGCAGCACCGCACCGGGGATGTGGCCGGCGTCATAGGCGTCGCGCTCGCGCACGTCGAGCACGATCAGCCGGCCGCAGTTGTCGGCGCTGCCGGCGCTGCCAGCGGTGCCAGCGGTACCGCTTGGGCTGAGGCTGGCAAGCCGGTCGCGCAGCTCGGTCATGGCCATGAAGGGCACCTGCGACTCGGCCTCGGCCAGCATCTGCGCCACCGTCTTGCCGCCGCTCATGTTGGTGCGCAGGGCCTCGGTGAGGTGGGTTGGCGCCGACAGGTTGAGGTTGCGCATCATCGCCACGAAGTCCTCCAGCGCCCGCACCTGCAGGCGCGGGTTGGTGGCGATCTCGTCGGCCAGGGTCGAGTGGCTGCGGCCCTTGTAGTCATGTGCCGGATAGACAAGCAGCGCCGGGTCCTGCTTGAGCAGTTTGCCGAACAGGCTGGCGTGGAGCTGGGCCGGGTCGCCGCTGGGCAGATCGGTGCGGCCGGTGCCGCCGATCAGGAGGGTGTCACCGGTGAAGACCCGGTCGGCGACCTGCAAACACATCGAATCGGCGGTATGGCCGGGGGTGTGCAGCACCCGCAGCCGCAGCTTGCCCAGCAGGATCGATTCGCCGTCATCGACCCGCATGTCCAGGCCCGGCGCGGGTGCGGCGCGGTGCATCACCCGGGTGGCGTGCAAACGCTTGGCCAGCACCTGGGTGCCCGAGAAATGGTCGGCATGGGTGTGGCTGTCGATCAGGAAGCGGATCGTCAACCCGTCCTGCGCGGCCAGCGCCAGGTAGCGGTCGACCTGGCTGACCTCGGGGTCGATCAGCGCCGCCTGGCGGGTATCGGCGCAGCCCAGCAGATAGCTCTGGCAGCCGCCGGTGGCGATTTGCTCGAAGATCATGGTGCCGGGTTCGGTGCTGACGGTCATGGTGTTTGCTCCAGGTTGGTTCGCCCACGCGCGACCTCAGGCGCCCAGCAGCCTGGCGACCGGGTGGTCGCGCAGCCCATGGGCCTGGGGCAGGCTGCTGCCGAGCAAGGGCCGCAGGTAGCGCACAAAGCCCTCGCTGACATCGTTGCCACTGGCAGCGATCAGCCCGTCTTCCATCACCCGGGTCTTGCCCGCCACCGCCGCCAGCGGCAGCAAACGGTAGTCGACCGCGTAGTCGCCGACCCGCTGGATCGCGACCGAGCCCTCGTGCTGGCCGTGCTCGTCGCCATCGAGCGCGAACTGCACCGCCTTCTCGCCGACCTCGCGCGCCTCCTGCTGGTCAACCTCGCTGACGCAGCCCAGGAAGCTGCGCTGCAAATAGCCGAAGGTGTCGCCGCGCACCCGCTTCAGGCCCAGGCCCGACTTGATCTGCTCGCACAGCAGGTCGGCCAGGGCGCCGGTGCCCGAGAGCTGGACATTGCCATGGGCGTCGCGCTCCAGCTCGGCCGCGAGTTGCGCCAGGATCGGCTGGCCGGCGGCGTCGTGGATGCCCTCGCTGACGGCGACCACGCAGCGGCCCAGGCGTTGCTGCACCGCCTGCACATCGGCCAGGAAGCGCTCGATCTCGAACACCCGCTCGGGCAGGTAGACCAGGTGCGGGCCGTCGTCGGGGCGGGTCCGGGCGAGGGCGGCGGCGGCGGTCAGGAAGCCGGCGTGGCGGCCCATCACCACCCCCAGGTAGACGCCGGGCAGGGCGGCGTTGTCGAGGTTGGCGCCGGCAAAGGCCTGCACCACGAAGCGCGCCGCCGAGGCATAGCCTGGGGTGTGGTCGTTGCCGACCAGGTCGTTGTCTATGGTCTTGGGGATGTGCACCGCCACCAGCGGGTAGCCGGCGGCTTTGGCCTGTTCGCTGACGATCCGCGCGGTGTCCGAGGAGTCGTTGCCGCCGATGTAGAAGAAGTGGCTGATGGCATGGGCCTGCAGCACCCGCAACATGCGCTGGCAATAGGCGGCGTCGGGCTTGTCGCGGGTGCTGCCCAGGGCCGCGCCGGGGGTGGCCGCGACGCGCTCAAGCTGGACCTGGGTCTGCCGCGCCAGGTCGACGAAATCCTCGTTGACCACACCGCGAACGCCATGCCGCGCGCCGTAGATCCGCTCCACCCCGAGGCAGCGCCGCGCCGCCTGGACCACGCCGACCAACGACTGGTTGATGACGGCGGTGGGTCCACCACCCTGGGCCACCAACACCCTTGCTTGAACCATGCCTGTACTCCAAAATGAATTGACGCTGCCGCAGCCCGGCTGAATTGAACCATCTGCCTGCGGCTATGCCTGCAAACGGCCGCTAGCGTAGTCGCAAATTGCCGGCATGGCTGGCGCAGCGTCGCCGGGGCCGAGGCCAAGGTTCCGGCTTGGCTGCCGGCCGCGCGTCCACTGGCCGAAATGGCGGACGGCGACCGGGCTTCTCGGCCGACCCGCAGGCCTGAGGCCGGGCCACAATCTGCCGCTACTGCGCGCTGTTGGGATAGCCCGTTGCAGCGCGGCACTGGAGTTTGCGCCTGCGTATGACACATTTTCCGTTGCCACGATTCCTGCGCCATCGGCAAACGCCCACGCCACGAGCAGGCGGCATCTCGCGCTGCGGCTTGGGTTGGGGGCGCGCCGCAGCGGCCATGGCCGCCTGCGCGCTGGGCGCCGCCTGCCTGGCCCAGCCCGCCGCCAGCCCGGGAGCGACCGCAGAACTGCGGCTGCGCATCGTCGGCGGCCTGGCCGGCGTGAACCAGTTCACCCGCCACGAAGAGCCGTTCTGGACCCGAACCTTGCCGACCTTGACGCGGGGCAAGGTCAGCGCCGAGATCGTCGCCTTCGACCGCGCCGGCATCCGCGGCCAGGACATGCTGCGGCTGCTGCAACTTGGCGTGGTGCCATTCGGCACGGCCATCGTCAGCCTCAGTGCGGCGCAGGACCCGCTGATCGGCGCCCCCGACCTGGCCGGGCTGAACCCCGACATGGCGACGCTGCGCAAGACGGTGGCGGCGTTCCGGCCGCAGTTGCAAGAGAGCCTGCGCAAGCAGTCCGGGATCGAGCTGCTGGCCATCTATGTCTACCCGGCGCAGGTGGCGTTTTGCACCAAGCCCCTGGCCTCGCTGGCGGATCTGGCCAAGCGTCGGGTGCGCATCTCGGGCGTGACCCAGGCCGACTGGGTCGAGGCGCTGGGCGCTACGCCGGTGGCCACGCCCTTTGCCGAACTGATGCCGGCGATGCGCAATGGCCAGCTCGATTGCGCCGTCACCGGCACGATGAGTGGCAACACCATCGGCCTGTTCGAAGCGACCACGCACCTGTACGCCATGCCCATCACCTGGGGGGTGCAGTTGTTTGCCGCCAATGCCGCCGCCTGGAACGGCCTGCCGGCCGATGTGCGGGCCGTGCTCCTGCGCGAGTTGCCCAAGCTCGAGCAAGCGATTTGGGCCGAGTCCGAGCGCGAAACCGGTGAGGGCATTGCCTGCAATGTCGGCGCCGCCGGATGTCAGGCCGGCCGCAAGGGCCGCATGACCGAGGTCAAGCCAAGCCCTGCCGACGAGCAGAAGCGCCGCGATCTGCTGGCCAACACGGTGCTGCCGCGCTGGATACAGCGCTGCGGGCCGCAGTGTGCCGAGATCTGGAACCGCACCATCGGGCCGGTGGTCGGCATCCCGGCCACGCTGCGCTGAGCAGCTCCAGCACCTTGCCCGCCACCGGCCAACCCCACAAGTTGCTGCGGCTGGGCCGCACCGCGACGCTGCTGTGGCTGGGCGCGGCGCTGTTGGTGGCCTGCGTGCTGGTGTCCTCTGTGTTCGGTCTGGTGATGCTGCGGCGCGAAGCGGTGCAGGTCGCCCAGGCCAGGGTGGAGCGCTTCGTCAGTGGTGCAGAGGCGGCGATGAACCGCAGCTTCCTGGCCGTGGACGTGCTGTTGGCCGGCCTGGCCGAACCGCTGACCGAGGCCGGCGCCAGCCCCGACCCCGGCCGGGCCGACCGCATCCTGGCCCAGGTGGTGCG